>JBDUEF010000091.1:0-7809 GCA_040002535.1 Actinomycetota bacterium | reverse complement strand
CCTTGCCGAGCTCCACGCCCCATTGGTCGAACGAGTCGATCCCCCAGATCGTCCCCTGCGTGAACACCTTGTGCTCGTAGAGCGCGATCAGCTCGCCCAGGACGTTCGGGGTCAGCTCCGGGGCCAGGATCGTCGACGTGGGGTGGTTGCCCGCGAACGTGCGGTGCGGGATCTGCTCAGCCGGGACGTCCTCGGCCTCGACCTGCTCACGCGTCTTGCCGAACGCGAGCGCCTCGGTCTGGGCGAAGAGGTTCGCCATGAGGAGGTCATGATGGTGGCCGACGGGGTGGTTCGGACGCTCGAAGCCGATGAAGTCGGCGGGGATCAGCTTCGTGCCCTGGTGGATCAGCTGGTAGTAGGCGTGCTGGCCGTTCGTCCCCGGCGTGCCCCACACGACCGGCCCGGTCTGGTGGTCGACCGGTCTGCCGTTGAGATCGACCGACTTGCCGTTGGACTCCATGTCGAGCTGCTGCAGGTACGCCGGCAGCTTCCCGAGGTGCTGGCTGTAGGGCAGGATCGCGAGCGTCTCCGCGTCGAGGAAGTTGCCGTACCAGACACCGAGGAGCCCCATCAGCACGGGCATGTTGCGGTCGAACGGGGCGGTGCGGAAGTGTTCGTCCATCGCGTGGAAGCCCGCGAGCATCTCGCGGAACCGTTCGGCCCCGATCGCGATCATCAACGACAGGCCGATCGCAGAGCCGACCGAGTAGCGGCCCCCGACCCAATCCCAGAAACCGAACATGTTGGCGGCGTCGATCCCGAACGCGGCCACCTTCTCCGTGTTGGTGCTCACCGCGACGAAATGCTTGGCGACCGCCGCGTCCCCGAGGGTCGCGGTGAGCCAGTCGCGTGCGCTTCCGGCGTTCGTGAGCGTCTCGATCGTGCCGAACGTCTTCGAGCTCACGATGAACAGGGTCTCGGCGGGGTCGAGGTCGCGGGTGGCCTCGGCGATGTCGGTGCCGTCCACGTTCGAGACGAACCGGAAGGTCATGGAGCGGTCGGAGAAGTCTTGCAGCGCCTCGTAGGCCATGGCGGGCCCGAGGTCGCTCCCGCCGATCCCGATGTTCACGACGTTGCGGATCCGCTTTCCGGTGGCGCCGGTCCAGTCGCCGTCCCGTACACGGTCGGAGAAGCCGCCCATCCGGTCCAGGACGTCGTGGACCTCGGGGACGACGTTGCGGCCGTCGACCTCGATGACCGCGTCCCGAGGTGCGCGCAGTGCAACGTGCAGCACGGCCCGATCCTCGGTGACGTTGATCCGGTCTCCGCGGAACATCGCGTCGATCCGATCGCGAAGGCCGGCGCGGTCCGCGAGACCGAGCAGCAGCCCGATCGTCTCCGCGTCCACGCGGTGCTTCGCGTAGTCCAAGAACAGGTCGACGGCCTCCAGGGTCATGGTCTGGCCCCGGGTCGGATCCTCGGCGAACAGGTCGCGCAGGTGCCGATCGCCGCCGGCGTCGCGGCGGGCCTCGAGGGCGCGCCACTCCGGCGTCCGGGTGATCTTCTCGGTCATGACGTGCATGTCGCGGTCCCTCCGATCCGTCGTCGCTCTGCGTCCGAAGCCTCGGTCAGGAGGTCTTCTCGGCGTGGCCGCCGAACTCGCTGCGCATGGCCGACAGCACCTTGTTGGCGAAGTCGGCCTCGCCGCGGGACTCGAACCGGTCGTAGAGCGCGGCGGAGAGGACGTGCACAGGCACGCCCTCGTCGATGGCGGCGAGCATCGTCCACCGACCCTCGCCCGAGTCGGAGACACGGCCCGAGAAGCCCTCCAGCGCGGGGTCCTGCCGCAGGGCGGCAGCGGTCAGATCCAGGAGCCAGCTGCTCACGACGCTGCCGCGGCGCCAGACCTCGGCCACCTCGGCGACGTCGATGTCGTAGCGGTAGTACTCGGGGTCGCGCAGCGGGGCGGTCTCGGCGTCGGCCTCTCGGTCGGCGGCGCCGGCGTTCGCATGCCGAAGGACGTTCAGGCCCTCCGCGTAGGCCGCCATCAGCCCGTACTCGATGCCGTTGTGCACCATCTTCACGAAGTGGCCGGCGCCGGACGGGCCGCAGTGCAGGTACCCGGCCTCGGCGGTGCTGCGAGCGTCGTCGGTGCGGCCCCGCGTACGCTCGGCAGCGCCGCTGCCGGGTGCGAGCGCCGAGAAGATCGGGTCGAGATGGCGCACGATCTCGTCGGGGCCGCCGATCATGAGGCAGAACCCGCGCTCGAGGCCGAAGACCCCACCGCTGGTGCCGACGTCCACGTAGTGCACGCCCCTATCGGCGTACCGTGTGCTGCGGTCGACATCGTCGCGGTAGTAGCTGTTGCCGCCGTCGATCACGATGTCGCCGGCCTGCATGAGGTCATGGAGCTGATCGGCGGTGCTGCCGGCGAAGGCCGCCGGCACCATGATCCAGGCCGCGCGCGGGGCGGCGAGCTTGCCCACGAAGTCCTCGAGCGAGGCCGACGCGATCGCGCCCTCGGCCTCGAGCTCGCGCACCGATCCTTCGTTCACGTCGAAGACCACGACCTCGTGGCCGGCGCCCATCAGCCGCCTCGTGAGGTTCGCGCCCATCCGTCCGAGACCAACCATGCCCAACTGCATCTGCGTGCTCCTTCCTCCGTCTCTTGGCCGTCAGTCGTAGCAGCGCGCCTCAGGCTGCGGCGAGCTTCGTCATCTTGGCGCCGACCTCTGCAAGCAGCGAGGCCCACGAGGCGCTGAACGCCTGCGCGCCCTGCCGCTGGAGGTCGGCCGCCAGCAGCTCCACGTCTACGCCGTGCGCGGCGATCTCAGCGATCACCCGCTCCGCGTGCGCCAGGTCGGGCTCGAGCGGTGCCTCGGCCATCCCGTGCTCGGCGAAGGCGAGCAGGGTCGGCTCCGGCACCGTATCCACCGATCCCGGCGCCGCGAGGCGGCCGACATAGTAGGTGTCAGGCAAGTCCGGGTCCTTCGTCGACGTGCTGGCCCACAACGGTCGCTGCGGGATCGCGCCGCCGGCCTCGAGCTTCTGCCACCGCTCGGACCCCATCACGTCTCGGAAGACGCCGAAGGTCTTCTGCACCATGTGGATGCCGAGCGAGCCGTGGTGCTCAGCGGGGATGCGGACGTCGGCGGCGGTGTCCCACCGGCTCACGAAGACGCTCGCCACCGATCCCACGGCGAGCGGGAGCCCCTGTGACCGCCGGCGCTCGATGCCGCGCAGGTACGCCTCGGCGGCGCCGAGGTAGTGGCCGGGCGAGAACAGGAGCGTGACGTTGACCGGGATGCCGACGGCGATGAGCTCCTCGACCCCCACCAGGCCGGCCGCTGTGCCCGGAACCTTGATCATGACGTTGGGCCGGCCGGCCTGCGCGAACAGCGCTCTCCCCGCCACCACGGTCCCGGGGGCGTCGTGCGCGAGGTCGGGGGAGACCTCCACGCTCACGTACCCGTCGCGGCCACCGGTGGCGTCGAAGATCGGCAGGAGCAGATCGGCGCCGGCCCCCAAGTCATCGAGGGCGAGCGCGAACACGAGTTGCTCGGGGTCGGTGACGCCCGCAGCCGCGTGCGCGCGTACGGCGACGTCGTACTCGTCGCTGCCTGCGATCGCCTTCTCCAGGATCGAGGGGTTGGAAGTGACGCCCGTGACGTCGAGGTCCCGGATGTAGTCCTCCAACGTTCCCTCGGCCAGCAGGCCCTTGCGGATGTTGTCAAGCCAGATGCTCTGGCCGGCGTCGGTGAGCTGTCTCGTGGACACGGTCATGTGACGATCTCCTCCTGTCGATCTCCTGCGTAGGTCATGGCCGGCATGGCGTACGGGCGGAACGTCGAGACCCATCCCGCGGCACCCGAGAGGCCGGCGTCGTCGCCGAGCTCGGCGCGGACGATGCGGATCGGCTCCGGCAGCTCGCGCGGGCCGTACGCCAGGAGCGCGGCGCGCAGGGGTTCGTACAGCAGGTCGCCGGTGAGCCCGAGCCCCCCGCCGATCACGACGACCTCGGGCGAGAACAGGTGCGCGAGGCTCGCCACACCGGCGCCGGCGGCCTGACACAGCTCCCACCAGGCGGCCGCGGCCCCGCGATCGCCGGCCGACACGCGCTTGACGAGGTCACCCCCGCGCTCGGCGAGGCCGGCTTCGGCGGCGAGGCGGCTCAGCGCCGTCCCGGATGCCTGCTGCTCGAACGTGGGGAACGCGGAGTCGCGCGCGAGGATCGTGTGGCCGGCCTCGGCCAGGGACCGCCGGCCGTGCACGAGCTCGCCGCCCAGGATCACGCCGGTCCCCACCCCGGTGGACAGCGTGAGGTACACCATGTCGGACGTGCCGCGTCCGGCCCCGAACCGGTACTCGCCGACGGCCGCCAGGTCCGCGTCGTTCGCGAGCCGGACGCGTATGCCCACGGCGTCGGACAGTCGTTCCTCGGTCAGGTGAGCGGCCCAGTGCGAGGGCAGGTTCGGCGCGAACTCCAGGCGGCCGTTCGCGTGGTCGACCCGGCCGGGGACGCCCACGACCGCGCTGGCCGCGTCCGTCCCCGCCGTGGTCTCACGGATGGCCGCGACGAGCGCGTCGGGGTGCATCTCCTCGCGACGGGTGGGGTCCGTGCGGCGGGTCACGATGGTTCCGTCGACGTTCACCAACGCGACGCGCGCGTTGGTCCCGCCCAGGTCCACGGCAAGGACCGGCGCGGCGCCTGCGATGTCGGTACCATCCATCGTGCGGCCTCTTCCGTCGGGTGGTCGATGACGGGCCTTGCGTCCCCCGGGGCGAAGGATGCGTTACACGCTACGGTGTGGCGGGCGGATCGTTGACCCTCAGCCTCGCGGATCTGCGTGATCCGGCGGCGCATGGCATCGTGCAGCCTACGCCTCCAGCGCACGGGGTCGTGAAGTAACGCTCGGCGGGGGCACATGGACCGGAAGTCGTTACCCGAACCGAAGGGACCCGCCATGACCGCCGACCTCAGTCCCGCGCTCACCGCCGATCCGGACGCCCTGGCGATCGCCACGATCCGCACGCTGTGCATGGACGCCGTCCAGGCAGCGAACTCGGGCCATCCGGGCACGCCGATGGCGATGGCTCCGGTGGTTTACGCGCTGTGGCAGCGGTTCCTGCGGTTCGACCCGCAGGACCCGATCTGGCCCAACCGGGACCGGTTCGTCCTGTCGGCCGGACACGCCTCCACGCTGCTGTACTCGATGCTGCATCTGGCTGGGGTCACGGCGGTGAATCCCGCGTACGAGACCGTGGGCGAACCTACCGTGTCCCTGGACGACCTGCGGCGATTCCGTCAGCTCGGGTCCCGAGCGCCGGGGCACCCCGAGTACCGGTGGACCTCGGGTGTGGAGACCACCACCGGCCCCCTGGGGGCTGGGTTCGCCACGTCCGTCGGCATGGCCATCGCCTCGCGGTGGCAGGCTGCGTATTTCAACCGGTCGGGCTTCGAGATGTTCGACTTCGACGTGTACTCGCTCGGCGGCGACGGCTGCATGCAAGAGGGTGTGAGCGCCGAGGCGGCCTCGCTCGCAGGGCATCTGAAGCTATCGAACCTGTGCTGGATCTACGACAACAACCACATCACGATCGAGGGCAACACCTCGCTGGCCTTCACCGAGGACGTGGGCACACGGTTCCTGGCCTACGGCTGGAACGTCGTGCGGGTCTCCGACGCGAACGACACCGAGGCGCTCGCCCGTGCCTTCGAGGCCTTCCGCGTGGAGACCTCGAGGCCGACCCTCGTGATCGTGGACAGCCATATCGCCTACGGCGCACCGACGAAGCAGGACACGAGCGCCGCGCACGGCGAACCGCTCGGCGACGAGGAGATCCGCGCCACCAAGCGTGGGTACGGCTGGCCCGAGGACGCGACCTTCCTGGTGCCCGAGCAGGTCTACGAGACGTTCCGTGCCGGCGTCGGGGCGCGGGGCGCCGACGCGCGCGCCGAGTGGCTCGGTGCCTTCGAGGGCTACCGAGTCTCGCACCCCGACTTGGCCGACGAGCTGCTGCGCATGCAGCGGCGCGAGCTGCCCGAGGGCTGGGACACGGACATCCCCGCCTTCCCGGCCGACCCGAAGGGGCTCGCTGGACGAGAGGCCTCCGGGCAGGTGCTGAACGCGCTCGCTACGCGCATCCCGTGGCTCGTGGGCGGGGCGGCCGACCTCGCGCCCTCGACGAAGACCCGGTTGACGTTCGAGGGCGCCGGCGACCTCTCGGCCCAGGAGCCCGGCGGCCGGAACCTGCATTTCGGGATCCGCGAGCACGCGATGGGCTCGATCGTGAACGGGATGGCGCTGTCGAAGCTGCGCTCGTTCGGCGCCGGGTTCCTCATCTTCTCCGAATACGCGAAGATGCCGATCCGCCTGGCGGCGCTGATGGAGATCCCGGCGGTGACGGTCTTCACGCACGACTCGATCGGGGTGGGGGAGGACGGGCCCACGCATCAGCCCATCGAGCAACTGGCGGGTCTACGCGCCATGCCCGGCCTCGTGACCATCCGGCCGGGCGACGCGAACGAGGTGGCCGAGGCGTGGCGCGTGACCATGGAGTCCCACCACGATCCGGTCTGCATGGTCGTGTCGCGGCAGGCCATGCCCACGCTCGACCGTGAGCGGTTCGCGCCGGCCTCGGGTCTGCGGCGCGGCGCGTACGTGCTCGCCGATCCCGAGGACGGGGCCACGCCGGAGGTCATCCTCATGGCCACCGGAACCGAGCTCTCGCTCGCGGTCGCGGCCTACGAGAAGCTCGGCGCCGAGGGCATCCCCGCGCGCGTGGTGTCCATGCCGAGCTGGGCACTGTTCGAGCGGCAGCCCGCCGACTATCGCGACCAGGTGCTCCCACGCCAGGTCCGCGCGCGCGTGGCGGTGGAGCAGGCGTCGACCTTCGGGTGGGAGCGCTACGTCGGGATCGACGGCACGGTCGTGGGGATAGACACCTTCGGCGCGTCGGCTCCACTGAAGGACCTGCAGACGAAGTTCGGGTTCACCTCCGAGGCCGTGACGGACGCGGCTCGCGCGCAGCGTGCGGGAGCCGCTCGATGACCACGACGCCGATCGCCGACTATGCGCTCCTGTCCGATTGTCACGTCGCCGCCCTCACCAGCCGTGAGGGCTCTGTGGACTGGATGTGCCTGCCCCGGTTCGACGGCCCGTCGGTGTTCGCGCGTACGTTGGACGAGCGAGCGGGCCACTGGTCGATCCGGCCCGACGGGGTGCGGTCGACCTCGCGGCGCTACCTCGACCGCTCGATGGTGCTGGAGGCCACGCTCCGGACCGCGACCGGCACGGTGGTCCTCACCGAGGCGATGGTGGTGGACCGCAGCGTCGAGGGCCACGACCTGGGCCGAGACGCGCCGGGCCTGCTCGTGCGCAGCGTCCGGTGCACCGCGGGCGAGGTCGAGGTGACGTCGGAGTTCGCGCCCAGGCCCGAGTACGGACTCATCCGTCCGCTGCTGGCCGCCGTGCCGGGCGGCCTCGAGGTCCGCGGGGGCCCTGCGGTGCTCACCCTGTCCTCGCTCGCGGCGTGGGATCTCGACGGCTCCACCGCGCGGACGCGGCTGCGACTGCGCGAGGGCGAGGAGACCTCGTTCGCCCTGCATCATCGGACGCTGGAGCAGGCGCCGCCGCGGATCTGGTCCCCGGCGGAGATCGCCGACGCGCTCGAGGGCACCGTCGCCGCATGGAGATCCTGGTCTGGCGCGCATCAGGCCTACGAGGGCCCGTGGGAGGACCTCGTGTACCACAGCGGTCGGGTCCTGCAGGCGCTCGCGTACCAGCCCACCGGTGCGATCGTGGCTGCGCCCACCACGTCGCTGCCCGAGGCCGTGGGCGGCGAGCGCAACTGGGACTACCGCTACGC
>JBDUEF010000090.1:0-7838 GCA_040002535.1 Actinomycetota bacterium | reverse complement strand
ACCTCGACGAGGGGCAGCGCGTCGAGTACGACGTGACCCAGGGCCAGAAGGGCCCACAGGCCGCGAACGTCAAGGCCGTCTGAGGACGAGCTTCGAGCGCGAAAAGAGGGGCCCGGCCGCAAGGTCGGGCCCCTCTGCTATGCCAAGTATGCCCAGGGGCGTCAGTTCGCCATCCATGCGTCGATGCGCTGCTCCACCTCGCGGAGGCGGTCGACGATCTCCTTGAGCATCGAGACCGCCACGCTCGGGTGCTCGAGCAGGAACGCCTGGAACGCGTCGGCGGGGATCCGCAACGCATCGACCCGCTCGGTCGCCGTCACCGTAGCGATGCGTTTCCGGCTGCTGATCAAGGCCATCTCTCCGAAGAAATCCCCCGGCGTGAGGGTGTGGAACCGACCGCCGATGTCGACCTCTGCGGTGCCCGAGAGCACGACGTACATGCCGTCGCCCATCTCCCCTTCGGCGACGATCACATCGCCGGGCTCGAACGTCACCGTATTGCCGACGTCGGCGATCGCTTCGAGCTCCTCCGCCGGCAGCCCGGCGAAGAACGGCGTCTGCTGCAGGGCGTTCGTCTGCGTGGCGTCGCTCATGAGGTCCCCTTCCGTGACGACCGGCCTTCTGCGCTGCAGCTTAACGGGCACCGGGGCGACGGGCCGTCGAGCAGCAGGCGAAGGTGGCATAGTCCCCTGAGGCCCTATCGAACGGGGCCCCAGAGAGAGGAGCCTGCCATGGTCAAGGTCGGACTACTTGTTCGTATGGAAGCCAAGCCCGGCAAGGAGGGCGACGTGGAGGAGTTCCTGCTCGGCGGTCTGCCCCTGGTGGAGGACGAGCCCGACACCGTGGCCTGGTTCGCGGTCCGCATGGGTCCGTCCACCTTCGGTATCTTCGACGTCTTTCCCGATGACGCGGGTCGCCAGGCGCACCTGTCCGGTCGGGTCGCCGAAGCACTGATGGCGAGGGCCGATGAGCTGTTCGCGACACCGCCCGCGATCGAGCAGCTGGACGTCCTCGCATCGAAGCTACCCGGCTAGCCAATCGGCCGCGCTACTGCAGGTCGCGGGGGAGCGTGCGCTCCCACCGACGCTGCGCGATGCATTCCGCCCCGTCGTACACGTCCAGTTCCAGCCAGAGGGTCCACGTGCCGGCGTCTGAGCGCAGCTCGCCCCTCGACTCGGTCCGAACGTTGGCTTCGGGGAACGTGATCTCGAAGCTGGCTTCCCCCCTGGCCCACGCGATCCCGGGCTCGTTCCATCGCACCCCGATCTCTCCCCGGTAGGCGTCGGCGCACTCGATGTCGCCGACGCGTCCCCGCTTGCCGCCGTGGTCGATCGACACCGTGGTCTCGCGTCGCAGCACATCGCGCCGGATCTGCCACTCCACCCGCTCGGGCCGGTCGGCGTGCGCGTCGCCGGCCGGGAAGGTGGGCGGCTCGGCCACCGGCGCGCCGTCCATCACCGGCAGGATCAACGCGGAGGCCCCCGGGTCGACCGTGATGATGGCCGCCTCGGGCGGAGGCCAGCTGCTCGGGAAATCGCTGCCGGCGATGTCGAGCCTCACCCGGTGACCGGGCTCCCAGATCCACGACGTGGCGTCCAGCTCGACGGTCGCCTTCGTGGGGACCCTCGGTATCAGAGCCACCGGCGACTCGTGCCCGTCCCTGTGCGTGAGGTTCAGGATCCCCCGCGACACGAGCGCGGAGGTGCCGTCGGGGAAGACGTCGCAGAGCTTCGCGGACACGAAGGCCACGGGCGCCGACGACGTGAGCGTCAGCTCCACGACGGGATGGCCCATGATCTCCAGATCCTCATCCAGCGGCGCCCAGTCGTAGACGAGCGAGAAGGCCTCGTCCTCCCGCTGGTCCCACGGGGGTCCGAAGGGCAGCGCCTCCGCACACCAGATCGACCCCGCGATGCCGACGTCGCCGCGCACGGTGAGGTCCTCGGACAGCGGCCGCGCCGGCGCGTCGGCCAGCACCCGCCGGTCGGGGCGCAGCCGGGACGCCGGCCACTCCGGCTCGTGACGCCACTCCCCCCGCCAGTCCTCCAGGTCGGGTTCTGGGCGGGTCGAGCGCCGCACGAACATCACGATGCCCGGCTCCCTGTCCACGCCGTTGTCCTCGTCGGCGAGCCAGCGCCGCCACCACCGGATCATCTCGGGCACGTGGTCGATCCGCGGCCCCGGCATCGACATCCGGGGACTCATGTGGCTCCACGGCCCGAAGAGCAGCCGCTTGGGTCCGGTGAGCCGCTCGTAGCCGCGGAACGCCATGTTGTGGTAGCCGTCGGTATGGCCCGCCACGATCATCGTGGCGGCCGTGATCTTCTCGTAGTCGAAGAACACCGAGCCGTGCCGCCAGAAGTCGTCCTCGTTCTGATGCTCGAGCCACCCCAGCAGCCACGGCTCGGTCGCCTCCAGGCGGTCGGCCCACGCCTCCCGCCAGGTCGCGCCCCACACCGCCGGCACCGGCGGCAGGGCGTTCATGGCCACCATCATCATGGGGTAGTCGACGAAGTCGATGCCTCGGCGCACGCCGCCGCCGAAGTGCACGTCGTCGGTGTAGCGGCGGTCCGTGGCGTAGATCGGGATGATCGCCTTCAGCGCCGGCGGGTCCAGGGCGGCCACCTGCAGGGAGTTGAACCCTGAGTAGGATGTCCCGTACATCCCGACCTTGCCGTTGGACCACGGTTGGTCGGCGAGCCAGGCGATCACCTCGACCCAATCCTTCAGCTCCCGCTCGGTGTACTCGGCCTCCGCGACGCCGCCAGATGACCCGGTGCCTCGAACGTCTGCGCGGCAGACGGCCAGATCCCCCTCGGCCACCAGCCTTCGGTACAGCGGGACCGCACCCACGGTGAGGTCGTCCTTGCGGTACGGCCGGGCCTCGAACACCACCGGCCATGGGCCGGGGCTCTCCGGCAGGAACAACGAGATCGCGATGCGCACGCCGTCATCCATGGTGAGGAAGCGCTGTTCGTCCGGCATGCCGAGAGCTGTACCACGCGGTCCCGGGCTCCCGCCAGTCGAGTCGGTGACCGCCGGTGCCGGTCGTTCTCAACACGCCGCCGCGACCGACGCGACGAGCTAGCTCCCCCTTGCTCTGCCAGTCGCAGGGGATGCGCGGCGGCGTAGGCTACGGACCATGTTTCGGATGGTCGTCGGACACAGCGTCGATGTGGACGCCGGGGATGCCCTCGCCGAGGCGCTCGGCCAGTGTGCCCGCGAGCTCGGCAACGACGTGCCCAAGGGGGGCTTCCTCTTCTCGACCCACGAGGCGGACCCGGCGGGACTGATCGCCGCGGTCATGGAGGTCTACCCCGACGTCGAGCTGATCGGGTCGACCTCGGCGGCGGAGATGTCCTCGGTCCTGGGGTTCCAGGAGGGCTCGGTCATGCTGGCCCTGTTCGCGTCCGACAGCGTCGACATCTCGGCGGGGCTGGGCACCGGTCTCCACACCGATCCCGAAGGGGCGGCTCGAGACGCGGTCAAGGAGGCTCGCGGCAAGACCGATCAGCAACCGAAGCTCTGCGTGACGATGCCGGCGATCGACGCCGATACGGGAGCCCTGTTCACAGCGTTGCGCGCTGAGCTGGGCGAGGGCGTCGGGGTCCTGGGCGGGGGATCCTCGGCCACCATCGCCGACACGGGAGGGGCACGCCAGTTCTGCAACGACCGGATCGTGGCCGACGGTGTCCCCGTGCTCCTCTTCTCCGGAGCCCTCGCGTATTCGTTCGGGGTCGAGACCGGGTGGCGGCCCGTGGGCAAGCGGGCCAAGGTCACCCTCGCATCCGGCAACCTCGTACAGGGGATCGACGGTCGGCCCGCCGTGGAGTTCTACGAGCGGTACCTGGGGGCCGGCGCCGAGCCGGCGCCCGCCAACCCCTTGGCCGTATTCGAAGACGGGTCGGAGGACTTCTATCTGCGCGTGGCCACGTCCCACGACGCAGCCACCGGATCGATCACGGTATGGGGCGGGCTTCCGCAGGATGCCACGGTCCAGCTCACGGTCGCCATGACGGAGGAGATCTTCGACGGCGCGAAGGCCGCCGTGCAGAAGGCGCAGAAAGCCTTCCCGACAGGAGCCGATCCCGAGGCGGCGCTGCTCGTCTCGTGCGTGATCCGCAAGCTGGTCCTGGGGACACGGACGGGGACCGAGCTGGAGATCGCGCGGACCGAGCTGGGCGGGGCCATGCCGATCTGCGGGTTCTACTCGTTCGGTGAGATCGCGCCGATGGACTCGGGGCTCACCCGGCTGCACCACGAGGCCATGGTCGCGGTGCTGCTGGGCACCGCGTAGGCCATCGTGGGAGCGAGGGGAGGCAGATCGGGCGAGGAGTCGGCCGCCGGGGACCTGGAGAAGGTGAACCTGGGACTCCGCAGGAAGTTGGACCGGATGGATTCGAACGTCCGGCAGATGGAGTCGATCCAGGACGCATCCTCCAAGCTGCTCTCGAAGCTGACGCAGGAGCTCGAGGAGGAGCGGGCACGGTCGCAGGCGCTGCTGCTCAACATCCTGCCGCAGGCGATCATCGACCGGCTGGAGGCGGGCGAGGAGACGATCGCCGACCGGTATCCCGCGGTGACGGTGCTGTTCAGCGACTTCGTCGGTTTCACCGAGATATCGGCCGATCTCGACCCACAGGTTCTGGTGGCCGAGCTGAATCTCCTCTTCTCGAAGTTCGACGCCCTGTGCGAGCAGGTGGGCGTCGAGAAGATCAAGACGATCGGGGACGCCTACCTGGCGGTGGGAGGACTCACCGATGGCGCACCGAGTCATACCGCAGCGGTCGCCCAGCTCGCGCTCGGCATGGTCGCCGCCGTCGAGCAGGTGAACGAAGCGACGACGAGCGGCTGGAGCATCCGGATCGGGATCCACACGGGTCCGGCGATCGCCGGCGTGATCGGGACCATGAAGTTCGCCTATGACGTGTGGGGCGACACGGTGAACGTCGCGAGCCGGCTCGAGGCGTCGGCGGAGCCGGACCGGATCCACGTCTCCACAGCGGTGTCCGAGTTACTGCAGGCGGACTTCGAATTCGAGCCGCGTGGAAGCGTCGCCCTGAAGGGCAAAGGGGTGACGCAGACCCACTTCTTGGTGGGCCCGCGCCGCCCGGAGGCCTCGGTCAACGAGGTCTGACGTCCATGAGCAAGCCATCGGCGCCCGTCGGCCGTATCCCTTTCGCGCGCACCTTCGTGGAGCGGCAAGGAGGTTCACCATGACGGTCTTCCGCACACGGCCGATCCGTGTCGGCCTGATCCTGCTGGCAACCGCCTCGCTGGCGTTCGGTCTGGCGTTCGGTTCCGCGATCGCCTCGGGATCGCGGACGACGAGCTTCACGAGCACGCTCCCGTGCAACAGCGGCGGCCCGGACTGCTCGAGCATCGGGTTCACGAAGGCCTGGTTCAACGGCCGCACGGTGAACCTGGAGTACTCCCACCCCTTCTTCTGCGCGGAGCCGCCCGACAGCGACGCGTCCACCAACTGCGAGGCGGGAGAGCCCGCCGCCGTTGCGCCCCCGAGCGGTCCGGTCGTGAGCGAGCTCTACGTCCTGATCCCGAAGGGATTCACGCCGCCGTCGTCCACGCTGCAGTGCGGGACGCACTGCATCGACCAGCCCAGCAGCATGGATCTGTCACGCGTGTTCGGTGGGCTGGGGTCGAACGCGACGCTCCCGCCGCGCAGCTTCGTGATCGAGGAAAGGGAGTCGTTCCAGTCCACTTGGTGGCCGGTCGTGCTGGTCCGCGTCCGTACCCTCGAGGCCTGGAACACGATCGCCGACACGAAGACGATCGAGTCGGTGGACGCCTGCCAGGAGTCCGGCGGATGTGCGCCCGAGGCCGAGACGAACACATTCGTGTTCTTCCAGGTGCTGGGACCCGGGATGAGCCCCGCCGGCCCCGCCTGATCGCCGGCGGTCGGATCCGACGAGCGCCTTCGCCGGATCCGGCCGGTCTCCCACGGGTCGGTGCTCGCCGTTCGGCGGAGCCTGTGTGGGGCGATCCACCGACCCTCAGGGGCGGGATGCGCCCACAGGGCCGCGGGGACTACGGTAGATGGTCCAGATCGTCCACGGGGGGAACGGTGACCGACGAAAGGTTGAGAGCACGCTTCGCGACCCATCCCTTCCGACCTCGATGCCTCCGGTCGGAGCTGGAGCGCCACCTCGACCAGCACGGCCACGGCGATCACGGGATCATCGCACACGCGTTGGTGGGCCTGCTGCACGACATCGACCACGGCGCGTGCCCCCGCTGCCAGGGGCCGTTGCGGACCTCCCCGGATGCGATGGCCGACGGCTCGCGGGTGACCTCCTGCCGATGCATCCCGATCTGCGCGGAATGCGGGGCGCGCGAGATGAAGGAAGCTTCGATCGGTGTCGTGTACCCCGTGTTCGACTGGTACCAGGACCGGGCCGTGCGGGCCGACGTCGAGCGGGACCTGGCGGAGCTGGACGCCAACCAGCGCTCGTTCGTCATCGACCTGCACTCGCTCGACGATCGGGGCTATCCGGTCGGCTGAGCCGTCCCGCATGCTCAGTCCTGGGTGAGGATCTCCCCCGCGTAGTTGGCGACGGAGCGGTTGTACCGCGTGAGATGCGGAGCCAGCGCGGTCAATGCGACCGAGATCGCCTCGCGTTCCCGGCCGACGCTGGTGAGCGCCAGGGCGAAAAAGGCACACACGGCGTCATCCAGGTCGTCGGAGCCCGCGTCGAGCTCCGCGCTCAGCAGCGCGACGCTCTCGTGGGCCTCCCCCACGTTGCGGAGCGAGCTCGCGAGCTGGATCACGGCTCGACGGCGACGCTGCCCGGACAGTCCCCCCTCCAACGCCTGCCGGTACCGTCCGACGGCCAGGTCCGAGTGCCCGGTGGAGTCGAACGCGGAGGCCCGCTCGAACAGGCCGACCGGATCGTCCGTCGGCAGCTCGGCAACCAGCGTCTCCACTGCGGCGAGGAACCCGTCCTCGCTCCGGTCGTCGATCGACGCCCACAACGACGCCAGCCGCCGCTCCCAGTCCATCTCATCCATCAGAAGAGTCTGGCATACCTGCCTTTCAGAGCATGGGTCCCGCCTTCTCCGTGAGCATGGCACGGTGCAGCCGATGCCGGTCCAGGGTTCTCTCCCCCGCGCATCCCTGCCCGGCCGGAAGGGGTGGCCAACGGTGGCCCACTGGCCTACAGTCGCGACATCCGAGGAACGGGGGTGCCCAGATGGCAACGGCACAAGTCACTCCGGCGATGGCGCAGCGAGAAGACTCGGGGCTTCGGGTGGGGTCCTGGCTCATGGGGCTCGCCGCTGTCGGATTCATGGGATACGCGGTGATGTTCTTCATCCAGAACTTCACCAACGGGTTCCTCGAGCTGGGGATCGGCCGCAACGAGGTGAACGTCGGGAAGGACGAGATCGTGCGGTTCAGTCCCTCCCTCTACCAGTACATCAGCCACCTGCAGATCGCCATCTCAGGGTTCATCGCCGCGACCGGCCTGGCGGTCCTATTCCTGGTCGCCTTCGGCGTGAGGCGTGGGCACGGGTGGGCGTGGGTCGGTGCCGTCGCTTCGCCGGTCCTCGCTCTGGCCGTCGCTCTGCCTGCCCACTACCCCAACCACTTCGACACCCTTGGGCACCTGGGACTCATCTACCTGGCGACGTTGATCTTCGTTGCGGGGACGCTGATGACAGGCAAGGCGCTCTTGGATGCACGAACCACGCCGTGACCAACGAGATCTGCCGGGGCGCTGTGGTCCACGGATGAGGCATCACACGGAGAGGCGTTCCGCGAGGTACCTCAGGCTGAGCGGGTAGCGGTACTCGATCGCCATGTGTGTCGCGTCGAAGAGCTC
>JBDUEF010000089.1:0-7892 GCA_040002535.1 Actinomycetota bacterium | reverse complement strand
CAGCGGGGTCCGTCGCCCAGACCGGCCAGAAGGCGTCCAAGGCCGTCGAGGACGCTGGCACGCCGCCCAGCACCGTCTGATCGGCTCGACGACCGCGCATGGCACGCTCCACCGGCCGGCCCTTCGGGGCCGGCCGTTCCACGTACGGAGCGCCACCCTGCTGCTCGTCATAGACCTCCGAGCCGGCGGTGCGGTCTGATGCCGCATGGGATCCCTACCGGACCTGCCCGTGAGGGCCACATATGGCATATGGCATACTGACGGCATGGAGAAGACCACGGTGTACCTCTCCGACGGGACGGGCCGCCGGCTGCGGACGCTCTCCGCGCGCACCGGACGTACGCAGGCTGAGCTGATCCGGGAGGCCCTCGACCGGTATCTGCTGCGCGAGGACGGATTCCGCATGCCCTCGTGGGTAGGCGCATGGGGCGAGGGGCCGCCGACCGATGCCGCCACCGTCAAACAGGAGGCCCGTGCCACGTGGGCCGCCGACCTCCTCGATCGGCCCAACGGGTCGTCATGATCACGCTCGACACCTCTGGCGTGGTCGCGCTCCTGCACACGCGGGAACGTCACCACCAGCGAGCTCGGGAGGCGCTCGCTGACCTCCAGGAGCCCACGGTGATCCCCGCTCCCGTTCTGTCGGAGATGACCTACGTCCTGGCGCTGCGACTGGGTTCGGACGCGGTGCTGGCCCTGCTGGAGGGCCTCGAGCAGGGCGAGTCGTTCCTCGACTGCTGTGACGCGGATCTGCCACGCGTCCGCGAGTTGATGGTGCGCTACGCGGACGCGGACCTGGGCTTCGCCGACGCCTGTGTGGTGGCGTGCGCCGAGCGCAACGGCGGCAAGGTCTTCTCGTTCGACCTGCGGGACTTCGGCCCGATCGCTGCGGAGGGACTCATCACGATCGTGCCCTGAGGGTGAGAGGAACCACCCGCTACACTGGGGGCCTCGTGGGCGCGGAATCCCCCAAGGAAGAGTGCGGACTGTTCGGGGTCTGGGCCCCGGGCGAGGACGTCGCCAGACTCACGTACTTCGGGTTGTTCGCCCAGCAGCACCGTGGGCAGGAGTCCGCCGGCATCGCGGTGAGCGACGGCCAGAACGTCCTGGTCTACAAGGACCTCGGGCTCGTGTCGCAGGTGTTCTCGGAGGCCACGCTCACCACGCTGAACGGTGACCTCGGCATCGGGCATACCCGCTACTCCACCACCGGGTCCACCACGTGGGAGAACGCACAGCCCGTGTTCAAGACCGACGGGGTGCACTCGATCGCGCTGGGTCACAACGGCAACCTCGTCAACACGCGGGAGCTCCACCGGCGGGTGAGCGAACGCGGCACCGCCACCACCGACACGGACCTGGTCGCCACGATGCTGTCGTCGGCCATGAACGGCGGCGGCATGGAGGGGGCCGCGCTCGAGGTGCTGCCGCAGCTCGAGGGCGCGTTCTGCTTCGTGATGATGGACGAGCGCAGCGTGTACGCCGCTCGCGACCCCCACGGGGTGCGCCCCTTGAGCATCGGACGCCTGCCGAACGGGTTCTGCGTTGCCTCGGAGACGTGCGGCCTGGACATCGTGGGCGCCGTCCTGGTGCGCGACGTCGAGCCGGGCGAGCTGATCCGGATCGACGAGCGAGGGCTGCATTCGGTGCGGTTCGCCGAGAGTCCGAGGAAGGCAGGATGCGTGTTCGAGTACGTCTACCTCGCGCGCGCCGACTCCCGGATCGCCGGCGTGACCGTGCACGAGGCGCGCCGCGAGATGGGCCGCATCCTGGCGAAGGAGGCGCCGGCCGAGGCCGACATGGTGATCGCGGTGCCCTCCACCGGCCACTCCGCCGCGCAGGGCTACGCCGAGACGTCGGGCATCCCCTACGGCGACGGCCTGTACAAGAACAACTACGTGGGGCGCACCTTCATCCAGCCGAGCCAGCTGCTGCGCGACCGCGGCGTGAAGCTGAAGCTGAACCCGATCCCCGATGCCGTGCGGGGCAAGCGCCTGGTGGTGGTCGACGACTCCATCGTGCGGGGCACCACGACGCGTCAGATCGTGCAGGCGCTCCGGGAGGCCGGCGCCACCGAGATCCATACGCGCATCACCTGCCCACCCATCAGGTGGCCCTGCTTCTACGGGATCGACATGTCCACGCGGGGCGAGCTTGTCGCCTCCGACCTCAACGTGGATCAGGTCCGCGAGTTCGTGGGCGCCGACTCCCTCGGCTACCTGTCGCTCGAGGGCATGGTGCGCGCTACCGGCCAGCCGAAGGATTCCTTCTGTGCGGCCTGCTTCGACGGGGAGTACCCGATCCCCGTGCCCGAGCGGGCGGCGGGCAAGTTCGTGCTGGAAGAGCAGCTGCCGCTGCTGTGAGGCCGTGACGGGGGCCTACGGCCGCGCGGGCGTCGACACCGAGGCTGCCGCGAAGGCCGTCGCGCTGATCGGCGACCTCGCCGCGCAGGCGCGCCGGCCCGAGGTGGCCGACGCCATCGGCGGCTTCGCGGGGCTGTACCGGATCGGGGAGGGCAGGCTGCTGGCCGCCGCCACCGACGGCGTGGGGACCAAGCTCGAGATCGCGCGCCTGGCGGGCCGGCTCGACACGGTCGGCATCGATCTGGTCGCCATGTGCGCCGACGACGTCGTGTGCACCGGCGCCGAGCCGCTGTTCTTCCTGGATTACCTCGCGGTGGGTAAGGTGATCCCGGAGCGAGTCGCCTCCGTGGTGGAGGGGGTGGCCGAGGGGTGCCGGCGCGCGGGCTGCGCGCTGCTGGGCGGCGAGACGGCAGAACATCCCGGCGTGATGGCCGAGGACGCGTTCGACCTGGCCGGCTTCTGCGTGGGTGTGGTGGACGAGGCCGATCTGCTGGGCCCACACCTTGTGGGTCAGGACGACGTGCTGATCGGGCTCGCCTCCAGCGGTCTGCACGCGAACGGCTTCAGCCTGGTGCGCGACGCGCTGTTGGACAGCTACGACCTGGACGCCGTGCCGCCGGGGATGTCCCGGCCGCTCGGCGAAGAGCTGTTGGAGCCGTGTGCGATCTACGCCCCCACGGTGCTGCGACTGGCGCGGGCGGGCCTGGTCCACGCTGCCGCCCACATCACCGGCGGCGGCTTCACCGAGAACGTGCCCCGGGCGCTGCCCCCCGGTCTCGGAGCACGGATCGAACCGGGCTCCTGGCCGGTGCCTCCCGTCTTCGACCTGGTGGCCGAGGCCGCCGGCGCGTCGCGCGAGGAGATGGTCCGCACGTTCAACATGGGCGTCGGCATGGTCTTGGTGGTCGCGCCCGACGTCGCGCCCGACGTGCTCGCAGGCGCCGGCCCGGCGGCCTTCCACATCGGCGCTGTCCACGCCGGCGCCGGCGTCACCTTCGCGTAACCTGGGACCCTACGTACCTATCCGGCCCTGGTCACGCGTGACTATACGCACCTCACCCTGCCTGCCCGGGGCCGAGACCTCTGGCCCTGCCGGCCGGTACGACCGAAACCGCCCTTCCGGCCGATTCAGCCGGGGCCCCGGAACGCCGTATCTAGAGGAAGCATGGGTGATCATGATCACACGAGCGTCCTCGTCGTCGACGACGAGCCCCAGGTCGCCTGGGTCCTGCAGTTCAGCCTGGAGGCCGAGGGTTACCAGACCTTCGCCGCGCGGGACGGAGTGCAGGCCCTGCTGGCCGTCGGCGAGCATCACCCCACGTTGATGGTCCTGGACATCATGATGCCGAACAAGGACGGCTGGTCGGTGCTTGAGGAGTTGATGCAGCTCCCACGCGAGGAACGCCCGCGCGTGGTGATCGTGTCGGCGCTGGCGAGCCTGCGGGAACGCGCCAAGGCGGCCGAGATGGGCGCCGACGCCTTCGTGCCGAAGCCCTTCAACGTGGACGACCTGCTGGGCGTCCTGGCCGACCTGGAAACCGAGAGCGAGGCCGTCTGAGGTTCCCTCAGTGGGGGAACCGCTGGTGTTCCCTCGGCACGACGGTGGTGCCCACCGCCCTGCACGTGAGGATCGGCTCGTCCAGGAACTCCGCGGCACTGTCGCTCACATCGGTGAGCGCCGCGCCGATCTTCCACACCTCGAACTCGCATCGGCGGCTCGTGACGCCGGCGCTCACGATCCGGCCCGTCGCCTCGATCCAGTCACCGGCGTACAGCGGCGCCAGGAACTCCGCCGACTCATAGGCGCGGAACAGGCCCTCGTCGCCGTCGTAGCGCATGGCGAGCTCGGTGATCAGGTCGCCGATGATCCTCAGCTGTGTGGCGCCGGCCACGAGGTTGCCGCCATAGTGGGCGTCCTCCTGTCCCAAACGCAGACGGATGGACGACGTGGGCAGCTCCTGTGCGGACACTCCTGACCTCCCTTCGCCCTCAGCCCGCGGGTTCGGGCACGACCTTGCCGAATCGCACGCCCCGCGCCGGCACGCGCACGACCTCACCGTTCTTCCTGCGTACGAAGTAGGTGTCGGCGCCGGCGTCCCAGCGCTCGAAGATCCCCACCACCTCCGTCTGGAAGCCGTTCGGCAGCTCGAACGCGAAGGACACGCGTCTGCCCAGGTCGTCGACCGTGACGAGGTTCGTCTGCATGGGGCGCAGGATATCGGACCCGCGTCTTACCGGCCCAGGCGGGTGATGCCACCCTTCGGTGGTTCGGGGTAGGCCTCGGGGTGCACGGCCCACGCGAGGATCTCCAGACCGTCCACGATCCGCGGTCCGGGTCGCGAGAAGAACGACGTGGCATCCACCGCGAACACGTTGCCCTCGCGCGCCGCCGGCGTGCCGGCGAAGTCGGGCTGGGCGAACAGACCCGCGGCCTCCTCCTCCGCCTCGTCGAGGTAGTAGCCGCAGGGCATGAACACGATCGCCTCCGGCATCTCGTCGTGGATCTCTCGCCAGGTGACCTCGCGCGAGGGTTCGCCCTTCGCGCCCAGGGCGTTGACGGCGCCGACCGCCTCCACCATCTCCGGGATCCAGTGACCGCCGGCGAACGGCGGGTCCGACCACTCCAGCGCGAACACCCGGATCGTGGGCAGGCGTAGGCCGATCTCCTTGACGTGGGCGACCCTGGCCCGCAGCAATGCGGCGATCTCCTCGCCAGCGTCGGCTCGATCGAGCACCCTGCCGACCGTCTGCACCGTGCCGATCACCTCGTCGAGGGTGTGGGGATCCAGTGAGACGACCGTCGCGTCGGGCAGCCCCAGCTCCTCGAGCGCGCGCTCCACCTGGCCGCTGGGCACGGCGCACACCCGGCACAGATCCTGCGTGAGGATCACATCGGGCCGCTCACGGCGGAGCAGCTCCCGGTCCAGCACGTAGAGGGGCTCCTGCTGGGACGTCCTGCTGCGCACCGCATCGTCGATCTCCCGCGCCGTCAGCGGGCGTCCCTGCGGCAGGGCGCTCCGCGACACCACCGGCTTGGTGACGGCGTCCGGCGGGAAGTCGCACTCGTCGGTGACGCCCACCAGGTCGTCGCCGAGCCCGAGGGCGTAGACGATCTCGGTGGCCGAGGGCAGCAGCGAGACGATCTTCATCGTGGCAAGTCTCGCAGGCGATCTCCGTCCTGCACCAGCGTGACGAGGTCCGTGAGGGCACGCCCCGCCGCAGCGCCGTCCAGCACCCGGTGATCGAAGGTGAGGCTGAGCGTGCACGCGGGCCGGGCCACCACCAGCCCGTCCACCACCAGCGCCCGGGGCTCGATCACGCCCACCGCCATCGTGACGGCGTTGCCCGGATTCAGCAGCGGCGTGCCGGCCTCCGACCCGTACGAGCCCGTGTTGCTCACGGCGATCGTGGCCCCCGACCCGTCGTCGGGTCCGAGGCCCCCGCCACGCGCGGCGTCGGCGAGCCGCCGGATCTCTGCGGCGATCGCCGCCAGTCCCAGCACGCCGACGTCGCGCACCACCGGCACCACCAGCCCGTGCTCGGTGTCGACGGCGACCCCGATGTTCACGGTCCGGTGCAGGAGGATCTGGCGTCCGTCGCCTCCCCACGAGGCGTTCAGCAGTGGATGCTCGGCCACCACGCGAGCCAGGGCCGCCAGGACGATCGGCAGCGGCGAGAGCCCCAGCTCCGTCCGGAGCTCCTCCAGCGCGCCGCAGTCGAGGGTGCGGAACGTCGTCACCTGCGGCACGGCCGCCGCTCGCGTCAGCCGCTCCGCGATCGCCCTCCGTGTGCCGGTGACCTCCCGCACCTCCGTGTCGGTATCGGTGCCGGCCTCGGCGGGCGAGGCCGATCCGTCGCCTGCGGCCGCGCGCTGCACGTCCTCCGCCGTGACCCGGCCGCCCGGCCCGGTGCCGGCGATGCCGCCGATCTCCACGCCTGCCTCGCGCGCCAGCCGGCGCACGGCCGGCGTGGACGCCGCGCCGCCGCCGGCCACCTCGAAGGTGACGAAGGGTTCGCCGACGGCGACGGCGTTCCCCGCTGCGGCGTGCAGCCGCACCACCACGCCCGCGTACGGCGAGGGGATCTCCACCACGGCCTTCGCGGTCTCCACCTCGGCGATCGGTTGGTTCAAGGTCACCGCGTCGCCCTCCGAGACGAGCCACGCCACGACCTCGGCCTCGGTCAGGCCCTCGCCGGGATCCGGCAGCAGGAAGACGCGCTCGCCCATCAGTAGGCCACGGTCCTGCGCACCGCGGCCGCGATCCGCTCGACGCTCGGCAGGTACCGCTGCTCCAGCGCCGCCGGCGGATACGGCACGTCCCACCCGGTGACGCGCGCCACCGGCGCCTCCAGGTGATCGAAGGCCTCCTCCATCACGATCGCAGCGATCTCCGCACCCATGCCGAGCGTCCGCGGTGCCTCGTGCACCACCACCACGCGGCCGGTCTCTCGCGCGCATCGCCCGATCAGCTCGATGTCCAGCGGCGCCAGCGAGCGCAGATCCACCACCCGCGCACCGATGCCCTCGCCCGAGAGCAACTCCGCCGCCTCGAGGCATCGCGTCACCATGGCGCCGTAGGCGACGAGGGTGCAGGTGTCGCCATCGCGAAGGATGCGGCCGGCACCGATCCCCGGCCCGTCCACGGTCAGCTCGCCCTCCTCCTTCGACCAGTAGCGCGACTTGGGCTCCAGCACGATGACGGGATCGGGGTCGGCGACCGCCAGCCGCAGCAGCCGGTACGCGTCCAGGGCGCTCGAGGGCGCGACCACCTTCAACCCGGCGGTGTGCACGTAGTACGTCTCTGGGCTCTCGCCATGGTGCTCCTTGCCCCGGATCCCGCCGAACGAGGGGATCCGGATCGTGATCGGCATATCCACCCGGCCTCGCGTGCGCTCGCGCATCTTCGCGACGTGGTCGATGATCTGCTCAAGCGCCGGATAGCTGAAGGCGTCGAACTGCATCTCGACGACGCTGCGCCAGCCCGCGAACGCCAGGCCGACGGCGGCGCCGGCGATCCCGGCCTCGCTGATCGGGGTGTCGAAGACCCGATCGGCGCCGAACTCCGTCTGCAGCCCGTGGGTGACGCGGAACACGCCGCCCATGCGGCCCACGTCCTCGCCGAACACCAGCACGCGGGGATCCTCGCGCAGGGCATCGCGAAGCGCCGCGTTCAGGGCGCCCGACATCGTGACCGCTCCCTCAGGCATCGCCGAGGGCCTCCCCACGCTGCCGCGCAAGCGTGGCCGGCGGTTCGGCGTAGGTCCAGTCGAACATCCACGCCGCCGGGGGGTCCGGCAGTGACACGACGCCCTCGCGGATCTCGCTCACGCGATCCTCGGCCTCGGTCTCGCAGGCGGCCAGGAACGTCTCGTCGGCGTGGCCGGCCGCGATCAGCCACGCTCGGTAGCGCGCGATCGGATCACCGGCCCGCGCGGCCTCCACCTCCGTCTCCTCGCGATAGCGGCCCGCATCATCGGCGGTGGAGTGCGCGCCGATCCGGTAGGTCCGTGCCTCGATCAGAGTGGGCC
>JBDUEF010000088.1:0-8291 GCA_040002535.1 Actinomycetota bacterium | reverse complement strand
CCGGGTTGATGTTGCCGCCGGCCGCGATGCCCATGCCGCCCTGGATCATGGCGCCCAGGTCCGTGATGATGTCGCCGAACATGTTGTCGGTGACGATGACGTCGAACCGCGCGGGACAATCCAGGAAGTAGATGCACGCGGCATCCACGTGCACGTAGTCGGTCGCGACGCCGGGGAACTCCGCCGAGAGCTCGTCCACCACACGCTGGTACAAGTCCCCGGCGAACGTGAGCACGTTGGTCTTATGCACCAACGTGAGCGTGCCGCGCCGCTCGGGCGAGGCGGCGAGCTCGAACGCGTACCGCACGATCCGCTCCACACCTGACCGGGTGTTGATGGACTCCTGCACGGCAACCTCGTGCTGGGTCCCCTTGCGGTGAAACCCACCTGCGCCGCTGTACAGCCCCTCGCTGTTCTCGCGCACCACCGCGAAGTTCACGTCCTCCTCCGCATGGCTGGGCACGAGCGTCTGCACGCCCGGGTAGCGCACCACGGGCCGCAGGTTCACGTATTGGTCGAGCTGGAACCGCGCCCGCAGCAGCAGATCGCGTTCCAGGATGCCGGGCTTGACCCGGGGATCGCCCACCGCGCCCAGCAGGATCGCGTCGCAACCGCGGAGGCCCTCGAGCTCCTCATCGGGCAGCGTCTCGCCGGTGCGCAGGTAACGCTCGGCGCCCAGATCGAACCCTTGAAGCGTCACCTCGAACCCGTCGGCCACGCTTCCCAGCACCTTCAGGGCCTCGGCGATCACCTCGGGCCCGGTGCCGTCCCCGCGGATCACGCCGATCCGGTGCGTCCGCGTCACGGCATGACGTCCGGGTCCGTGGGCCCCGGCACCAGCAACGAGCGGTTGATGGCCGCCAGGTACGCGCGCGCACTCGCCTCCACGACGTCAACGCTCACCCCGCGCCCCGTCACCCGGCGCCCCTCGATCTCGAGCTGCACCACGACGTCGCCGAGCGCGTCGGAGCCGCCGGTGACGCTGGAGACGTTGAAGGTGATCAGGCGGGCCTCCACACCGGCGGCGCGCTGGATCGCGCCGCAGGCGGCGTCGATCATCCCGTCCCCGAACGCGCTGTCCTCGATCGTCTCGTCGCCACGGCGCAGGCGCACCGTCGCGCTCGGCGACAGATGCGTGCCGCCGCCGACCTGCAGCGATTCCAGCACGAGGAGACCTTCGTCGGCACCCCTGATCTCCTCGCCCACGATCGCCGCCAGGTCCTGGTCGGTGATCTGGATCTTGCGGTCGGCCAGCTCCTTGAACCGCGCGAACGCTCGGTCCACGTGCTCGACCGGCACCTCGATGCCCATCTTTTGGAGCGCGTCCACGAACGCATGGCGGCCGCTGTGCTTCCCCAACACCAGCGAGCTGCCCTCCAGGCCGATCTCGACCGGGTCCATGATCTCGTAGGTCGCGCGGTTGCTCAGCACGCCGTGCTGGTGGATCCCGCTCTCGTGCGCGAACGCGCTGGACCCGACGACCGCCTTGTTCGGCTGCACGTTGTAGCCGGTGGTCATGGCCACCAGCCGGGAGGTGCGGGTGATCTCCTTGATGTTGAGACCGTGCCCCTTCTGCAACGCCGGCCCGCGCGTGCGCACGATCATGGCGATCTCCTCCAGCGAGCAATTCCCGGCACGCTCGCCGATCCCGTTGACGGCCACCTCGACCTGCCCGGCGCCGTTCTCGATGCCGGCCAGCGAGTTTGCCACCGCCAGGCCCAGGTCGTTGTGGCAGTGCGTGGAGATGACCACGTGATCGGGCGTCGCCTCGCGCACGATCCGGATCAGGTCGCCGAACTCGGAGGGCGTGGCGTAGCCAACCGTATCGGGCACGTTGATCGTGGTGGCGCCGCACGCCACCGCCACCCGGTAGCACTCCAGCAGGAAGGCAAGTTCCGTGCGCGTGGCGTCCTGCGCGCTGAACTCCACGTCGTCGGTGTAGCTGACGGCCAGCGTCACGTTCTCTCGGATCGCCTCCAGCACCTGGTTGTGGCTCATGCGCAGCATGTCGTTCATGTGCACGTCGCTGGTGCTGATGAAGGTATGGATCCGCCAGTGGTCGGCGCCCTTCAACGCCTGCGCTGCGCGCTCGACATCCCCGGTCGTGGTGCGCGAAAGCGCAGCGATGACGGGCCCCCGGACACTGGCGGCGATCTCGCTGACGGCGTCGAACTCGCCGTCGGAGCTGATGGGGAAGCCCGCCTCGATGATGTCCACCCGCAGGCGGGCGAGCTGCTCGGCGATCTCCACCTTCTCCGAGCGCGTCAGCGCGATACCCGGCGCCTGCTCGCCGTCTCGCAGGGTGGTGTCGAAGATCCGCACGTCGCCGGCCGAGCCGGCTGGGCCTCCCTCACCTACGTTACCGTCGCTCATTCGGGGGCCACCTTCTTTTCCGACTCCAGCCAGGGCATCATGCGACGGAGGTCGCGGCCCACCTCCTCCAGCTGGGACGACCGCGCGTCCTGCCGGCGTCGGAGGAACTCCGGGAAGCCGGCGTCGGCCTCCGCGATCCACTTCTTCGCGAACGTGCCGTCCTGGATCTCGGCCAGGACCTGCCGCATGGTCTCGCGGGTTCGCTCATCCACCACCCGTGGACCGCTCTGGTAGTCGCCCCACTCGGCGGTGTCGCTCACCGAGTGCCGCATCCACGACAGCCCGCCCTCGTAGATCAGATCGATGATGAGCTTCAGCTCGTGCAGGCACTCGAAGTACGCGATCTCCGGCTGGTAGCCGGCCTCCACCAGCGTGTCGAAGCCGTTCTTGATCAATGAGGACACCCCGCCGCACAGCACCGTCTGCTCGCCGAACAGGTCGGTCTCGGTCTCCTCCATGAATGTGGTACCGATGATGCCGGGCTTCGCGCAGCCGATGCCGGCGCCGTAGGCCAGCGCGCGCTGCAGCGCCTTGCCGCTGGCGTCCTGCTGCACCGCCACCAGCCCGGGCGTCCCGTTGCCCTCTTCGTAGGTACGGCGGACCAGGTGCCCGGGCCCCTTCGGCGCGATCATCGTGACGTCCACGTCCTGGGGCGGTGTCACGGTGCCGAAGTGCACGGAGAACCCGTGTGCGAACATCAGCATGTTGCCGGGCTCCAGGTTCGGAGCGATCGCCTCCGTGTACACCGCCGCGTGCGACGTGTCGGGGAGCAGGCACATGATGACGTCCGCCTCGCGCACGGCGTGGGGCAGATCCAGCACCCGCAGCCCCGCCGTCTCCGCCGTGGCACGCGAGGACGAGTCGGGCCGCAGCCCCACCCGTACGTCGAAGCCGGAGTCCTGCAGGTTCTGCGCGTGCGCGTGGCCCTGCGAGCCGAAGCCGAGGACCGCGATCTTGTCGCCCGCCAGCGCGGAGCGATCGGTGTCCTGCTCGTAGTAGATCGTTGCCATCGTCGTTTCGTCTCCCCCATCGTCAGACTCGTCCGGACACGACGAGTGTCTCGACTCCGATCAGACGCCTCCGCCGTCCCACGCCTCCGCCGCCCCGTCGCCGGCGGCCCTCGCGCTCTTCAGCACGCGCTCGCGGATCCCCCGGTCGCCGCGCAGGAGCGCGATCCGGCCGGTCCGAGCCAGCTCCACCACGCCGAAGTCGTCCAGCAGTCGCAGGAAGGACTCGAGCTTCGCCGGCGATCCGGTGGCCTCGATCGTCAGCGTCCGGTGTGTGACGTCGGTCACCCGCACGCGGAAGACCTCGCAGATCTCCATCACGCGAGAGCGCATCTCCCCCTCGGCGCGCACCTTCACCAACATCAGCTCGCGTTCCACGGAGTCACCGGGCTCGTGCTCCACGATCTTGATCACGTTGATGAGCTTATTCAGCTGCTTGGTGACCTGCTCCAGTGGCTTGCGGTCCGCGTCCACCACGATCGTCATGCGCGACAGGCCGGACTCCTCGGTGGGGCCGACCGCCAGCGACACGATGTTGTAGCCACGCGCGGCGAACAGACCGGCCACGCGCGTCAGCACGCCCGGCCTGTCCTCGACCAGCACGGAGAGGGTATGCAGCGTGCTCATGCGATCGGTGCCTCCGCAGGGTCGTCTGCCGGCCGCAGGCCCTCCGGGCCGGTGATGATCTCGTCGTTGCTGGCGCCCGCCGGCACCATGGGGAAGCACATCTCGGCGCTGTCGACGCGGAAGTCGATGACCACGCTCCGGTCGGTGACGGACAGCGCCTTCTCGATCACCTGCTCGACCTCGTCGGGATGCTCGGCGCGCAGGCCGACCGCCCCGTAGGCCTCGGCGAGCTTCACGTAGTCGGGTGTGTCATAGCTCAGGTACACCTCGGAGTAGCGCTCCTTGTAGAAGAGCTCCTGCCACTGCCGCACCATGCCGAGGTAGGCGTTGTTGATGATGGCGGTGATGAACGGGATCTTCTCCGTGGTGCTGGTGGCGAGCTCCTGACAGGTCATCTGGAAGCAGCCGTCGCCGTCGATCGCGATCACCCGCTTGTCGGGCATGCCGGCGGCGGCGCCCAGCGCCGCCGGAACCGCGAACCCCATGGTGCCCAGGCCACCGGAGTTGATCCAGGTCCGGGGCTGGTTGAACTTCCAGAACTGCGAGGCCCACATCTGGTGCTGACCCACGCCGGAGACCACCACCGTGTCGGAGCCGGCCGCCTCGTACAGCTTCTGGATCGCGTACTGCGGCTTCAGTGGGCCGTCGAGCTGCTGGTCGTAGCTGTACGGGAACTCCTCCTGCCATGCCTTCAGCTGGCGGAGCCAGGGGGAACGGTCGGGAGGGCCACCCTCGGCCTCCTGCCGTTTCGTCAGCTCGGCCAGGAGCTTCAGCAGCACGTCCCGGCAGTCGCCCACGATCGGCACGTCGGCCCTGCGGTTCTTGCCGATCTCGGCCGGGTCGATGTCGACGTGGATGATCTTCGCGTCGGGCGCGAAGCCGTCGAGCTTGCCCGTCACTCGGTCGTCGAAGCGGGCACCCATCGCGATCAACAGGTCGGAGCGCTGCATGGCCGTGACGGCGGTGTAGTTCCCGTGCATGCCCGGCATCTCCAGGCATAGCTCGTGCTCGTCGGGGAAGGCGCCGCGCGCCATCAGGGTGGTGACGACCGGCAGGCCCGCCGCGGTCGCCATTTGATATAGCTCCTTCGTCGCCTCGGCCTTGATGACGCCGCCGCCCACGTACAGCACCGGGCGGCGGGACCTCATGATGAGCTTCGCCGCCTCCACCACCTGACGTTGGTTGCCCTTGGTGGTGGGCCGGTACCCGGGCAGGTGCACGGACTCGGGCCACTTCCAGGTGGTCTCGCCGACCAGCACGTCCTTCGGCAGGTCCACCAGGACCGGGCCCGGGCGGCCGGTGCGCGCGATGTGGAACGCCTCGCGGATCGCCTCGGCGACGTCGCCGGGCCGCGTGACCAGCATGTTGTGCTTGGTTACCGGCATCGTGATGCCGGTGATGTCGGCCTCCTGGAACGCGTCGTTGCCGACCACCGGTGTGGGGACCTGTCCGGTGATCGCCACGATCGGCACCGAGTCCATCTTCGCGTCGGCCAGTGGCGTCACAAGGTTGCAGCCGCCGGGACCGCTGGTGGCCATGACCACGCCCACCTTGCCGGTGGCCCAGGCGTAGCCCTCGGCCGCGTGACCGGCGCCCTGCTCGTGCCGGCACAGGACGTGGCGGACAGAGGAGTCGAGCAGCGGGTCGTAGGCCGGCAGGATCGCGCCCCCCGGCACACCGAACATGATGTCGACGCCCTCGCCCTCGAGGGACTTGAACAGCGCCTGGGCGCCGGTGACCTTCATCGTGCGGCCACCTCCCGGGCCTCGACCGGACCGGTCTCGACACGCTTGACGGTCGCCGACAGGCGCTGGGACAGGTTGCGGCAGGCACGCTCGAACTCCCACGGGGTCCAGTCACGGCGGCGCATCTGCAGCACGTCGTCGTAATGCTCGTCGCCGGAGTCGAACCCGCCGCCCAGGTAGGTGACCTCGCTGGCCAGATAGCGGTCGACGGTCGAGCGGACGGAGGGCTCCGCCGCCTCCACCGTCACCTGGCCCGGTCCCTCCCACAGCACGCTCGCGACCACCGTGCCGTCTCGCTCGAACTCGTACCTCATGGCGTCTCCTCTCCCCTTCCTTACCCTTCGGCGCCTGGCCGAGGGGCTGAACGGCGGGTACAAAAAACCCCCCGGCTGGCCGGAGGGTATCGGGCGCGGCGCAGGCTCCTGGGCCTGGTCGCGCCTACGGAATAAGTACGAGGTGGTTGTCTGCGGGTGTCCTCGGAGTGGTCAACATGGTCGTGTCAGTGTAGGGACCAGGAAGAACTTGTCAACCGACGGCGAGCGAACTCAGAGATCCGACTCTCTTCTACCTGGCCGAAGCGCCGGCAGACCGAGCAGGCAGCGGAGGACGTCGGCCCGCCCACGCAGGCTCGAGCCACTTGTGCGATGCTCCGGCCCGATTCCGTCGAAAGGAGGGGGCATGCGCAAGAGCGCATCGTTCGGGGGATTGGTGGCCGTGTTCCTGCTGGGGGCGACCGCGATCTCCATGGCGTCGAGCGCGGACAAGGTGACCGCGCCCGAGCAGATCCGGGTCGTGGAGCGCGCGCTGACCGACACCGTGACCGACACGGGTGGGGCCGGTGACACGGCCGGTGACCTGCTGACGTTCGCCAATCCGATCTATCAGAACGGCGAGCAGGTCGGGCGCGATCAGGGCGACTGCATCCGCATCGACCCGGCCGAAGGCAAGTGGGAGTGTCGCTGGATCACCTACGTCGGCGGCGGCGGCATCACCGTCGAGGGTCCGTTCTACGACACGAAGGACAGCACGATGGCGATCACCGGGGGAACCGGTCGGTTCCGGAACGCCCGCGGCCAGATGGTGCTGCACGCGCTCTCGTCGACGAAGTTCCAGTTCACGTTCACCGTCATCCCGTAGACGCGTACGAGATCCGGCGGGCGCCGCAGGCGCCCGCCGGGTCTCACCTTTCCGGGTCGATCAGAGGGAGGCGGGGGACGGCCGCCGGCCGGTCGCGGCGAGGAACTCGTCGAGATCGGGCGCCACGTGGTAGCTCGGCTCCATCTGCCCCGCCAGCGACTCCACGGTCTTGTAGCCGTTGCCGGTGACGTAGGCGACGGTCTCCTCGTCGGGACGGACCACGCCCGCCTCGACCATGCGCCGCAGGTTGGCGATCGTCACGCCGCCAGCGGTCTCGGTGAAGACCCCCTCGGTCTCGGCCAGGAGCCGGATGCCTTCGATGATCTCCTGCTCGGTACAGGACCCGATCGCGCCTCCGGTCTCGCGGGCAACCTGCAGGGCGTAGAACCCGTCGGCCGGCGCGCCGATCGCCAGCGACCGAGCGATCGTGTCGGGCTTCACCGGCCGGACATCGTCGGCGCCGTTGGCGAAGGCCTGCGCGACCGGCGAGCAGCCGTCGGGCTGCGCGCCGGAGACGCGGTAGGGCCTCTCCTCCACCGCGCCGATCGCGATCAGCTCACGGAACGCGCGGTGGATCTTGGTGAGCAGCGCGCCGGAGGCGATCGGCACCACCACGTGATCGGGCAGGCGCCAGCCGAGCTGCTCGGCGGTCTCGAACCCCAGCGACTTCGACCCCTCGGCGTAGTACGGCCGCATGTTGACGTTCACGAATGCCCACGGCAGGGCGTCGGCCACCTCGCTGCAGAGGCGGTTCACGTCGTCGTAGTTGCCCTTGACGGCGACGACCTTCGCACCGTAGGCCTCCGTCGCCAGGATCTTCGCCCGCTCCAGATCGTCGGGCACGAAGACGTAGCACTCCATGCCGGCCTTCGCGGCGTGCGCGGCCGTGGCATTGGCGAGGTTGCCGGTGGACGCGCACGAGACCGTCTCGAACCCGAACGCTCGCGCCATGGTCAGGGCCACGCTCACGACGCGGTCCTTGAACGAGTTCGAGGGATTGACGCTGTCGTCCTTGATCCACAGTTTCTGCAGGCCCAGCCGGTCAGCGAGGTTGTCGGCGCGGCGCAGCGGCGTGAAGCCCGCGCCCAGATCCACCCGCTCGATGCCAGGCCCACCGGGCAGCAACGACTCGTAGCGCCAGAGGGTCTGCGGCCCCGCCTCCGCCTGCTTGCGGAACTGGTCGCCGTCCACCCCCTGCAGGTCGTACGCGGGCTCGAGCGGTCCGAAGCACTCCTCGCAGATCGTGAGCGGCTCCACCGGGTACTGCGCGCCGCACTCGCGGCACTGCAGGGCCATGGGCGTGACGATCGGCTCCCGGTGCGTCATCCCGTCACCGCACCGTGCTCCGCGGAGCCGACGAGCTTCGCGTACTTCGCCAGAGCGCCCCGCGTGTACCGCGGAT
>JBDUEF010000087.1:0-8383 GCA_040002535.1 Actinomycetota bacterium | reverse complement strand
CGGGCCGCCGCGCGATCCGCGACGACCCCACAGGTCGAGGTGTGCCGTTCGTTCACGAAAGGGAGATCGACATGGAGTCCGAGAAGATCCTCTGTTTGGGCGTGTCGATGGAGATGAACGGGTCGGGCGACGCCGCCGCGGCGGTCGAGGCGAACCTGCTCGCCTGGGTCGACATCATCGGGGCCTTCGAGGGCGCCAGGGTCGAACGTGCCGGGCACGCGGCCCGGTGGACATCCCCCACCCAGCTTCCGTTGTTCAACGGGATCATCGGCAGCCCTGACATCTCCGGAACGGAGGGGGTGGACGCGCTCCTACGTCCCTACGACGAGGGGTCGATCCCTCTCCTCTGGATCGTGCCCGGCGTCGACCCCGTACTCGCCGCAGAGCTCGTGACGCGAGGCTTCGACGTTCTCGACCTTCCCGGGATGGCGATGCAGCTCGCCGCGTTGCCGGATGCTGAGGCCGTGCCCGGTGTCGCCGTGCACGAGGTGGACGGAGATCTCGAACTGCTTGAGGAGGCGACCCGGATCTCCCTCGTCACCAACGGGTTCCCGCCCGAGGCGGTCGCTCCGCTGGTGGCGGGCCTCATGCGATACCCGGATCGTCGCTCCGTGCGGACCTTCCTCGCGACGATGGACGGGACGCCCGCGGCCGCGAGCACGCTCCTGTGTGCGGCCGGGGTCGCGGGTCTCTACAACGTGGGGACCCTCGAGGGGTTCCGGGGTCGAGGTCTCGGCCGACTGATCTCGCTCGCGGCTCTTCGGGCCGGACACGAACAGGATCTCCGGATGGGTGTTCTCCAGGCGAGCCCCATGGGAGAGCCCGTCTACCGCGCGATCGGATTCGAGGAGTGCTCGCGGTTCATCTGGGCCGTCCGCGGCCTACCCGAAACGCCCAGCTGAGCGCGAAGTCCGGTGCAGGTCAGGGCCGACTGTATGAAAGCTCCCACGCCTCATATCCGCGCCGCCAGAGATGCCTGAAAGGTCCGTCCAGGTGGGCGCACGTGCGAGTTGACCGGCCGATGCTAGCGTGCGCGGGTGACCGATCCGTTCCCACGCCAGTTCGCTCGAACGCGTGGCTTCGACCTGGGCCTTCCCCGAGCCTTCTCCATCGCGCCCGATGGCTCGCGGGTTGCCTTCCTGCGGTCGGCGGGAGGAGCTGATCCCCTCACCTCTCTGTGGGTGCTCGACGTCGCGACGCAGCGCGAGCGGATCGTGTTCCGCCCCGGCACGGAGGAGGGGATCACCGGCGAGGAACGCGACCGGCGGGAGCGCGCCGGCGAGCGACTGACGGGGGTCGTCACGTATGCCTGCGACCAAGACCTGCGGATCGCGTCGTTCGCGCTCGGCGAGCGGCTGATGGTGAGCGATCTCCTGGGCGGCGAGACCCGTGCGCTCGACGGGGCCGGAGTGGCGTTCGACCCGAGACCCGACCCGACGGGCAGGCGCGTGGCCTACGTGGCCGACGGCGCACTCCACGTGTGGGACCTCGATGCTGACGCCGATCACCGGGTGGCGTACGACGAAGATCCCGACGTTCAGTGGGGCACGGCGGAGTTCATCGCGGCAGAGGAGATGGAGCGCAGCCGCGGCTACTGGTGGTCACCCGACGGAGAGCGACTGCTGAGCTGCCGGGTCGACGAGCGTCCGGTGCAGATCTGGCACATCTCGTCACCGATCGACCCGTCGGTCCCCGCACGTCCCGTGCGCTATCCCCGAGCCGGCACCGCGAACGCGATCGTCACGCTGCACGTGGTTGCGCTCGACGGCACGTCGGTGGAGATCAGGTGGGATCGCGAGGGATACGAGTACGTGGTGGCGGTCTCATGGACGGTTGAGGGGCCTCCGCTCGCGCTGGTGCAGTCGCGCGACCAGCGACGCATGCAGGCGCTCGCGATCGATCCGGATACGGGCGCGACGGAGGTGGTCTGGGAGGACCGGGATCCGATCTGGACGGACATCACCCCGGGCACCCCTGCGTGGCTCCCGGGTGGAGGGCTCCTGACGGCCGGGCACCGCGACGACAGCCGTTGCCTCCTCATCGATGACGAACCGGTTACCCCGCCGGGGTTGCAGATCGCATCGGTGATCGGCGTGGGCGACGTGGGCGACGCCGTCACGTTCGCCGGGACCACCGATCCGACCCAGATGCACGTCTGGCGTCGTGGCCCGGACGGATCGTTGGACCGACTCACGGGGGCGCCCGGGGTGCACAAAGCCGTGGTCGAGAGCGACATGGCCGTCGTGATATCGCACACGATGGAAGAACCGCTCCCGACCGCGGTACTCAGCCGGGCTGGCGAGGCCCTCCACACCTTCGGGCATCTCGCGGAGACCCCCTGTCTCATCGCGAAGCCCGAGTTCATGTTCCTGGGGTCGAGGGAGATCCGTGCGGTCCTGTTCACCCCCGGCGGCCGGGAACCGGATGAACCCCTGCCGGTGCTGCTCGACCCCTACGGCGGGCCCGGCTTCGCCCGGGTGATCCGCGCGCAGCGGGCGCACCTCGAATCGCAGTGGTTCGCCGATCAGGGGTTCGTGGTGGTGGTGGCCGACGGGCGCGGGACGCCCGGTCGGGGCGCCACGTGGGAGCAGTCGGTCCACCTCGACTACGTCGACGCGGCCCTGGACGACCAGGTCGACGCGCTGCAGAGCGCGGCGGACCGACTCGGCTACCTGGATCTCGGGAAGGTGGCGATCAGAGGGTGGTCCTACGGGGGCTACCTGACGCTGGCGTCGCTGCTTCGGCGCCCAGAGGTCTTCCACGCGGGCATCGCGGGTGCGCCCAACGCCGATCCGGCCTTCTACGACACCCACTACATGGAGCGCTACCTCGGGACGCCCGACGCCGAGCCGGCGGCGTACGAACGCGCGAACGTGGTGAAAGATGCGGCCGGGCTGCAGGGTGAGCTGTTGCTGATCCACGGCTTCGCCGACGACAACGTGTACGTGACGCACGCGCTGCAGATGTCGAAGGCGCTCATGGAGGCCGGACGGCGTCATTCGATGATCCCGCTCTCGGGGATCACCCATCGCCCCACCGACGAGCACGCCGCGGAGGCGATGCTGATGATCGAGGTGGACTTCCTCCGGCGATCGCTCGGCCTGGAGGGTGCCGGCTAGCGGTCCTCGCTCGGTTCGCGCGATGCTGAACGCTACGGGCTCGGAGGGTCCTCCCCCACCAGCCCGTCGACCGCCTCCCGGATGAGATCGGCATGGCCGACGTGGCGCGCATACTCCTCGATCAGGTCGACCAGCGTGCGCCGCAGGCTGGGCGGCTCCGTCCATCGGGAGAACCGCACACGCTGCTCCAGGCCGCCCTCGGCCAACGCCTCGGCGACCGCGGCGCGGGAGCGGGCGACCGAATCCTGCCAGAGGGTCATGAGCTGCTCTGGGGTGTCCTCGGCGGCCGTGCGCCACTCCCAGTCCGGGTCGGCGTCCCAGTCGATCCCGTCCCAGGGGGGCATCGGGTCTCGCCCGAACAACCGCACGGAGAAGTAGTCGTCCTCGACCAGGGCCAGATGCTTGAGCAGCCCACCCAGGGTGACGGACGAGGCGCCGACCGTCGCCTGCATCCCGGCCGCGTCGAGCCCCCCGCACTTCCACGCCAGGGTCGCGCGCTGGCGATCCAGGGAGCCGAGGAGGGTGGCGGTCTCATCTCCCGCCAGGGGAGGTTCCGGGCGAGCCTGCTCCTCGAGATCCGGCATGGCGGTGAGTCTACCGGCGGGACCGGCCCAGGGCTTCCCGTACAACGTGTTCCCGCGAGTTCTGCGACGAACCCCGACATCGAACGCCCATGCTGACCGAGCCTCACGTCGATGCTGGGTAGTCTTCGCAGATGATCGGCGACCCGACTCGGCGGCGTGCGGAGGAGCTCGCGGACTTCTGGACCCCGTTCCTCGTCCGGCTGTTCGGGGAGGCCGGTGTCTTCGAGGCTTTCGGTCGCGGCGCCCGCGCATCCGAGGAAGTGGCCGGCGAGCTGCAGCTCGACCCTGACGTCCTGGCTCGCTCGTGCCGGGCACTCGCCAGCCGCGGCATCTTCCGATCGCGCGGCGACGGGCAGGTCGAGCTGACGGAGGTCGGCCGGCGCTACCTTCGTGACGAGCCCGGCAACGTCGCCGGCGTCGCCAACTTCAAGCCATACGAGATGCACGCGTGGGCGGAGGCGATGACCACCCTCAGGACCGGTGAGCCGTCGTTCCCGGTGCATTTCGGGATGGACTTCTGGGATTGGTTGAGCGCTCACCCCGACGCCGGTGCGCACTTCAACGACACGATGCGCCGACGTGTTGGCTCGATCCTCGACGGCGCGCTCCCCCTCTACCCGTGGCCGGACGGGGGGACGATCGTCGACGTCGGCGGTGGGAATGGGCTCCTGCTCGAGCGCGTGCTCGCGTCACGCCCCGGCGTACACGCGGTCCTGTTCGACCGTCCGGATGTGGTCGTCGAGGCCAAGGGCCTCGAGTGGGACCCGTCTGTTCGATCCAAGATCCGCTTCGAAGGCGGCGACTTCTTCGGATCGGTGCCCGAAGGCGGCGATCTCTACGTGCTCGCAAGCGTCCTGCACGACTGGGATGACGACGCGTCCACCCGGATCCTCGCGACGGTCCGCGACGCGATGCACGCCGATGCTCGGCTGCTCCTGCTGGAGTCGATCCTCGCGCCTGACGACGAGCCGGATCTGGGCAAGCAGATCGACCTCCACATGGCCGTCCTCTTCGGGGCCCGCGAACGCACGCGGGAGGAGTGGACGTCTCTGCTGTCGTCGTCGGGCTTCCAGATCACTCGTACCGTCCCGACGCCATCGCTCTCGTGGATCGAGGCGCGAGCCGATCCGGACGGTCCCAGCTTCGGATGACTCCTTCGCCGGGTTAGCTGCTTCGGGGAAGGGAGCGGGCGTACTCGGTGCCACGTCGGACCCAGGGGGCGAGCTGGCGCTTCGTGCGCACGTCTTCGGAGTCGATCCTCAGCCACCCTTGCATCTGCCGTCCTCGCATCTCGAGGAGACGCGCCTTCGTCGAGGCGACCAGCTTCTCGGACTCCTCCGGATGGACGCGGACCATCAGTCCACCTTGCCCGCTCGCCGCCACGGCCATGTTGCCGCCGATGAGGAAGGCGAGGCCGCCGAACATCTTCTTCTCCGTCAGGTGCGGCTGATCGGCGACCAGCTCCCGGATCCGATCGGCGAGGTCCTCGTCGTAGGTCATCGCAGAAGGGTCCCTCCATTGGGGTGATACGTGAGTCGGTCGGCCAGTCAGTGGCTCGTTGGGTCGGTCGGTCGGTGTGTCGAGGGCTGTTCGTGGGATGTTCTCACAACGCGCTGAGCTGCGGGAACGGGGGCACCAAGAGCACGCGAGGTCGGGCGCCGAGCCTACGCGTGATCCGAACCGAACGCTGCGCGCCCCTCGAGGACCCAATCCGTGGCGTCCCCGGCGAGCTCGCGCAGCCGCGCCTGGAAGTGGGCGACGTCCTCGCCGTCGAGCAGCGAAGCCCAGTCCCGGGTGCCGCCGGCGCGGAAGAACCGCTCGGGCGAGTGCCAGATGCCGGAGTGGGCGTTCGGCGCGGTGTCAGCCGCACGCGATCGCATCGACGCGAGCCCGGCCGCTTCGACGAACATCGGCCACCGCTCCTCTTCGACCGGCACACCGAGGAGCCCGGCGACCCGCCGCATCTCACCGTCGAGATCGGTCCACATGTCGGTGTAATGGAAGAGGTGGACGTTGGGTGCCCGGCGGGCGTCCCAATACGTGCGGATCTGCTGGCAGTAGTCGGCGAGGCCGTACGGGCCGCTCCCGGTCGGCTGAAGGTCGTTGTCGATGAACCAGCGCAGATAGTCGCCGAGCTTGTCCGGCGCTTCGTCGGGGGCGTCGACGTCCGGTTCGAACGGCCCCGACGCGGCGATCCGCAAGGCGATCGTGTGGTCCGTGCGCTGGTTGGCGATGTGGTCACGGTCCGACAGGGCCAGGTCGAGCGGGTGCCGGATCATGGCGATGTAGGTGACCGAGGGCTGTCGCGGCACACCGTCGAGCGGCGTGTGGGTCTTGATGAAGCGCCGGTGCGTCTGTCGTTCGAGCAGGCCGAACACCTCTTCATCGGTGTGGATCAGCATGTCGAGCCACGGCGAGATCGTGCTTATGGGTGCGCCGAGATCGATCCGATCGAACAGGAGCATCCCCACGATGGCCTGCATCCACGTCGTGCCGCACTTCGACGGGGTCGAGATCACCACGTCGTCGGACCGGAACGCGAACCGCTGCCACCGCGCGCTGTCCGCCATGAAGCCCCGATATCGCCGCATACGGGGGACACGCTACTCGTCGTCGACGCGGCCATGCCGTGTCCCCTGGGGTCCTTCGCGCCTGGGCCGTGAGCGGTCGTTCGGTCGGTTCGGTCGGTCGGTGAGGTGTGCTCAGAACTCGCCGGCGGGCGCGGACGAGCCCGAGTTTCGGGAGTCCCCACCCGAGAAGAGAGGTGGTCCCCCACAGCAGGTCAGGAACCCCTCGTACTCGCGGATCCTGCCGACCTGAGGGCATCTTGACCGAGAACATCCCCGGATCGTTCCCTGCCGCACCGTAGGCTTCCCGGATGCCGCGGATCGAAGACTACGCGCTGATCGGGGACCTACAGACCGCGGCGCTGGTGAGCCGCGGCGGCTCCGTCGACTGGTGTTGCTTCCCGCGCTTCGACTCGGGCGCGTGTTTCGCCGCGATGCTGGGCACCCCCGACAACGGCCGATGGCTCATGGCACCGTCCGGCACGATACGCAGGTGCACCCGCCGATACCGACACGACACGCTGATCCTGGAGTCGATCTACGAGACGGAAGAAGGGACGGTCCGTTCGATCGACTTCATGCCGCCACGGGGCGAGGCTCCGGACATCGTCCGCATCGTCGAAGGCCTCTCGGGCGAGGTCCCCATGCGGGCCGAGCTCGTGATCCGGTTCGACTACGGGCACATCGTCCCGTGGGTACGCCGCATCGACGATGGGCTCCTTGCGATCGCAGGTCCCGATGCCCTGTGCCTGCGGTCCCCGATCGAGACCCGTGGGGAAGACATGACCACCGTCTCGGAGTTCACGCTCTCCCCCGGCGACCGCCTCGGGTTCGTGCTGACGTGGTTCCCCTCGCACAAGCCCGTGCCCGAGGTGACGGACCCCGAGCGTGCGCTGAGCGATACGGAGAGCTACTGGCTGGACTGGACCGCCGGCCTGTCGAGCGCCGGTGACTACCGTGAGGAGATCAACAGCTCGTTGATCGTGCTGAAGGCCATGACGTATGCGCCGACCGGAGGGATCGTGGCGGCGCCCACGACGTCGCTGCCGGAATTTCTGGGCGGCACCCGTAACTGGGACTACCGGTTCTGCTGGCTGCGCGACGCAACCCTCACGATCCTGGCGATGTTGAAGGCCGGTTCCTACGACGAGGCGGTCACATGGCGCCAATGGCTGCTGCGTGCGGTCGCCGGAGATCCGGATGACATCCAGATCATGTACGGGCTGGGGGGCGAGCGGCGTCTGGACGAACGAGAGATCGGGTGGCTCTCCGGCTTCGAGTCATCGACCCCGGTTCGCGTCGGCAACGCGGCGTCCAGGCAGCTCCAACTCGACGCCTACGGCGAGATCCTCGACGCGCTCTACCAGACGCGGGTCCACGGCGCACCGGCCGACGACAACATCTGGTCGCTGACCCTGCGGCTCCTGGATTGGCTGGAGGACGGTTGGCGTCGGAAGGACGCAGGCATCTGGGAGGTCCGCGGTCCGGCGCGCCATTTCACGCACTCGAAGGTGATGGCGTGGGTGGCGTTCGATCGCGCGGTGAGGGCGGTCTCCGACTTCGGCCGCGAGGGACCGGTCGAGCGCTGGCGGGCGTTGCGGCAGGAGATCTACGACGACGTGCTCGCCAACGCCTGGAGCGACCAGAAGCAGTCCTTCACGCAGTCCTACGGCTCCGAGGAGCTGGACGCCAGCGTGCTCCTGATGGCGCACGTCGGATTCATGCCGGCCACCGACGACCGGTTCCGGTCCACCGTGGACGCCATCCGCCGCGAGCTCCTGGTGGACGGCCTCCTGCTGCGGTACCGCGCTCGTGAGGACGGCGCGGTGGACGGTCTCGCCGAAGGGGAGGGCGTGTTCCTGCCCTGTTCCTTCTGGCTGGCGGACGTCCTGGCGATGCAGGGCGACATCGACGGCGCCCGCGAGCTCTTCGAACGGCTGCTCGACCTCCGCAACGACGTCGGACTGCTCTCGGAGGAATTCGACACGCGCGACGATCGGATGCTGGGAAACTTCCCGCAGGCGTTCACGCACCTGGCCATCATCAACACCGCGTTCGTCCTCAGCGAGGGTCGCGCGATGCGTCACCCGCTCACGAGCTAGTGTCGTACTCC
>JBDUEF010000086.1:0-8423 GCA_040002535.1 Actinomycetota bacterium | reverse complement strand
GTGCCGTGCTCGGCCATCAGGTCGATCGCCTCGTCGTCCATCAGCGAGCCGTGCTCGATCGAACGCACGCCCGCGCGCACCGCGTTCTTGATCCCCTCGGCGCCGTGCGCGTGCGCGGCAACGTGCGCGCCGTAGTGAGCGGCCTCCTCGACGGCGGCGTGGATCTGCTCCTGGGTGAACTCCGGCGCGCCGGGCGAGGTCCCCTCCGTCAGCACCGCTCCGGTGGCGATCACCTTGATCATGTCGGCACCGCGATGCAGGATCTCGCGCACCACACGGCGGACCTCGTCGGCGGAGTTCGCCACACCGAAGCGCAGATCCCTTGGGAGCACGCAGTCCACGTCCACCGCGAGTCCCGGGATGTCGCCGCCCCCTGCGGAGGACGTCACATAGCAGCCCGCGCACATCATGCGGGGCCCCGGCGTGACGCCGGCCTCGATCGCGTCACGCAGCGCCACATCGACGAAAGCCCGGAAGGTCCCGACGTCCCGCACCGTGGTGAACCCGGCCCCGAGGGTGTCGCGTGCGTTCGCCACCCCGGTGAACGCCTCCTGCGCGCCGCTGCGCATGACCAGGTCGGCGTAGGTGCCGGTCCCGTCGCCCAGGCCGATCAGGTGCGCGTGCATGTCCATCAGGCCCGGCAGCACGGTCTTCGCGCTGAGGTCCAGGAGTTGGCCGTCGGGATAGGACCCCTGGTCCGGACCCACCGTCTCGATGCGTTCGCCCCGCACGGTGACGATCTGAGCACGACGGATCTCGCCTGCCACGACGTCGACCAACCGGCCGGCGCGGATCGTGATCGGCGTCTGCGGGTCGGGAGCTGCCATCAGTCTCGAAGGATACCCCGGAGGGCGTAGCCGGCCGATCAGCGGGAACCGACCTTCGGTCACTGCGCCCGAGCCGTGAGGAGCCCGATATCGCAGGGGTGCGGGTGGACGAGGTTCCCTGGGACGTCACCACATCCATGACCTGCGATCGTCGCTCTGCTGCCCTACCGTCGGCACCCGCACGCCGGCGCGCAGCAGAGCGACTCCGTCCGAGCTCGCCGACCGACAGGTCGCCGAGGGTCTCGGAGACGCGGACCGGCACCTGACCGTGGAGGGTCGATCACGGCGCAGCTGCCGTGACGACCCCACGGTCGGCCCGGTGCCGGACGTTCACGGCGACCCGAGCTCCCGGTCGATCGCCGCCCGCAGCTCCTTCCGGCCGAACGTCCGGCCGTGACCGGCGTGCACCACCTCGACCGGCAGCTCGCGGAGTCGTTCGAGCGAACGCAGGAAGGCGCCGCGATCGTCCCAGCTGAGTGTGTCGTCGACGTAGATCGCGTCGCCGGTGAACAGCCTCCCACCGGCCGGCTCCCACAGGGTGATCGACCCGGCCGTGTGACCGGGGGTGTGCAGCACCTCGAAGGCGCGGTCCCCCAGATCCACCACGTCGCCCTCGACCAGCGTGGCGGTCGGGTCGGCGCCGGGCGTCGTCCACGCGGCCACGTCGAAGTCGGGGGTGGGCAGCGCGTGAAGGATCAGATCCGGCACGGGGTAGCCGTAGTACGCGAACATCTCGTGGGTGTCCCGGTCGAAGTCCTCGCGACGCAGCCGGAGCCGGAACGGCTCGCGCACATCGTCCTCGTCGTCGGGATGACAGCGGCGGTCGTCGAACTCGTGCAGACCGCCCGTGTGGTCGAAGTGCCCGTGCGTGGCGACGGCCACCAGCGGCCGATCGGCGACCAGCGGCGTGACGGCCGGCCGCAGCGCGCCGATGCCGTTCGCCGAGTCCACCAGCATGTCCCTGTCCCGCCCTCGCACGTGCCAGACGTTGGACTCCAGCAGCTGGTCGATGTGATCCTCCACGAACAGGGTGACACCCGCGCCGGCGTCGGCCTGCCGGAACCACCGCGGAGCGACGGGCAGGTCCACCGTCATGTGGCCCGGTGTGTGAAGAAGACCGTCCGGGCCGGCTCACGCAGGCAGTGCACGCTGGTCATGGACGCGTTGTAGCTGCCGACGCCGAGGGCGGCCACCACGTCGCCCTCGCGGACGATCGCCATCGGCACGTCCTCCCCAAACAGATCGTCGCCCTCGTTGAGGTTGCCGCTCACGGTGACCGGACCGGCCGGTGGGGCGTCGGCGGCTCGGCAGAGCACCAGCGGCAGCGAGGAGCCGTACACGAAGCGCTCACCCATGACGTTCCATCCCGTGTCCAAGCCGACGAAGGTCACGCCGTCTCGCTCCTCCACCGTCACGACCTCCGCAAGGTGCACCGCGCACTCCTTCACCAGGAAGTCGCCGGGCTCGATGCCCACCATGGCGTCCAGCGGGCCTAGCTCGGCGGCCAGCGCCCCGGCCCACCGGACCAGGTCGAGCGGCTCGTCGCCCGGTGCGTCGGGAACGCCGAGCCCGCCGCCCGTGTTCACCTCCGCGACCGGATGCCCGGCGTCACGGAGGTGCCGAACCATGCCGGCCACGCGTCGGAGCGTCTCCGACACCACCGGCAGGCCCGGCGTGAGATAGCCGTCACCGACGTGGACATGCACGGTGTCGATCGTCAGCCCGTGACGGGACGCGATGGCGACAGCCTCGTCCATCTGCTCGGGCAGGACGCCGAACTTCGTCGGTCGCTCGCCCGCGTAGAGGCTCTCCTGCCCGCCGGCGGTCGCCCCGATCCGAGGGTTCACGCGGATGCCGATCGAGCTGCCGGGCGCGCGGCGCCCCACGCGATCGAGCTGGGTCAGCAGGTCCACGTTCAGATGCACCCCCGCACCCAAGATCACGTCCAGATCGCGCTCGCTCAGGTTCGTGCCGGTCATGCTGATCTCCGCCGGCGCCCAGCCGTTGTCCAGCGCCCAGCGCACCTCCCCGGGGGAGCAGACGTCCATCCCGACCCACGGCGCGCGCTCACGGAGGAAGGCCAGAAGGGCCGGTTCGCGCTGCGCCTTCAACGCCAGTCGGACGACGCCGCGCAGACCGGCACCCGCCAGCGCGTCGCGCAGCGCCACGGCCTGCTCCTGCAACCGGACCAGATCGTGCACGTACACGGGGGTGCCATGTGTCCTGGCGATCTCCTCGGCGTCCCGCCCGGCGATCGTGAGGCGCCCACCCCGGACCTCGAGCCCGGGACGGGTCCACCACATGCGTGTCAACTCCTGCACGCGCCCAGGGTAGCGGGCCCGAACACGGTTACGCCCTGACCGCCACCTGGTCCGATCCCTTGATGGACAGCACCGCGCCGACGACGGCGAAGATCCCGCCGATCGCCGAGACCAGGAGGCCGCCGGCCACGCTGGTCGCGACGTTGACCGTTCCGGCGTCCGCGCCGGCCAGGACCGGATCGGCAGTGGCGGCCGCAACGCGGAACAGGCCCGCGATCGAGGCCCCCAGGAGGAGCACCGCCGCGATCGCCATCAGGACGCCGGTCAGCCGCCGTATCTGCGGGTCGGTCATGAGGACGTAGGCGATCGCGAACGCGAAGGTCGCGATCCCAGCGATGAACGCCACCTGGCCCGTCCAGTCATCGGATCCGTTCAGGTACTGGGTGATCGTCCCGCCCGACACCGGGTAGGAGTACCTGAACCACTTCAGATACACCCCTGCCAGCCCCAAGAGGCCGCCCAGAGCCGCCGCAACGCCTGCATAGTTCAGCGTCGCCGATCCGTCCATCAGCGACGATCGCTTCATGGTCCCGTTCGTAGACATCGAACCCCCTCTCACTGCATCCATTCGATTGTTCCGGCGGCAACGGGGCAGGTCAACGACCCGACGACATCGGTCATGTGGGCCCGAGCGACCCGCGGCGACCTAGGAGTGGTAGACGATGACCTTCGTGCCGATGGCGGCCAGACCGAAGATCCACCTGGCCGTCCAGTACGGGACGCGCGCGCACCCATGGCTCGCGTTGTACGAGGGCACGTCGGGCCAGCCGTGGATCGCCCGGCTGCCGTCGAAGAAGCTCGGGTAGTAGAGCTGGTGCTCGCTGTACCCGGCCAGCTTGCTGGAGACGGAGAAGTTGCCGTCGTACGTGGGGGTCGAGGGCTTGCCCGTGCTGGTGTGGATGATCGCGCGCACGGCGCCGTCCTGCACGGTGTACAGGACGCCGCGGGTCTGGTCGATCTCGATGTGGAAGCCGTCGGCTCGCGACCGAGGGCGGATGCGGCGGGGGCGGGCCAGCGCCCGCCAGACACCGTCGGACACCGCGTGGTTCCGGGCCATCCTCTGCACCTTCCGGAAGGCCATCACGGCGTCCGAGGTCCTGTAGTCGAACGTCCGATCGGGCGAGGTCAGGTGGTAATGGAGATCGCGGAGCCGACCCTCGAGCAATCGCACGAACCTGCTCCGTGCGCCCTCGTGCAAACTGGGCAGCGGCGGCGTCTTCGCGTTGCTCGCCCTCACGGCGCGCAACAGGTCCGGCGCGCGGAAGCTCACGCGCACACGGTAGATGCCCACGTCCCTGATGGGGAGGGAGGTCGCGAACCGGCCGGCCGAACCCATGGTGGCGCGCCGGGACGCGACGGTCCGGCCCTTGCGGACAAGCTGGATGAGGACGTCCTCGCCCGAACGGGCCGGCGTCACCGTCCCAGTCACCCGGGCGTTCGCGAACAGCAGGACGTTGGAGAAGGTGAGACCCGAGATCACCGCCCGGACCCCCACCGTGACGTCGGGTGAGGCCACGCCCGACCACTCGGCGTGGTAGGTGGTGGTGCCCTCGGGTGTCACGTCGGTACGGAAGCCGCCCGCCGAGCCGGTGGTGAGGGTTGCAACCAGCGTGCCCGCCTGGTCGCGGATCCGCACAGTCTCACCGGATCCGACCGGGTCGATCGTGCCGGAGAGCCTGACCTGGGCCCCGGGGGTCACTTCGCTGTCGGACGCCTGCAGGGAGACCGAGGGGGCCGCCGCCGATGCAGGCCCGGCGGTCATGACGACGGTCAGGAGGACGAGCGTGGGCAGCACACGGCGGATCATCGGGTTCAGATGGTACCCGGCCGCCCCGCCGATCCGGGCACCGCTCGCGCGAACCCGCATAGACTCGCGCCGTGACCTCTCGTCGCCACCTCGAGGTGCTCCTGACGGCCGTCGCCGAGCGGGCGGTCACGCCCTCCGAGGCGGCCGACCGACTGGCGATGTTGCCGTTCCGCGATCTCGGCTTCGCCCGGGTCGATACCCACCGGGAGTTGCGGCAGGGGGCGCCCGAGGCGATCCTGGGCGAGGGCAAGACGCCCGCGCAGGCGGCCGGCATCGCGCGGGCGTTGGTCGAGGCAGGTGCCTCGAGCGTGCTGGTGACACGCGCCGACGACCGCATGCGCGAGGCCGTCCGCGAGGCGCTCCCCGACGCGCAGGAGCACGCCCTCGCACGGGCGATCTGGGTGGAGCCCAACCCGATCCCACGGCGCGGTCACGTCCTGATCGTGTCGGCGGGAACCTCCGACGGCTCCGTGGTGCACGAGGCCAGGATCCGCGCCGAGCTGCTGGGCACGGATGTGGTGGTGCACGAGGACGTCGGTGTCGCGGGCTTGCATCGGCTCGCCGTGGTGCTGCCCGACCTCGAGACGGCCGACGTGGTCGTGGTGGTGGCCGGCATGGACGGCGCGCTTGCCAGCGTGATCGGTGGCATCGCCGCGTGCCCCGTGATCGGCGTGCCGACCAGCGTCGGGTATGGGTCCGCCCGTAGCGGTGAGACGGCGCTGCACGCGATGCTCTGTTCCTGTGCCGACGGTCTGTCGGTGGTCGGCATCGACGACGGGCTCGGCGCGGGCTCGGTTGCGGCCCGCATCGCGCGACGGGCGGCCGGATGACGCGCCTCGCCTACCTCGACTGCTCCGGGGGCCTGGCCGGCGACATGCTGCTGGGGGCGATGCTCGATGCGGGTGCCCCGCAGGAGGCGTTGCACGACGTGGTGCGTGCCCTCGGGTACGCAGACGTGAAGATCGAGGTGGAACGGGTGCATCGTCACGGCATCGCGGCCACCCTCGTGCGGGTGATCGAGGAGGCGCAGACGCAGGATCGTCGCGCGGGCGAGCTGCTGGAGCTCGTGGGGTCCGTCGACCTCGCCCCCGCGATCCGCGACCGCGCTCTGGACGCCCTGCGCCGGCTGACCGCTGCGGAGTCCAGGATCCACGGCGTTCCCCCGCACGATCTCGTGCTCCACGAGGTGGGTGGCACCGACACGCTGGTCGACGTGGTGGGTGCGTTCGCGCTGCTCGACGCGCTCGGGGTCGGTCACGTCGTGTGCTCCCCGATCCCGTACGCGCGCGGACGGATCGACGCGGCACACGGATCGATCCCCGCTCCCGGCCCCGCGGTGCTCTCCCTGCTGGTCGGTGTCCCCTTGTTCGGCATCGAAGCCGAGGGCGAGCTCGTCACGCCGACCGGCGCTGCGATCGCCGCTGCTGCTGCGACCTCGTTCGGCGAGCTCCCGCCGCTCATGTTGGACGGCGTGGGCTACGGCGCGGGGACTCGCGACCCACGTTCCCGGGCGAACCTCCTCCGCGTCGTGCTCGGCACCTCGCGAGCGCCGATCCCGGTCGCCGACGTTGTCGTGCTGGAGGCGAACCTCGATGACCTGCTGCCGGAGCTCGTGCCCGACGCGATCGATGCGTGCCGTGCGGCAGGCGCGCTCGACGTCTGGACGGTGCCGGTGCACATGAAGAAGGGCCGTCCGGGCGTGCTCCTGAGCGCCGTGGCGCGCCCCGACGCGGAGCGGGCCGTGGCGGAGGCGCTGCTCGTGCACTCGAGCACGCTGGGTGTGCGCGTCACCACCCTGCGACGGTACGAAACGCAGCGCGAGTCCCGCGAGGTGTCGGTGGACGGGCACTCGATCCGGGTCAAGGTCGGCACCCTGCAGGGACGCGTCGTGAACGTGGCGCCCGAGCACGACGACTGCGTGGAGGTCGCCACCGCGACGGGAAGGCCCGTGAAGCAGGTGTGGGCGGCGGCGCTCGCCGCCGCACAGGCGTTCATGCAAGGCCACGATGACGTCGATCGTTAAGCTCGAGGCGGTTGTCGGCCGCTCCGACAGCGCCGTCGTCGCCTTCTCGGGCGGCGTCGACTCGTCGCTGGTGGCGGCGATCGGCGCCCGCGTGCTCGGTGACCGCGCGCTCGCGGTGACGGCGGTTTCGCCGGCCCTCGCCTCCGGAGAGCTCGACGGCGCCCGCGCCGTCGCGCGGGCCGTCGGCATCGCCCACGAGGTGATCCGCACCGATGAGCTCGCGCGCGATGGCTACCGTCGCAACGGCTCCGACCGTTGCTACCACTGCAAGTCCGAGCTCTACACGCAGCTCGGAGCGCTCGCGGCGGCGCGCGGGTTCGGTGCCCTGTTCTCCGGCGCGAACGTGGACGATCTGGGGGATTGGCGCCCCGGCTTGCGCGCCGCCGCCGAGCACGGGGTGCGGCACCCGCTCGTCGAGGCTGGCTTCGGGAAGGCCGACGTGCGGGCGCTCGCGCACGAGCTGGAGCTGCCGAGCGCGGACAAGCCGGCCATGCCGTGCCTCGCGTCTCGCCTTCCGTTCGGGACGCAGGTCGATCCGAACATCCTCGCGCAGGTCGATGGCGCGGAGCGGGCGGTGAGGGCGCTGGGTTTCCGCGAGCTCCGGGTGCGGCATCTGGGCACGACGGGCCGCGTCGAGCTGGGCGCCGACGATCTCGCGGGCGTGGTCGCGAAGGATCGCGACGCCATCGAACGGGCCGTTCTGGGCGCCGGGTACGCGAGCGTGGAGATCGATCCCGAGCCGTTCCGCTCGGGCACGCTCACACGGGGTCTCCGCTCGCCGCTGCCCATCGTCGGCGTGTGACCGGAGCGCCCGATCCTCAACGGTCGGTCCGCGCGATGCCGCGGATCAGCTGCGGCGGAAGCGCCGGAGGAGTCTCCACATCCTGTGTCGAGAGAGCTGCGTGGTCTGCCCGCAGGCTCCGTCGAAGAGGAACACCCCGTTGCTGCGTCGATGAGCGACGACCGCGTAGTGACGGCCCGGCCGGAACTCGAAGTTGTCCGACACGCCGACCCCGGGGGGTGGCTTCCAGAACCGCACCCGGGCGCGACCGGGAGCGGATCCCACCGGGTCTTCGCGGACCAGGAACCTGGCGATCGTGGGGCCTCCCTCGTCACCGCCAAGGTCGTGCAGCCTGAGGACCCGGCCCAGGAACAGGACGTCGTACCGTTCACTGCCGGTCGTGCCCTGGACGATCATCTGCCGGATGGACAGAGCATCGGGGTCGTCCACGCACGAGGCGCCTGCAGGCACCGCCAGCACTGTCGTGAAGGCGAGCGCCACGCAGACGATGAGCACCCGCGGGCCGCAGACCGATCGTTGTCGTGTCACGCCCGGGATCACCCCCACGGTCCCTGCTCGCGACTGCACACTCCCCGATCGCCTCTTCACTCTCTGGGTGGAGGTGAGCGGAATCGAACCGCCGACCTCTGCCGTGCGAAGGCAG
>JBDUEF010000085.1:0-8573 GCA_040002535.1 Actinomycetota bacterium | reverse complement strand
CCGCGTTCCTCCTGGCACCGTGGACCGCACGGCGCGCCACTCGTCGAGCTGGTCGGAGGGGACCCTGGGCCAACCAGTCGCCGAAGGTGACGGGCGGCGTTCGCCCTTGTGCTGCCGCTGATGGAGAACCTCGCGACAACGGGTTCGTCCCATCCGTGTTCCACGGGGGTTCTCCAGTCTCCTCGCCTGCGAGAATGCGCATCATGACCACCCAAGTACACGCATGGGACGCCGTTCGAGAGAACGACCACTTCTTCCGGGTGTGCAGGCCGCTCGAGCACACGCCGGTGGCACGGAAGGGTTCGCCGAGCGCGAAGGGGCGAAGCGCGTGATGGCCGAGGCGTTCGATCGCGCGCACCCGTGACACCGCTGATCCGCGGGCCGCACGTGCACCTACGCCGGATCTCCTCGCGCGACGAGGCCGAGTTCCTCGAAGGCGCGAATGCCTCCCGGGCGCTGCACGGCCTGTGGGTGTCGCCGCCGTTGAGACCCGGGGAGTTCGGCGCCTTGCTGCGTCGCGCCCGGCGGCGCGACGTGGAGACCGTGCTGGTGTGTCGCAACGACGATGGCGCGATGGCGGGTGTGCTCACCTTGTCCCAGATCGTCCTGGGCGCGTTCTGCAACGCATACCTCGGCTACTACGCCTTCATCCCCCACGCCGGACAGGGACTGATGACGGAGGGTCTGGATCTCACCGTGCGGTATGCGTTCGACCATCTGCATCTGCATCGGGTCGAGGCCAACGTCCAGCCGGGCAACACCGCCTCGATCGCGCTGGTTCGCCGGTGCGGCTTCCGGCTGGAGGGCCGCTCACCTCGCTACCTGCAGGTTGCCGGCCGCTGGCGAGACCACGAACGGTGGGCCGTCACGGTAGAGGACCGGCGAGGGACCTAGGTCTGAATCCCTACGTGGGGTCACCCAAGGGAGGCTGTGCCGCCGGCGGCAGGCCGATAGAGTCCTCGCTGTGCCCGCAGACCTCGAGCCTCGCTCCTCCCCCGATCCCTTCGCTGCCGTCACGCCCAGGCCCACCATCATGGGTGTGCTGGGAGAGGGACCCGTCCGGTTCCTCCAGGTGGCCGGGGATCTCGACGACGGCACGTGGGGAGTGGTCGGCACGTTCTGGCTCTCCACGAGCGGCGAACGGGGTGGGTTCGTGGTGAATCCACAGGCCCTGTGGATCGGGACAGAGATGGCGCGGAGCTATCACGGTGCCAAAGAGCGTGGCTGGACCGCCCTGCAGATCTACGGGTACTGGGAGGGGCAGGTCGGCATCGTCGGACGGGTCATGATCGATCCCCAGCAGCACGCCGGATCGCTCCTCCAGATCCACAAGCGCGTCGGCGCCCTGTAGGGCGGAGGACACGCCCGAGCCCTGCGCGCCGCGGGTGCATCTCAGGTGTGGGAGCTCGTGGAGGCGGAGCGCCGCTCCTCCCACTCCTCGAGAGTGATCAGCACGTCGCGGGCCTTGGATCCGAGGCTCGGCCCCACCACGCCGCGCTCCTCGAGCAGGTCCATGAGCCGGCCCGCGCGCGCGAAACCCACCTTCAGCTTGCGTTGCAACATGCTGGTGGATCCGAGTTGCGACCGGATCACGAGCTCGGCGGCCTGGGCGACAAGGTCCTCGTCGTCACCCGGCGTGCCGGCGGCGAGCTCCAACTCCGTCGGTGGCAGACCCAGCCCCTCGACCGTCGTCTCGTAGACCACCTCGCGCTGCCCCCGGATGAACCCACTGATCTCGTGGATCTCCGACTCCGTGACCCATGCGCCCTGGAGCCGGACCGGCTTGGATGCATTGGCGGGCGCGAACAACATGTCGCCGTGCCCGACGAGCTTCTCCGCGCCGTTCTGATCCAGCACGACACGGGAGTCCGCCTGGCTCGAGGTCATCAGTGCGATGCGGCTGGGGATGTTCGCCTTGATGAGGCCGGTCACGACGTCGACGCTCGGGCGCTGCGTGGCCACGACCAGGTGGATGCCCACGGCGCGCGCCATCTGGGCGATCCGGCAGATCGAGTCCTCGACCGCTCGAGGCGCCACCATCATCAGGTCGGCAAGCTCGTCGATCACCACCACGATGAAGGGCATGTGCTGATAGCGGTCCTCGTAGCCGACCGGCAGCCGGAGCGTCCCTTCACGCAGCCCCTCCTCGTAGCCGTCGATGTCGCGGACGCCCACGGTGGCGAGGGTCTCGTACCGCATCTCCATCTCGCGCACGATCCACGCCAGCGCCTCCGTCGCGCGCTTCGGGTGCACGATGACCGGTGTCAGGAGGTGCGGCACCTCCGCGAAGTGGCTCAGCTCCACCCGCTTGGGATCCACCAGCACCATGCGGACGTCATCCGGCGTGGCCCGCATCAGGATCGACGTGATGAAGCTGTTCACGAGGCTGGACTTGCCGGCGCCCGTCGCCCCGGCGATCAGCACGTGCGGCATCGTGGCCAGGTTCACCATCTGCGCGCGCCCGTGCACGTCCTTGCCCAGCGCGACCGTCAGCGGATGTGTGGCCTCCCTGGCGGCCTTCGACCGCAGGATGTCGCCAAGCATCACGAAGTCACGATGCTTGTTGGGCACCTCGATGCCGATCGCGGACTTCCCCGGGATGGGCGCGATGATCCGCACGTCGGGCGTGGCGAGCGCGTAGGCGATGTCACTGGAGAGGCTGAGCACCTTCTGAACCTTCGTGCCGGCCGCCACCTCCACCTCGTACATCGTCACCGTGGGCCCGCGGTGGGCGCCGGTGACGCGGGCGTCGACCCCGAAGGTCACCAGGGTGCGCTCCAGCGCCTCCATGACCTCATCTTCAGCGCGCCCGTCGGCCGTGGAGGGCGGTGCCGTGCGCAACAGGCCGATCGGGGGAAGGCGGTAGTGCCCGGCCCGGGAGGGCGTGACCCGTCCGGGACCGATCGGCGAGGGTTGCTCGTCGCCTATATCGTACGGCAGCTCGGCGTCGTGCCCCTCGCCGGGATCGGCCGGCGCGTCCAGTGCGAAGGGGTCGGGCAGCACGACCACCGAGGCCTCGTCGGGCAGCTCGTCGAAGCCGAGCGCCTCACGGATCGAGCGGCGCTGCCGAGGCTCCTCGGGCTCGACCTCGTCGAGGACCCGCGCTCGCCGGCGCGTGATGCCGACCGGATCGCGCTCGGAGCGCGCCGCCCGGAACGCACCCGCGCGCTCGATCACCGTGGCGATCGGCGTGCCGGTGAAGATCAGCAACCCCAGCACCGCCACGCCCAGGCACACGACGAAGGCGCCGTATGGGGACAGCACCCGCGACAGGGGCCAGGAGGCGAGTGCGCCCACGAGACCGGCCGCGTCGCGAACACCCGAATACCCGGATGCGGGGCTGGGGAGCCCGCGGAACACCGAGAGGAGGCCCAGCAGCCCCGCCGCCATCGCGGTGAACCCGATGAAGATCCGGACCCGCTCCTCTCGCGCGACGTCGCGGAGCAGCACGATCCCCCACCACAGACCGACGATCGGGAACCCCACGGCGGCCACCCCGATCGAGCCGTAGAGCAGCCAGGCGAGGCCGCGACCGGCCGGACCTGCGGCGTCCACCCACACGGACAGGATCGCGAGGCCCGCCAGCACCACCAGGCCGATGCCGACGGCGTCCCGCGCCCACGGGGAGAGGATCTGCCTCGTGGAGGTCTTCGGCGGGGGTCGCCGCTTGGCGGCTGGCCTGCGGGACGCGCTCGGGCGTCGTGTCGGGGAAGTCTTCGTTGCCACCTACACCTCCATGATCACCGGCAGGATCACCGGCTTGCGCTGCGTGACCTCGTAGAAGTAACGGCCGAGGACCCTCCGGATGTTCTGTTGCAGCTGGCTCGGGTCGGTCACCTGGGCCTCCGAGCTCTCTCCGATGGACAGCATGACGCGTTTCCTGGCCTCTTCAAGGATGTCGCCGGAGGTCTCGTCGTACACGAACCCCCGGTTCACGACGTCGGGGCCGGCCACGATCTCGCCGGTGTGGGCATCCACCGTCACCACCACGACCACCACCCCGTCACCCGCCAGCTTGCGGCGATCCCGCAGGACCTCGCCGCCGACGTCGCCGATCCCCAGCCCGTCCACGAAGGTCATACCTGCCTGCACGCGGTCGGCCTTCCGGACCCGTTCGCCAACGTCCACCACGTCACCGTCCTCGCAGATGATCACATGGTCGGCGGGGATGCCCACCTCGACCGCCAGGCGGGCGTGGTGCTGTAGATGGCGGCGCTCGCCGTGGACCGGGATGAACCAGCGGGGCCGCACCAGCGACAGCATCAATCGCAACTCCTCCTGGCCCGCGTGCCCGCTGGCGTGCACCGGATCGGCCGGCATGTGGAAGACGTTCGCGCCGGTCCGGTAGAGCGCATCGACGACGCGGTGGATCGCGGGCTCGTTGCCGGGGATCAGGCTGGAGGACAGGACCACCGTGTCGCCCTCAGTGATCTTCACGAACTTGTGCGAACGGCCGGCCATCAGCGACAGGGCGCTGTAGGGCTCCCCCTGCGAGCCCGTGCACACCACCACGACGTGACCGGGGTCCAGCTTGTCCACATCCTCGATCAGCACCACGTCCTGATCCGGGACGTGCAGCAACCCCAGCGCCCGCGCTGCGTTCACCGAGTTGTGCATGGAGCGGCCCAGGAACGCCACCACTCGTTCGTTCCCGCGAGCGGCGTCCACGATCTGTTGGATCCTATGGATGTGGCTGGAGAAGCAGGCGGCCACCACGATGCCCGGTGCCTGCTCGATGATGCGGTGCAGCACCGGTCCCACGCTCCGTTCGCTGGAGGTGTACCCGGCCTCCTCGGCGTTGGTGGAGTCCGACATGAGCAGATGCACACCGCTGCCGCTCGCCTCCTCGGCGAAGCCGTGCAGATCCGTTGGGCGGCCGTCGAGCGGTGTCTGATCGATCTTGAAATCCCCCGTGTGCAAGATCGTGCCGAACGGGGTGTCGACGGCCACCGCCATCCCGTCGGGGATCGAGTGCGTGACGCGCAGGAACCGCATCGAGAACGGCCCGACGCTGGCGGCCTCCCCGGGCACCGCCGTTCGCAGCTCACATCGATCCGACACCTGGTGCTCCTCCAGCTTGCCCTTCAACAGCGCGAGGGTGAACGCCGTGCCGTAGACCGGGAGGTCGCGGAGCTCGCGCAGGAGGTAGGGCAGGGCGCCGATGTGGTCCTCATGGCCGTGGGTGAGGACGACCGCCTCCACGCGATCGAGGTTGTCGCGGATGTAATCGAAGTTCGGCAGGACCAGGTCGATTCCCAGCATGTCGCCGTTGGGGAACGACAGACCGACATCAACGATGAGGATGCGATCGTCGAGCTCCAGGCAGGCCATGTTGCGGCCCACCTCGCCGACCCCACCGAGGAAGACGACGCGGCAGCGGGTGTCAGAGGAGACCGGCGTCCTCCAATGCCTTCCGGACCCGGTCGCGCTCCTCGGACGTGGCCGGGACCAACGGCAGCCGCGGAACCCCTGCGGGCCGGCCCACCAGCTCCAGAGCCGCCTTGAGCGGGATCGGATTGCTGGTGACGAACAGCGCGTTGAACAGTGGGCTGAGCGACTCGTGGATCTTGCGGGCGGCCGCCACATCTCCGGTCTCGATGAGCTCGATCATCTGACGGATCTGCGGGCCCACCAGGTGCGAGGCCACGGAGATCACGCCAACGGCGCCCAGGCACACGTAGCCGAAGGTGGCCCAGTCGTCGCCGGAGTACACCTGGAAGTCCGGCGCCTCGGACATCAGCCGTGAGATCCCCTGGAAGTCGCCGGTGGAGTCCTTCACCCCGACGATGTTCGACGTCGTGGAGAGCGTCAGCAGCGTGTCGTGCTCGATCCTGGTGGCGGTGCGCCCCGGGATGTTGTACGCGATGATCGGCAGGTCGGTGGCGTCGGCGACCCGTTCGAAGTGGGCGATCAGTCCACGCTGCGGGGGCTTGTTGTAGTACGGCGTCACGACGAGGAGGCCGTCCGCACCGGCGTCCTCTGCGGCCTGCGTCAGCTCGAGCGTCTCCGCCGTGCTGTAGGTGCCGGTGCCGCAGATCAGGTGCCCTCGACCTCGCACGACCTCACCCACGACCCGGAAGAGCTCTGCCTTCTCTCTGTGCGTGAGCGTCGGTGACTCCCCGGTGGAGCCCGCCACCACCACGCCGTCGGAGCCATGGTCCAGGAGGTAGGAGGCCAGCTCCTGCGCGCCGCCGTAGTCCACGGCGTGGTCGTCACGGAACGGGGTCACCATCGCCGTGATCAGCGAACCGAACGTGCCGGTCATGCTCGTCCCTCCTTCGCGGTGGGGCCGCGCGCCTATGCCCGCTGAGCGGGTGGCATCGCCTATCCTAGCCGCCGATGCCCCGCATCTACACCAAGACCGGCGACGACGGCACCACGGGCCTGCTCTACGGCGGGCGCGTGCCCAAGGACGACCCGGCCACCGATGCCTACGGCACCACGGACGAGGCGGTGGCGGCGCTCGGCCTGGCGCGGGCGCTCTGCGGGAAGGGGGAGATGGCCGCCGAGCTCCTGGTGCTCCAGCGCGAGCTGTTCGTGGTGGGCGCGGATCTGGCCACCAACCCCGGGCAGCGTTCGAAGCTGCAGGCCGGCGTCTCCCTGGTCACCGCCTCCATGGTGGAGCGTCTGGAGGGCAGGATCGACACGCTGGTCGAGGAGATGCCGCTGCCCGAGGTCTTCATCGTGCCGGGCGCCAACCCCGCGAGCGCCGCCTTGGACGTGGCTCGCAGTGTGATCCGACGGGCCGAACGGCAGGTGGTCTCTCTGGAGCGCGACCCGGCTCGCGAGGTCAACCCCGACGTGCGCCGGTACCTCAACCGCCTGAGCGACCTGGTGTTCGTCCTCGCGCGCCGGCAGGCCGGCGAGAGCGAGCCGGCGAGCCGCTGAGCTACGCCGGGGCGAAGGCGCCGTAGTTGTCGCTGCCGAACAGCAGGATCACCAGACCGAGCGACTTCGGCGTCACCTGCGGTGGGAACTGCACCTGGAAGGTGGCCTGCTGGCCGTCGGGCACCGGCTGCGCGTCCAGCACCTTCCCATCGATCTGGGTGCCGGTGAGCCCATCGAGCACGTAGAGATCGGGCTTGCCCAGCCCGTAGCCGCTGCCGTTGTCCACGTCCATGGTGCCGGTGTTGCCGTCGAGGGTCAGCGCCACCTGGAGGCCCGCGTTCTGATACCGGAAGCTGCCCGGTGTGAACGCCGGCGCGGACGATGTGGGCGGCGTCGCCGAGAAGCTCTGCGTCGTGCTGGGGACGGGGGCATCGCCACCGGTGCAGGCGCCTCCCAGCAACCCCAGCACGGCGAGCGGCACGACGAACCGACGTAGGCTGCTCATGGAGGCGGCATCATACGTGACGACCACGCGAGAGGACCCAGCGTGATGAAGACGATCGAGCTCCGCCGCCACGCACGACGCGATCCCACCGCCGATCGACTGTCGGCCGCCGGCCGCTCCCAGGCCGAGGACGCCGGCCGCGTCTCCGTGCGCACCTTCGACATCGTGTTCGTCTCGCCGGCGCAGCGTGCCGCCGAGACGGCGGCCTGGTTCCTGCGCGGCGCCGGCGCGCAGCTGCCCGAGCACGCGGTGATCGCGGGTCTGGGGGGCCACGATGCGAGCGGGGGCAGCCCCGAGGGGATGGCCGCCGGTATCCGGGCGCTGCTCGATCGGATGCCGGGAGGCGCGTGTGCCCTCGCCGTCAGCCACTCCCCGCTCGTCGAGCGGGCGGCGCTGGGACTCACGGGCCGTGAGACGCAGCCCATGGGCGAGCTGGAGGGGCTCCTGATCACCCAGACCGACGGGGGGCCCATCACGCTGGAGGAGATCCGCTCCCCCTAGACGGCCGCCGCTGGAACATGCGCCGTTCAGGGGTCGACGGGCAGGGACGCCAACACGTCGCTGAGCACCGGGTCCCCCGGCGACCAGGGAGGCCAAGCGACCACCCCCCGTTCGGTGGAGACCGCCGCCAGCTGCTGGTCCTCGGGGCGGTCCTCGAAGCCGGAGGCCTGTGTGCGGTGCTCACGCAGAGCCGCCAGCACGCGTGCTGCCACCGCCGTGCGGTCCACCACGAACCCGATCGTCTCGTCGGGCACGCCGTGCGGGTCGTACAACCGGTCCTGGCGGTAGGGCTCCTTACCTTCGGCGATCAGCATCTCGTTCCATCGCAGGAGCTCCGACAGCGGGATGGCCACGTACAGGAGCCGTGAGAAGCCACCGAGGCCCTCCGCCCGGAACTGGTGGAACGCATCGGTGGCGGCCCGGCCGATCGTGATGTGGTCGGGATGGCCGGTGATGCCCTCGGGGCCGAAGGTGACCACAACGTCGGGCCGCTCCTCCCGCAGGATAGAGGCCACACGGCCGACCAGCTCCTCGAAGTCGGCTCCCGCCAATCCCCCGTCGGGGTACCGGAGCCACTCGTGACGATCGGGTTCGCACCCGAGCGTGCGCCAGGAACGGCGGTCCTCCTCCTCGCGCACGTCGGCGAGGGTGTCCCGCGTGGCCTGCGATCCCTCGGCGATCTCCCCGGCCTCGCCGCTGGTGGCGTGGATCAGCGTGAAGCGGAAGCCCGGGTCGTCGG
>JBDUEF010000084.1:0-8616 GCA_040002535.1 Actinomycetota bacterium | reverse complement strand
GGCGACCAGCACGTGATCGTGGCGATGGTGGAGCAGGGCGGGCACGGATCCACCACCGCGGCCCCGATCGTGCGCTCGATCATCGAGGACATGTATGGCCTGGGCGAGACCGGCGTGGCCGGCACGGTGGGGACGGACTGATGGACCTCGTTGCAGGCCGCGTCTGGGCGAACGAGCGCAGGCCGATCCGTCACCTGGACCCCGTGCTGCTGGTCACGTCGATGCTGCTGTCGGTGGTGGGGTTGTTCCTGGTGTACTCGGCCACCAACCGGTCGCTGCGCACGCTGCACCTGGACCCGGGCCAGTTCGTGAAGAAGCAGTTCACCGCGCTCGTGCTGGGGTTCGTGTTACTAGTGGTGGTGGCAGCCTTCGACTACCGGTTCTACAAGGTCTACGCCGGCTTCATCTACGGGGCGGGGGTGGTGGCGCTGGTTCTGGTGCAGACCCCCTTGGGCGCCAGCCCCTCCGGTGCCCAACGCTGGTTCACGTTCGGCGGGTTCCAGCTCACGCCCTCGGAGTTCGCGAAGATCGCGCTGGCGTTGATGTTGGGCGCCGTGCTGTCGGAGCTGCGCACCGCCGAGCCCACGCTGAGCGACGTGCTGCGCGTGACCATGATCGCAGCGGTCCCCATGGGGCTCGTCCTCATCCAGCCGGACATCGGCACCACGATCGTGCTGGTGGCGATCCTGGTGGGCATCCTGGTGGTGGCCGGCACGCTCCCCCGACACCTCGGCACGCTAGCCCTGGCCTCGATCGTGCTGATCTTCGGCGCCTTCCAGCTCGGGATCATCAAGGACTATCAGATCGATCGTCTGCGGGCCTTCGCCGACAGCGGCGCGGACTCGCAAGGCTCGAACTACAATCGGACGCAGGCCGAGATCGCCATCGGGTCCGGAGGCCTGGCGGGTCAGGGTTACCTGAACGGGCGACTCACGAACCTCGACTTCGTCCCGGAGCAGCACACCGACTTCATCTTCACGGTCGCGGGCGAGGAGTTCGGGTTCGCGGGCGCCATGGTCATGTTGGCGCTGTTCGCCACCCTGCTCTGGCGGGCAATCCGGATCGCCTATCTGTCCAAGGATGCGTTCGGCACGTACGTGGCCGCCGGCATCGCGGCGATGTTCGCGATCCAGATGTTCGTGAACGTGGGGATGGTGATCGGGATCATGCCCATCACCGGCATCCCGCTGCCGTTCGTGAGCTACGGCGGGAGCTCGATGCTTGCGAACTTCATCGCCGTCGGCCTGTTGCTGAACATCCACATGCGCCGCTTCACCTGAGGGGCCCTCCGGATGCCCGGAGACGCCGCTCTCAGCCGGCAGGGGCGAGGCGCCACAGGAACGTCGTGCCTCCTGGACCCGGAGACTCCAAGGTCACGTCCCCGTCCATGGCTCGGGCAGACATCCGCGCGATCGTGAGTCCCAGGCCCGCTCCCTGATGGGTCCTGTTGTTGAGGGCCTCGGCCTGCTCCAGCGGCTCGAAGATCCGTTGCGCGACCGCAGGGTCGATGCCGGACCCTCGATCCGTCACCCGGATCTCGGTGGCCTCGCGGCTCGACGAGATGCAGACCAGGACCTCGCCGCCCTCGGGGGAGAACGCGATCGCGTTCTCGACCAACTCCTCCAGTACGCGCCGGGCGGCCACACGGTTCAGGCACGCCATGGCGGGCGCGGCGGGCGCCTCCACCCGCACCCCCTCGTGCGCGGCAGCGACCTCACCGGCCACCGCGGTGACATCGGCCCACTCGGTCAGGCCGGACTCCACCGCCGCCTCCAGCCTCTCGATCAGCTTCGCCAGGTCGGCGGCGCGTGTCGCCAGCCGGTTCAGCATCTCGCGTCGCTCCTCGGGGTCGGCGTCGTATCGGCCCAGCGTCTGCGCCATGCCGAGGATCACCGTCACGGGGGTACGCAGCTCGTGTCCCAGGCGCGAGATGAGGTCGTGACGGCGGGCGGCCCGCTCGATCAATGCCTCCTGGGCGAGCTCGAGCTCGTGCGCTCGGCGCCGCTCCCGCCCCAGCGCCTCCGTGAGCTCCTCGATCACGGAGGGGGTGACCTCCGGGGAGATGAGACCGCCGCCGGCAGCGGCCTGGATCACGGCGTTGAGGATCGCGTCGCCGTCGGAGTCCTTCAGGACGTATCCGGATGCCCCGGCCACCAGCATGTCGCGCACGGCGTGCTGATCCTCCATCCCGGTCAGGGCCACCACCTCGATGTCGGGGAACCGCTCCTTCAGGTGCCTCGTCGCGGTGATGCCGTCCATCTCGGGCATCCGGAGGTCCATCAGGATCACGTCGGGCGCGAGGGCCGCCACCATGTCCAGCGCCTCCGCCCCCGAGCCGGCCTGCCCCACGACCTGGAGATCGCCCGTGTCCAGCAGTGCGACCAGCGACTCCCGAAACCCGGGATTGTCGTCGACGATCAACACCTTCACCGGGAGCGCCTCGGTGAGGGCCTGGCGAGCCAGGTGGGAAGCCCCTTGAGCCATGTGGCAAGTGTGCAGACGGCGAATGGCACCCGCTATCGGGAGAGGGGCCGGTTCGTGGTGGGGGGTCGGCCCCAGGCGCGGCTAGTCATTCCGGGCTAGCCATCTTTCCGCCGACCGTCCCCACCCTCCTCCCGGATCGGGGCGCCCCTACTGCTATCCTTCAGGGAGACCTGCTCGCCCGGCACCGCCGAGGCGAGAGACCGACAAGGCGCGCGAACCCGCCCGGCCGGCCCCGCGGACACACTGCGGCGAGCCGAGGGAGAGGGGACGCAGGCGCCGGACAAGGACGTTCCGGGTGCGCGAACACGCGCGCGGCCCGGTGCAGGGACCGTATGGTGCCGCACCGAGCCCGTACAGCACCGCACAGCCCGTGACCGCGGGGCCATCGCCCCACGGCGACCGAACCCCCTGTCTTCGCCTGCTCCCACGCGTGACCACGCGAAGGGAGTATCGATGAGCAACGACGACAGCGCGGCACCGACCGTGACCGAACCTGTGCGCGAAGCGCGCACGACCGAGGACGCGGACACCTCGTCCGCCCCCGCCGGCACGGACGGCACCTCACCCACGCAGGCGAGCCGGGACACGGCGACGACGAGGCCTCCACGAGAGCCACGACGGCCGCGACCGACGCCGACCGTGCAGATGACCGCCGCCGAGGCCTTCCGAGCCGGTACCCCGGCGCCCACTCGCAGACCCGTCACCAGCGAGCCGACCGGTCCGAACCCCACCGCCGAGGCCGGCGCCACGGTGGCTCGAACGCGAACCCCCGCCGGAGACTCGGCACAGACGCGTTCGACACCGACCCGGTCGACCCAGACGCGCACGACGTCGACGCGCTCGACACCGACGCGCACGACCCAGGAGGCCCCCACGGACGGTGGGTCTCCCGAGGCCCCCCGCGATGGGGCAGCCACCGAGGGCGCAGCGACCGACGGTGAGGGCACCACCTCGTCGGCCCGACGCAGACGGCGCCGGGGAGGTCGCGGGAGGGGACGGGGCACCAGCGGTGATCGGGCATCCGTCGGTGCGTCGGACACCGTGCCGCTCGTGGACGAGGACACCCCGCCCAAGGACTCCGTGGAGACCCAGCGCGACGACGCCACCCCCGACGGGTCCGCCGCAACGCCGCCACGCCGCCGTCGCTCGCGGGGAACCGCCGCCGCCGCGAAGGCCGGTGGCGAGACCTCCGACGCCGACGGCGACACGCCTGCGACTCCCGCCCGAACCCGCGCCAAGGCAACGACCGGTCAGAAGACGGCGCCGAAGTCCCGCGCGACGGCCGGCACGAAGGCTGAGCCGAAGACCCGAGCCAAGGCCGAGCCCAAGGCGCGCGCGAAGGCCGAGCCCAAGGAGAAGGACGACGGCGCGAAGGCCGAGCCGAAGGCCCCGCGGTCGGCCCGATCTCGCCAGGCCGACGTGGCAGCCGGCGGCCCCACCCGCCTGCGCAGCTCCCGCAGCCGCACGGGCTCGGGGAGCGGACCGGGCGCCCGCTCGTCTCGGGGAAGCCGTCGCGAGCAGATCCCCATGCCCCCACGGGTGACCGACAAGCTCATGGTCATCACCGAGCACGGCGAGCGCGACCAGATCGCCATCCTCGAAGGCAGGGAGCTGGTCCAGCACTACGTCACGCGTTCCGGCGCGAAGTCGATGGTGGGCAACGTCTACCTCGGCCGCGTGCAGAACGTGCTTCCCGGGATGGAGGCCGCGTTCATCGACATCGGTCGGGGACGCAACGGCGTGCTCTACGCCGGCGAGGTGAACTACTCCCCAGAGGACCTCGAGGGACCCGCCCCTCGGATCGAGAACGTGTTGAAGTCGGGCCAGGCGGTGATGGTCCAGGTCACGAAGGACCCCATGGGCGGCAAGGGCGCACGCCTCACCGCGCAGGTGTCGATGCCCGGGCGCTACCTGGTGCTCGCTCCCGACCAGGAGGTCTCCGGCATCAGCCGGCGTCTGGGCGATGACGAGCGCAAGCGCCTCAAGGGCATCCTCAAGACGATCCGTCCCAAGAACCACGGCGTGATCGTGCGCACCGCCGCCGAGGGCGCACCCGAGGAGGCCTTCACGGCCGACCTCGAGCGCCTGGTTCAGAGCTGGGAGGAGATCCAGAAGAAGGCGAAGAAGGCCAAGGCCCCCGCCGAGCTTTACGAGGAGCCCGAGCTCACCGTCCGCGTCGTGCGCGACCTGTTCGTGGACGAGGAGTTCCGCGGCCTGGTCACCGACTCGCAGCGGGTCTACGACAAGGTGATGGAGTACGTGAACGACGTCGCTCCCGACCTGGCGCCCAAGATCTCCTTCCACGCGGGCACGTTGCCGGCCTTCGAGGAGCACCACGTGGTAGAGCAGATCCACAAGGCCCTGGACCGCAAGGTGTGGCTCCCCTCGGGTGGCTACCTGATCATCGAGCGCACCGAGGCCATGACGATCGTCGACGTCAACACCGGCAAGAGCGTCGGAAAGACGAACCTCGAGGCCACCGTGAAGAACACCAACCTCGAGGCGGCGAGGGAGGCCGCGCGACAGCTCCGGCTGCGCGACATCGGCGGCATCATCGTGATCGACTTCATCGACATGCTGCTGGAGAAGAACAAGAAGGAGGTCGAGGACACCATGCAGGAGGCGCTGGCCGTGGACAAGACACGGTCGCAGGTGTTCGAGATCGGCCCGCTCGGCCTGATGCAGGTCACCCGCAAGCGGGTCTCCGGCGGTCTGGTCGAGTCCTTCTCCGAGACGTGCCCGGCCTGCGAGGGCAGGGGCATCATCCTGAACTACGAGACATGACCCTGGAGGCGACCATGTACGCGGTGATCAAGACGGGTGGCAAGCAGCACAAGGTGAAGACCGGCGACGTCATCGAGGTCGAGAAGCTGGTCCATGACGGGAAGGCCGTGACGTTCCAGCCGATCCTGGTGGTCGACGATGACGGCAAGACCCACGTGGGTCAGGAGGCGGCCAAGGCGACCGTTACGGCCACGCCACTGGGGGAGCAGAAGGGCGAAAAGGTCAAGATCTTCAAGTACCGGCCGAAGACCGGCTACGCGAAGAAGACCGGCCATCGGCAGATGTACACGCTCCTGGAGATCGGCGAGGTGAAGCTCGGGACGGCGAAGCGAACCGCCGCGAAGAAGACGGCCCCCGACGCCGAGCCTGCTGGGGCCGCACCCGAATAGCATCGCGACACGACGGGCGGGCCTGGGCGCCCGCCCGCCCGGTTGGTAGCCTGGGGGACCTATGGCACACAAGAAGGGCGGCGGCTCGTCCCGCAACGGCCGTGACTCGAACGCACAGCGGCTGGGCGTGAAGGCCTTCGGCGGACAGGACGTCCCCGCAGGGTCGATCATCGTGCGCCAGCGCGGGACGCGGATCCACCCGGGCGACGGCGTGGGCAAGGGTGGCGACGACACCCTGTTCGCACTGCGCACCGGTACCGTTCGGTTCCACGCCTCGCGGGGGCGGAAGTTCGCCTCGGTCGACGCCCCCTCCTAGCGCCTCAGCGCCCCCGCAGCCGCTCCTTGATCGATCCCACCCACCCTTGCAGCTCTCGCTTGCGGTTCGAGCCCTGCTGGGTGAGGTAGGTGGCGTTCGTGCGGACGGACTTACGCTTCGACAGCGCCCGTTGGCTGAGACCGAAGGGTGCGGGCCGGGGCATCGCGCCCAGATCGGTGCCGTCCGCGGGATCGGGCGTTCGGGCCCTCACGATGTGCGTGAGCGCCGGTGGCTGCGTGAAATAGAAGGCGGTCTGGACCCGCCCCTCCCGACCATGGGTGTGGCTGACCATCAGCACCGGCGATCCGCGGAGGCGCTTGACCTTCGTCAGCGTCTCGAACGCGATCCGCGTGGCCGTCGTGTCCTCGCCGCGGGGCGTGAACAGCAGTCCGTCATCCTCCAGCCGCAGCTGGCCCTCGATCTCCACGGCGGGCGGGCGTCCCAGGGGGACCATCCACACCTTCGTCGGACCGGGCATGGGGTCATCTTGCGGGACGTCCGGCGCTCCGACCACCTGATCGGGCCTCGACCACCTACTCTGGGGCCATGGCTTTCGTGGACGAGACGGGCGTGTTCGTGAAGGGCGGCAGGGGCGGCAACGGCGCCGCCACGCTGCACAGCGAGCCGTACAAACCGCTGGGCGGCCCCGACGGCGGCAACGGTGGCCCCGGCGGGTCCGTCATCTTCGAGGTCTCACGCCGGGCCCGAGACCTCTCCTGGCTCGCCGAGCATCCCCACCAGGCTGCGGCCGACGGCGTCGGGGGCCAGAAGGCCAAGCGCGACGGCGCCGCCGGCAAGGACCTGGTCATCACGGTCCCCGACGGGACCGTGATCTACGACGAGCGGGGCCTGCTGGCCGACCTCGTCGGGGAGGGTTCGCGGGCGGTGGTGGCGCGCGGCGGGCGCGGGGGGCGGGGGAACGTCTCGCTGGCGAGCGCACGCGACCGGGTGCCACGCCGTGCGGAAGCCGGGGAGAGCGGCGACGACCGGCGCCTGCGTGTGGAGCTGCATACCGTCGCCGACGTCGGCCTGGTGGGTCTGCCCAACGCCGGCAAGTCCACGCTGCTCGGGCGGCTGACGGCGGCGAGGCCGAAGATCGCGAACTACCCGTTCACCACGCTCACGCCGAACCTGGGGGTCGCGGGCGCCGACGACGACCGGTTCATCGTCGCCGACATCCCCGGGCTGATCGAGGGGGCGAGCGAGGGCCGCGGGCTGGGGCACCGGTTCCTCCGGCACATCGTGCGGTGCAGGGCGCTCGTCCTGGTGGTCGATCTGTCGGCGCCCGACCCCTCGGCCGACCTGCAGATCCTGCGCCGGGAGCTGGGCGCCTACGATCCTGCGCTGGCCCGTCGCCCCGCCGTGGTGGTGGGCACCAAGGCGGATCTCGTGGACGAGCCGGAGCCGCCGGAGCCCGGCGCGCTGGTGGTCTCGGCGGTGACCGGGGAGGGAACCGAGGAGCTGGCGTCGAGGCTGGGCCTGTTGGCCGCCCGCGCCGCCGCCGACTCGCCGCCGCGGAGCCCGCACGTGGTGCTCCGCCCCGGACGGCCGCGGTTCACGATCAGCCGCGAGGCCGCCGGCTTCCGGGTGACGGGCCGTGACGTCGAACGCTGGGTGCTAGAGGCGGACATGGATGACCAGGACGAGGTCCAGCGATTGCAGAAGCGGCTGATCCGGGAGGGGGTGGAGCGCCAGCTCGCCGCCGCCGGCGCCCGGCGGGGCGATGAGGTCCTCATCGCCGACAGGGCGTTCGAGTTCCTCCCCGCGGCGGAGCGGAGCTAGGGCTGGACGCCGAGGCGCTGCTCGACGCCGAGGAGTTGAGGTGGCGCGAGCTCTGCGCCGAGGTCCACCGGTTCACCGACGAGGAGCTCGAGCGCCCGGGCGCCACGCCCGCTGGGTGGTCGGTGCGGGACGTGCTCTTCCACATCGGGGCCTGGGCCGCCCAGTGCGGAATCCAGCTCGAACGCATGCGCAGGGGCACGTGGGTCGAGGCCGAGGAGGACGTGGAGCGGCGGAACCGGGAGTGGTTCGAGCTGTCGCGCACGTTGGATCTGCCGACCGTGCGAGCCGAGCTGGCGGCGGCGCGCACGCGGATGGTGTGCGGGTTCGGCACGCTGCCCGAGATCACACCGGCGGCGGTGGAGTGGTTCGAGGAGTCGGGACAGCTGCATTACGACGAGCATCTGCTGGCCCTGCGTGGGTGGGGCCGGTGAGCCTGCCGGGTCCCGACGCTGCCCGGCACTAGGATGACCCTCGTGGGAAAGCGCCTCGGCGTCATGGGTGGCACGTTCGACCCGATCCATCACGGCCACCTGGTGACGGCCGAGGAGGCCCGCGCCCAGTTCCACCTGGACGAGGTGCTGTTCGTGCCCACGGGCAGGCCGTGGATGAAGGCCCACGACAATGTCTCCCCGGCCGAGCACCGGTATCTGATGACGGTGATCGCGACTGCCTCCAACCCGCGGTTCAACGTCTCGCGCATGGAGGTGGACCGCGAGGGATCCACCTACACGGTGGACACCCTGCGCCAGCTCCAGGACGAGCAGGGAGCCGGCACCGAGCTCTTCTTCATCACCGGCGCGGACGCCATGCAGGAGATCCTGCAGTGGAAGCAGCAGCAGGAGCTGTTCGAGCTCGCCCACT
>JBDUEF010000083.1:0-8702 GCA_040002535.1 Actinomycetota bacterium | reverse complement strand
AGACGACGATCGTCGAGGGCAACGGCAAGGACGAGGACATCCAGGGCCGGATCAATCAGATCAAGGCGGAGATCGAGAAGACCGATTCCGACTACGACCGCGAGAAGCTGCAGGAGCGGCTGGCCAAGCTTTCCGGCGGCGTGGCGGTCATCAAGGTCGGCGCGGCCACCGAGGTCGAGCTGAAGGAGAAGAAGCACCGCATCGAGGACGCGGTGCAGTCCACGAAGGCGGCCGTCGAGGAGGGCATCGTGCCCGGCGGCGGCGTGGCCCTGTTGAACGCGCAGACCGCGCTCGACAAGGTGGACCTGGAGGGTGACGAGGCGACCGGAGCCGCGATCGTGCGGCGGGCGCTCGAGGAGCCGCTCAAGCAGATCGCGCACAACGCCGGCCTCGAGGGCGGGGTCATCGTCGAGAAGGTCCGCGCGCTCGACCCTGGATTCGGCCTGAACGCCGCGACCGGCGAGTACATGGACATGGTCAAGGCAGGCGTGGTCGACCCCACGAAGGTCACACGGTCCGCCCTGCAGAACGCGGCCAGCATCGCGGCCCTGTTCCTGACCACCGAGGCCGTCGTTGCCGAGAAGCCCGAGAAGAACGCCGCACCGGCCATGCCGGGCGGCGGCGGTGACATGGACTTCTGAGCAGCAGGCACGGCACGCAGCACACGACGACGGGGGCCCCCACGGGCCCCCGTTTCGTGTGGTCGCCTGGTCACGGGCCGTCACGGAACCATCACATCGTCGCACCGAACCGCTCGGGCGGATGCGACGAAGGACACGTGGAGCCCCTCTCTCCAGAGGACGGACCCGGCCCCCGCCGGGTCCGTCCTCATGTCCGGGCACCTCGCCGACGACCCGGCCCGCGACCGGAGCCGCTAGGCTCGCGCCCGTGCACGAGCTGCGCGTCAAGATCCGCTGGCGAGACATGGACGCCTACGGTCACGTGAACAACGCGGTGTACCTCACCTACCTCGAGGAGTGCCGGGATGCGTGGGTGCGCTCCGTGCTGGGCGACTCCGCCGACGTGTGGGACTTCGTGCTCGCGCACGTGGAGATCGACTACCGCAGCCAGCTCACGCAGGACGACGGCGAGATCCTGGTGCGATGTCGGCTGGACTCGTTCGGTCGGTCGAGCGTGCGCACCCGGGAGGAGATCCTGCGCGCCGGCGGGACGGTGAGTGCCGAGGCCGCGAGCGTGATCGTGCCGCGCTCGGCGGAAGGGGTCGGCAGCCGTCCTCTCACCGATGGGGAGCGAACGATCCTGCAGCGGTACCTGGAGAGGGGCGGCTGAGTGTTGCGCTCAGTCCATGATGGTGCGCCCGTGCACGAAGTGTTCCTCGTACCATGATCCCGGCCCCGTGTAGGTGATGGTCACGCCGGCGTTGCTGCTGCCGGAGTCCAGCGACCACCCGTTGCCCACGTACGTGTCGACATGGTCGACCCGCCCGTCCTCGTCACCGTCGTAGAACATCAGATCGCCCGGTACCAGGTGGCGATAGCGCACGTGGCCGACCGTTGCCATGTCGGCGCTCACACGCTGCGGGAGCGGCCATCCCTCGTAGGGTCGCGGTGGCCGGTTGTCCCAGCCGCCCCCTGCGGCCTTCAGGTTCCACCACGCGATGCCCGAGCAGTCGAAGCCGCCGATCGGCTGATAGCCGAAGGGGTAGCCGGCCGGGCTCTCGGTCTGCCATTCCCCACCCCAGACGTAGGGATAGCCCACGTACCGGATGCCCCACTGCACCAGCCGGAACTTCGCCGGCTGCAGATCGGGCAGAGTGATGTTCGCGTAGCGAGCCATGTCCTGGATCTGCCAGTCGTACAACGTCTTGGCCCGGTAGAGGGACCACGCGACCTCTGCCCGCGACAGGGGCGTATCGGGGCCCACGTCGAGCGACTCGTCGGAATGGTTGTAGCGCAAGCCCAGTCGCATGCCGATCAACAGGGACCCGAAGCTGGTCGGCGTGTCGAACGCCTGCCCGTCGCGGGTGTGGATCGCGTCGAGCCCGGCTGCCTCATCACCCAGACCCAGCGCCAGCACGAGGACCCGGTGGACCGCCCGGGTGGTGACGGCGAGCTCGGGCGAGAAGAATCCCTTCGGGGTGCGACGCATCCACCGGTTCTGCACGGCCACGTTGGCGTACCGGTAGAAGCGGGATTCACTGGATAGGTCGTCGAACGTGATGCTCGGGTCCACCGTCGCGTTCGGTGCGAAGGCCGAGACGACGGCCTTCGCCAGCAGCCGCCGGTTCTCGAGCTTCCCGGGTTTGAAGGGGACGGTGCCGTCATCCGAGGCCCGGTAGTCACGCATCCAGCCGAAGGTCTCGCCGACGTAGTCGATCGCCTGACGAGCCCAGAAGTCCCGCGGCACATCGGACCAGGTCACGGAGGCGCTGCGCGAGAGCGTCGCGACGTTCGCGGGGACGAGGGGCGGTCCCGAACCCGCCTCGCCGGACGTGAGGTCCGCCGTCGAGGACGACCCGGCGGCCATCACAAGTGGAGATGGCAGAAGCAGGGGGCCCACCGCCGCGATGAGGGCGAGCGTGATGACGCGATGCTGAAGACGAGACCCCTTCCACATACCTAGGGGGTCGGTCCGGGCGCATCGAAGCTTGAGTGATCCGTGAGGGGCCACGGTCCCCTGACCCTAGCAGCGAGCTCCTCGGGTCGGTCGACGGATGCCCTTGAGAGCGTGCGGTACGCTACGCGGCTGTGCTAGGTGAGCAGGAGGCGGTGGTCATCGAGGTCAGGGGCTGGGACGTGCACGGCGTGGGCTACATCGACGTGACCGTGGCCTATCGCGACCGGTCCGTCGAGACGGCCCGTCTTGGGCGGGAGTCCGTCCCGCCTGATCTGGCCGCCGGTGACGAGGTGGTCGTCAGCAAGGCCGTCAACATGATCGTCGGGCTGCGGAAGACATGAGCGTGTTCCAGTGGGCCTACCTGGACGGCGAGGGGAACGAGTTGGGGCGATCGTCCCGGTTCGAGGACGCGGACGCAGCCGAGGCATGGATCAGCATCTCCTGGCAGGATCTGGCCGCGAACGGGGTGGAGGACGTGGTGTTGTTCGATCACGCGCGCGACCGGCACGTGTACCGGATGGGCCTCGCCGCGGAGTAGTCCCCGAGGTGGGCGAAGGGGCCACCGGCTCCTCCCGATGGCCCCTCCACGGCGGGACGGTGCGCGCGCTCCCTCAGCCGGTCGGCCCCTGCTCGCGGACGGCCTCCACATGGGTGAGCGCCTGACGAAGGTCCGCCAGCCATTCGTCCTGGCGCTCGGCGACCAGGCGTACGCACCAGGCCAGGGCGTGACTCCGGCTGCGCGCGACACCGGCTTCCACCAAGGTGTCCAGCACCTGCCGTTCAGGCAGGCGCAGCCGGGTCATCGCCGGCACGCTCACGGTGGTGAACAGCTGCTGGTGATCCCCCGCGCCCGCTCCCCAGGAGACCCGTCGTCCGAAGCGATGCTGTGCCTCCTCGGCGATCTGCATCCGCTTGGCCCGTGTGTCCTCGCGGTGCCCGGCGACGCGGGAGGCGAACGCGGCCGCGCGAGTCTGGGCCGTGGCGTCGGCGGGCAGGTCGGGGTCGCTGAGGGTGCCGACCACCAGGATCTCGTCGCGGTCGGCCGTCACCTCCGGGGCGCTCGTGAACCAGTCGGCGGGGATGCGCCCGGCGAACCATCCCTGGATCTCTTCAGGTGAGGTACTTCGTGTGTGTGTCATGCAAGGAAGATTACATCATTACACCAGACTTGCACTCCGGCCCCTCTGAGGCAGGGGATACCGTTTCTGGAGGGATGAGCTTCCTCCGGATGGTTCTCGATGCAACACTCCGCCCCATCACCGAGGGAGAGGGGCGGACCGTGGAACGCACATCGACGCCAGCAGCGGGCATCATGGGCGTCGTGGGGGGTGTGATCCTGATCGTCGGATCGTTGCTCACGTGGGTGACCCTGTCGTTCGACTCGCAGCGGTTCGGCCAGCAGATCGCCGACGCGGTGGGCGTGGACGTGTCGCAGCTGGGCACGATCCCCGCCATCCCCACCACCTCGGAGGCAGGGACGGCCGCGGACGGCAAGTACACGCTCATCGCCGGGATCGTCGTCTTGGTCTGCGGCATCCTGCTGCTCGTCAGCGCGAACGCACGTCCCGCCGCGACGAAGCTGATGATCCTCGGCGGCGTCGTGGGTGCGGGCGTGCCGCTGTACAACGTGCTCACCACGGACGCGCAACTGGACCGGGTCATCCACGACGCCGGAGGGGAGCTCGTCGCGGGGCTCGACGCCCTGGGTCTGTCGACCGACGTGTTCAAGAACGCCGTGAGCGTGGAGTGGGGCATCGGCGTGTGGGCCTGCGTGGTCGGGGGCGTCGTCGCGCTGATCGCGGGGATCATGGCCGCGCGCTCGCCGGCTCCGGCCGTCGACGCGCCCGTGGTCGCAGACGGCTGGGCGGGCACCGACGCCGTGGGGCCGCCGCCGCTGACGCCCGCCCCGATGGTGAACCCGCCGCCTCCGGCCGATCCCGTGCCTCCGGCGCCGCCCCAGGAGCCAATCACCCCCTAGTGCGGTCGATCGAGTTCGAGCTCGATACCCACGGCCGGCGGGTGGTGGATGTGTCCGGCCAGGTGCGCGGGTTCGCGGCGGACCAGGAACGTGACGGTCTCCTCCACGTGTTCGTTCCGCACGCGACCGCCGGCGTGGCGCTGATGGAAATCGGCTCGGGCTCGGAGGGCGACCTGGAGGAGGCGTTGGACCGACTGCTGCCTCGCGAGGATCGCTACCTCCACCGTCACGGGAGCATCGGCCACGGCGGTGATCACCTCCTGCCGGTCTTCGTGAGCCCCAGCCTGGTCCTTCCCGTGGTGGCAGGAGCGCCCACCCTGGGGACCTGGCAATCGGTGGTGGTGATCGATCCGAACCGCGAGAACGACAGGCGCCGCGTCCGGCTGAGCTTCCTGCCGGCCTAGAGCGATCGCCTGAGCGATCGCTTACAGGTACTGGCCGGGGGATCGGTCCTTTCCCCCGCCGGCGGGTGCCTGCACGGCCTGGACGTCCCGCTCCCGCAGCAGCACGACCTCCTCGCCCTCCAGCTCGACCTCAAGGCCGGCCTGGGGCAGGAAGAGCACCCGGTCCCCGATGGTGGCGACGCGCACGTCCGGACCCACCAGCGAGACGTCGGCCCACATCAGTCGCCGAGGCGCGGGCATCGCGGTGGCGGGGATCAGCAGGCCGCCCGTGGACTTCCGCTCGCCGTTCTCGGGCGAGCGAACGACGAGTCGGTCGCCCGTCAGCCGCACCTGTCCGTCCGCGACGGGCCTGCGTGCGCGGGGCTTCCGGGGCTTCGCCGCACCCCTCGCCGTCTTCGGTGTGGCCACCGGCTCGGTTGCTCGCGGCATCCACCGAGTGTACGAGCGGCAGCGGGTACCATGCGGCGCGTGAAAGCTCGCAAGCTCGTGGCGCAGGCGGTGGAGGCGCTGAAGGCGTCACCGGCCATCGACCACTGGCAGAAGGGTCGTGAGCGCATCGAGGCCGAGGACCTGTTGATGCACGTCATGGACGGGGAGGATCCGCATCCGGCCGACGAGATCCCCGGCACCGCCCGCCGCCGGTTCGAGAAGCTCATCGAACGGCGCGCCACCGGGGAGCCCATCCCGTTCATCAAGGGCTACACCGAGTTCCGGGGCCTCGACCTGATCGCCGCGCCCGGGGTCTTCGTGCCGCGGGACTCCAGTGAGTTCCTGGCGGAGCAGGCGGTCCGGCGTCTGCGCAAGCGCAAGGACGCCGTACACGTGGACCTGGCGACGGGCGGCGGCACGATCGCGCTCGCCGTCGCCAACGAGGTGCGGCGCGCTCGCGTGTTCGGGGCCGACCTGTCGAAGGACGCGGTGAAGCTCGCACGGACCAACGCGAAGCGCCTCGGCCTGAAGGCCACCTTCCGGGCCGGCGACATGTTCGGGGGCGTGCCGAAGAAACTGGCCGGCACCGTGGACGTGATCACGCTCCACCCGCCGTACGTGCCCCGCGAGGAGGTGAAGGACCTCCCCGACGAGGTTCGCAGGTGGGAGCCCGCGCACACCCTCACCGACCAGAGCGACGACGGGCTGGGTCTGGTGGTGCGGGCGGCGGAGGAGTGCGGCCATTGGCTGCTCCGCGGCGGCTGGCTCCTGATCGAGGTGAGCCCCGATCGCGCGAAGGAGGTCATGCGGGTGATGCGCGCGGCCGGGCTGCGCGAGGTTCGCAGCACCAAGGGAGGAGACCTGAAGGTGACCCGCGTGGTCGTGGGGCGTCGGTGAAGGAGCGCAGGATCGCACCGTACGGCACGTGGTCCTCACCGATCACCCCGAGCATGCTGGCCACGGCGGCCGTTGGACTGGCCGAGACGACGATCGACGGCGGCACGGTGTACTGGATCGAGGACCGTCCGGCCGAGGAGGGGCGCATGGTGGTCGTCCGGGGCGATCCGTTCACCTCGCCGACCGACGTGACGCCCGCGGGCTTCAACGTGCGAACGAAGGTGCACGAGTACGGCGGCGGCGAGTACTGCGTGCATCGCGGCACCGTGTACTTCTCCAACTTCGACGATCAGCGTCTGTACCGCCAGGAGGACGGCGCCGATCCGGTGCCGATCACCGACGAGACGGCCGGGCGGCACCGCTACGCCGACGCGCGCGTCACCGCCGACGGGTCGCTGCTCCTGTGCGTCCGCGAGCGACACGACGACGATGACGTGATCAACGAGCTGGTCGCCGTGCCGACCGGCGGAGGCGAGGTTCGCACCATCGTGGGTGGGCACGACTTCTTCGCCGCCCCGCGGATCTCCCCGGACGGCACCGCGCTCGCGTGGCTGGCGTGGGATCACCCGAGGATGCCCTGGGACGGCACGGAGCTGTGGCTCGCGGACCTGGGCCCCGACGCCTCGGTGACGGATGCCCGCGTGGTGGTCGGGGGAGTCGACGAGTCGATCTTGCAACCCTCGTGGAGCCCCTCGAACGAGCTGCACTTCGTGAGCGACCGGACGGGGTGGTGGAACCTGTACCGGCAGCGCGACGGTGCGACGGATGTCCTGTGCCCGATGCAGGCGGAGTTCGGCTGGCCGGCATGGGGGTTCGGCGCCTCGATGTACGCCTTCCTGGCGGACGGCCGCATCGTCTGCGAGTACTCGAGCGACGGGTTGCAGCACCTGGCGGTGCTGGACCCCGGCAGCGGGGAGCTGCTGGACCTCGACCTGCCGTACACGGCGATCGACTACCCCTACCTGTGCACGGAGGGGTCCCAGGTCGCGTTCGTCGGGGGCGGACCGGCGATCCCCACCGCCGTCGTGACGATCGACTTCGGATCGCGCGCCGTGGAGGTCCTGCGCCAGAGCGAGGACGTCACGATCGACCCCGACTCCCTGTCCGTCCCCCGCGCGGTCGAGTTCCCCACCGAGGACGGGCTCACCGCCTGGGCGCACTTCTACCCACCCGCGAACGCGGACTTCGCGGCGCCGCAGGCAGAGCTGCCCCCCCTGGTGGTCATGAGCCACGGCGGGCCGACGTCCGAGTCCACGCAGGCCTTCGACCTGCGGTCGCAGTTCTTCACCACGCGCGGATTCGCGGTGGTGGACGTGAACTACGGCGGCAGCACGGGCTACGGCCGCGACTATCGCCGGCGGCTGAACGGCTCGTGGGGCGTGGTGGACACCATGGACTGCATCAACGCCGCGCGGTACCTGGCCGCCGAGGGGCTCGTGGACGGCGACCGACTGGTGATCCGCGGTGGCAGTGCGGGCGGCTACACCACGCTCTGCGCGCTGGTGTTCTCCGACGACTTCGCGGCGGGCGCCAGCTATTATGGCCTGGCGGACCTGGAGCCCTTCGCCACCGGGGGGACCCATAAGTTCGAGTCCCGCTACCTGGATTCGCTGGTGGGGCCCTATCCCGAGACGGCCGAACGCTACCGGGCCCGCTCGCCGATCCACTTCGCCGACATGCTCTCGTGCCCGGTGATCCTGCTGCAGGGGCTGGAGGACGAGGTGGTGCCCCCCCGGCAGGCCGAGATCATGGTCGAGGCCCTGGAGGCAAAGGGTCTGCCGTATGCTTATCTCCCCTTCGAGGGTGAACAGCACGGGTTCCGCAGGGCGGAGAACATCCAGGCGGCGTACGAGGCGGAGCTGAGCTTCTACGCGCAGGTCTTCGGCCTCGAGCTGGGCGATCCCGTTCCCACCCTCGCGATCCGCAACCTGTAGGCGAGACCCGGTTGCGGCCTCAGCCGCCGATCATCGACATGCTGCGCGCGGGCTGGACGAAGTCGGGGTGGTTGACGCGGTGTCCGGACCACTTGCCCCACACGGCCTCCCGGATCAGGCGGGCGAGCTCGTCGTCGGAGGCGCCCGCGCGCATGGGTCCTCGCAGGTCGGTCTCGTCGAGCGCGAACAGGCAGGAGCGCATCATGCCCTCGGCCGTGAGACGCAGGCGGTTGCAGGTGTCGCAGAACGGCTCGGTGACGCTCGCGATCACGCCGATCGCGCCCGGCTCCCCGTCGGCGAAGCGGTACAACGTGGCGGGCTCGGCGTCGCGGGCCGTGGAGGCGAGCGGGTAGGCGTGGTCGATCGCCTCCAGGATCCGGGCCGACGGCACCACCTTCGCGCGCTCCCACGCGTGGTCGGCATCCAGTGGCATGTACTCGATGAACCGCACCTCGTAGCCCGTCTCGCGGCTCCACCGCGCGA
>JBDUEF010000082.1:0-8777 GCA_040002535.1 Actinomycetota bacterium | reverse complement strand
GGTTCGCGCTCGCGTCCAGCGACGCGCTGCTGTGGGCCCGCGGGCTGAAGAACGCCTATCCCGACATGGACGTCACGATCCGCGAGGCCGACGTGGCGCCGATGCAGATCCAAGGGCCGAAGTCGAAGGACCTGATGCGGGCGCTGGTGGGCGACGAGGTGCTGGACATCAAGTACTACTTCTTCCGGGAGTTCGAGATCCAGGGCATCCCCGTGGTGGTGACGCGAACGGGGTGGACCTCGGAGGTGGGCTACGAGATCTACCTGACCGATACCTCCCGCGGCACCGAGCTGTTCGAGGCGGTCATGAAGGCCGGCGCGCCCTTCAACGTGAAGCCCACCGGTCCCTCCGACATCCGCCGCATCGAGGGCGCCATCTTCAACTGGGGCGCCGACATGACCTACGAGAACAACCCGTATGAGCTCGGCCTCGATCGACTGGTGGATGACCTGCCGGCGGACCGGTGCATCTCGATCGAGGCGCTGAAGGCGATCGAGGCAGCCGGCGTGCGCAGGAAGATCAACGGCGTCGAGATCGAGGGCGATCCCTTCCCCGGCCTCAACACCACGAAGTGGGCGGCGAGCTCGGGCGGGTCGGCGGTCGGCAGGGTGACGAGCGCGATCTACTCGCCACGGCTCGAGAAGAACATCGGCTACTGCTGGCTGCCCACCGAGCTGGCGACGGTCGGCACCAGCGTCGAGGTCGAGACCGAGTGGGGAACCCGCACGGCCACCGTCGTCGACATGCCGTTCGTGGACGCGGCGAAGACCATCCCCATCTCCTAGCTGGCCTCGGCCCCGATCTGGGGCGATCTGGGCTGATGCGCGGTTCAGTCGGCACCCACCAAAACGTCCCGCTGCGGGGGTTGCGCTGCACGTCCCGGTTGAACCATGATTCAGTCTCATCCACCAGGCTGGTCCGGATGATCGGAGACGACGATGGTGAACGAGCGCGTGGAGATGTTGGACAAGAGCGCGACCCTGTACTTCGGACCCTGGTACCGGGCGTCGCCCTTCTTCGAGGCCACGCGACGGGCCGGTTGCACCTCGTACGACATCTACAACCACATGTACCTTCCGGCCTTCTACGACGATCCCGAGACCGAGTACTGGGCATTGGAGAACGGCGTCACGATGTGGGACGTGGGCGTGGAACGCACCGTGGAGATCGCCGGCCCCGACGCCGATCGGCTGATCGACTCGATCACCTGCCGCGACCTCACGACGTGCGCGGTGAACCAGGCCAAGTACATGCTGATCACGGCCCCCGATGGATCGATCGTGAACGACCCCGTCCTCCTGCACGTGGGGAAGGATCGATGGTGGATGCAGCTAGCGGACTCCGACGCCCACCTGTACGCGATGGGGGTGGGCGCGGCGGCCGGGCTGGACGCAGAGGTCACGCTGCCCGACGTCCATCCCATGCAGGTCCAGGGCCCGCTGGCCGCGAAGACCCTGGAGAAGCTGGTGGGCGACGCGATCTACGACCTGAGGTACTACTGGTTCGACCGGTTCGAGATCGGCGACATCCCGGTCGTGATCAGCCGGACCGGCTGGACGGCGATCCCCGGCTTCGAGGTGAACCTACTGGACTCGAGCCGCGGCGACGAGCTCTGGACCGCGGTCGCCGAGGCCGGCGCGGAGTTCGACATCCGGCCGATCGCTCCCTGCGAGGCGCGTCGGATCGAGGGCGGTATCTTCAACTACGGCTCCGATATCCGGCTGGGTGACACACCCTTTCACGTGAGCGGCCTCGAGCGCCTGGTGGAGGCTCAGACGCAGGACTACGTCGGCAAGCAGGCGCTGGAGGAGCTGCGCACCAGGGGCGTCGATCGCAAGCTGGTCGGCATCGAGATCGAGGGTGACGAGCTGCGCGCGGAGATGTCCCGGTACTGGGAGGTCTCCTCGCAGGGGAGGCCGGTGGGGCATATGACCGACGCCGTGTGGTCGCCGGGCCTGAAGAAGAACATCGGCTACGTGTGGGTGCCGATCGTGCTGGCCGAGCCGGGCAATCGCCTCGACATCGAGGCCGAGGACGGGGCCGCGCACATCGGAACCACGGCCGCGATCCCGTTCGTGGACCCGAAGAAGGCGAGGCCGGCAGGCGAGCTGCGGTAGCGGCCGTCCCGGGTACGCTTGAACCTGGACGAGGGGCGCAGCGAACACCCCCCGTGACCGGCCGATCGGAAGGATCCTGATGCGGAGGTGGTTCGTGCCCCTGGCGCTGCTCGCGCTTCTGAGCGGGGCGTGCTCCGTCCGGTACGGATCCGACCCTAACGCCGGCCAGGTGGGCACCCGCGACGTGAACGTACCCCTGCCCTCAGAGGCGGGAGGCGACCGCATCGTCGCGGTGGTGCGGAGGGTGCTGCCATCGGTCGTGAACGTCACCACCGATCAATTCCAGCCGGGGGTCGGGAACGGTCAGGGCGTGGGTACCGGGTTCGTGGTGCGCTCCGACGGCGTGATCGTGACGAACTGCCATGTCGTGGAGGGCGCGAACAAGATCACCGTGTTCAGCTCCGACGACACCCCGAAGGAGTACTCGGGCCGTGTGATCGGCGGCGACTGTGAGCACGACCTGGCGATCGTGAAGATCGACGGGAAGAACCTGGCCACCGTGCCGCTAGGAAGCTCGGCGGATCTGGCGCTGGGGCAGCGGGTGATCGCGCTCGGTTACGCCCTGGCCCTGGACGGGGGTCCGACAGTGACCACCGGGATCGTTTCCTCGCTCGGACGCACGATCCGAGCCAACGACCCCAACTGCGGGACCGCGTGTGGCGCCAACGGAACGCGCGTGTACGCCGACATCATCCAGACCGATGCCGCCATCAACCCGGGCAACTCGGGCGGGCCGCTCGTCAACCTGGCGGGCCAGGTCGTCGCCATCAACTCGGCCGGCTCGACGGCGGCCGAGAACATCGGCTTCTCGATCCCGATCGACGCGGCGAAGGACACGATCCAGCTGGCCGAGAGCGACCCGCTGGCTCCCGTGGCCTACCTGGGGGTCATCACCGACGACGTCACCGCGCCAGCCCTGAGCGCGCAGGTGCCACAGGGCGTGGACGCCGGTGCCTACGTCATCAGCGTGGTCACCAAGAGCCCCGCGGCCGAGGCGGGGATCCACGATGGCGACGTGATCGTGGCTGTCGGCGGTCGCGCCGTGGCCGACCGGGACGCCCTCGGAAAGGTGCTGGCCGGCCTGGAGCCGGACCAGGACGTCGCGGTGGACCTGCTGGGCCCCGACGGTACGGCCCGAACCATCACCGTCACGCTCGGCACCCGACCGCTCCCCACCGACCTGCCGTAGACGGGGCGCCGGCGGAGCCGGTGCGTGCGTTAGCCTGAGGCATGGGACCCTTCCAGGCGGGCGAGCGGATCCTGTTCGTGGACGCCCGCGACCGCACGTACCTCGTCCGACTGCAGGCGAAGGGGACGTTCCACACCCACGGTGGCGCGCTCTCCCACGACCTGGTGATCGGCCGGCCCGAGGGCCTGCGTCTGGAGACCGTGGGTGGGATGGCGCTCACGGCCTTCCGACCGCGCTTCGCCGACTACGCGTTGAAGATGCCGCGCGGCGCTCAGGTGATCTATCCCAAGGACATCGGGCCGGTGCTGATGTACGGCGACGTCTTCCCCGGAGCCCGGGTGGTGGAGGCCGGGACGGGGTCCGGCGCCCTGACGATCGCGCTGACGCGCGCCGTCGGCGCCCAGGGACGGGTGGTCAGCTATGAGCTGCGCCCCGAGCACCGCGAGCGCGGGGTGGCCAACGTCGAGGACTTCTACGGGACCGTCCCCGCCTGGTTGGAACTGCGGGAAGGTGACGTGCGCGAGGTGGCCGACACCGGCGAGCGGTTCGACCGGGCGATCCTCGACCTCCCCCAGCCGTGGGACGTCCTGCCCGCCCTGCGGGCTGCCCTGGAGCCCGGTGCGGTCCTCTGCTGTTACCTCCCCACGACGGTGCAGGTCCAGCAGGTGGTCCTGGCCTTCGAGCCCGGAGGCTTCCAGCACATGGAGACCTTCGAGATCCTTCTCCGCTCCTGGCACGTGACCGACCGGAGCGTGCGGCCGGACCACAGGATGGTGGGTCACACGGGGTTCCTCACCGTCGCCCGCCTGGTCGGCGGTTGACCCGACCGGGGCTCGCGGACATACCCACCTTTGAGCATTACCTCCGGCCCCGGCGGCGCCGTATGTACGGAAAGAGACGCAAACACAAAAGACGCCGCGACGCGCGGGTATACGATGACCGCTTCCAGGAGGTGGACCGGGATGAACGATGCGCAGGACATCGAGCAGTACGAGAAGCAGGCGCACGAGCTACAGACCCAGGTGAAGTTCCTGGAGGATGAGATCTCCCTGCTCCGGCGACGCCTCACCAACGCGCCGCGGCAGGTCACGATCTTGGAGGACAAGCTCACCGAGACGAAGAACGATCTCGCCAAGGCGATGGGGCAGAACCAGAAGCTCGCCGACACGCTGCGCGCGGAGAAGGACAAGATCGAGGCGCTCGCGCAGGAGGTCGAGAAGCTCTCTCAGCCGCCCGCGTCCTTCGGCGTCTTCCTGGGCAGGAACGACGATGGAACGATCGACGTGTTCACCTCGGGGCGGAAGATGCGGGTGAACGCCGCGCCTGAGATCGACGGCGCCCGATTCGTGCCGGGCACCCAGGTGATCCTGAACGACGCCATGAACGTGGTCGAGGTGCTCGAACCAGACCGCCAGGGCGAGGTCGTGAAGGTGAAGGATCGGCTCGGCGACGACCGCGTGGTGGTCGTGGGCCGGGGGGACGAGGAGATGGTGGCCACGCTCGGCTCGGCCCTGCGGGGAACGAACGTTCGCACCGGCGACGTGCTGATGTACGACACGCGCTCCGGCGTGGCCCTGGAGCTGCTGCCGAAGGAGGAGGTCGAGGAGCTCGTCCTGGAGGAGATCCCCGACGTCAGCTACGAGGACATCGGCGGCCTCGAGGGGCAGATCGAGGCCATCCGTGACGCCGTCGAGCTTCCGTTCCTCTACGCGGAGCTGTTCCGGGAGCACCAGCTGGAGCCGCCGAAGGGCGTGCTCCTGTACGGCCCACCCGGGTGCGGCAAGACCCTGATCGCCAAGGCCGTCGCCGCCTCGCTGGCGGAGAAGGTCGCCGAGCGCACCGGCCGCGACGATGCCCGCAGCTACTTCCTGAACGTGAAGGGCCCGGAGCTGCTGAACAAGTACGTGGGGGAGACCGAGCGGCAGATCCGCGAGATCTTCCAGCGGGCCAAGGAGCACAGTGAAGAGGGTCTGCCGGTGATCGTGTTCTTCGACGAGATGGATTCCATCTTCCGCACACGCGGAACCGGCATCTCCTCCGACGTCGAATCCACGATCGTGCCGCAGCTGCTCTCTGAGCTGGACGGGGTGGAGACCCTGAAGAACGTGATCGTGATCGGCGCTTCGAACCGCGAGGACCTGATCGACCCGGCGATCCTGCGGCCCGGCCGCCTGGACGTGAAGATCAAGATCGAGCGCCCGGACGCCCCGCAGGCTCGGGACATCATGGCCAAGTACTTGCATCCGGTGGTGCCGATCCACCCCGACGAGATCGCCCGCCACGGCAACGACGCTCAGCAGGCCTGTTACCGGATGATCGAGCGCACGATCGAGCAGATGTACGAGCCGAACGACCGCAACCGGTTCCTCGAGGTGACCTACGCCTCCGGCGACAAGGAGGTCCTGTACTTCAAGGACTTCAACTCCGGCGCCATGATCGAGAACATCGTTCGTCGTGCGAAGAAGGATGCGATCAAGCGCTTCCTGTCCACGGGGGAGAAGGGCATCAAGAGCGAGGACCTGTTCCACGCGATCCGCGACGAGTTCAAGGAGAACGAGGACCTGCCCAATACCACCAACCCCGACGACTGGGCCCGCATCTCGGGCAAGAAGGGCGAACGGATCGTGTACGTCCGCACCCTGCTCGGTGAGGACGGGGACGGCCGGCAGGTGGAGCGGGTCAACGCAGGGCAGTACCTGTAAGGTCGCCCTGTGGCCATCCCCAAGGTCTTCGGGATCGAGACCGAGTACGGCATCACCGCCGTGGGACACGCAGACTTCAACCCCGTCCTGGCGTCGTCGATCCTGATCTCGACCTACGCCGGCTCGTTGCGCCGGATCCGCTGGGACTACGAACAGGAGTCGCCGCTGCGGGATGCGCGGGGGTTCGAACCCGTGCAGGCGCGCGAGGTCGGCGATGAGGACCTGGGTCTGGCCAACGTGATCCTCCCCAACGGAGCGCGCTACTACGTTGATCATGCGCATCCCGAGTACTCCACACCCGAATGTCTGACGCCGCGTGACCTCGTGACCCATGACAAGGCGGGGGAGCGGATCCTGGAGCGTTCGCTGGAAGAGCTCGAGGGGTCCACGGTGGCGAGCCCCGCTCTGCAGATCTACAAGAACAACTCCGACGGCAAGGGCAACTCCTACGGTACGCACGAGAACTACCTCGTGGATCGGGCGCTACCGTTCGGCGACATCGTGCGTGATCTCACCCCATTCTTCGTGTCTCGGCAGATCTTCACCGGGGCCGGCAAGCTCGGCGCCGAGGGCCAGTGGGACGCGGGCGATCACGCGGGCTACCAGCTCACCCAGCGTGCGGACTTCTTCGAGACCGAGGTGGGCCTGGAGACGACGCTGAAACGGCCGATCATCAACACCAGGGACGAGCCGCACGCCGACCCCGACCTCTACCGGCGCCTGCACGTGATCGTGGGCGATGCCAACATGTGCGAGGTGGCGACGTTCCTGAAGATCGGGACCACGGCACTCATCCTGAAGATGATCGAGGACGCCGTCCTCCCCGACCTGACCATGGAGTCACCTGTCCGGTCGATGCACGAGGTCTCGCACGATATTACCTGCACGGCAACGGTCCCGCTCGCCGACGGCCGGCGACTGTCGGCCGTCCAGCTCCAGTGGGAGTACCTCGAGCATGCGAAGAAGTACGTGGAGCGCGAGGACGACACGCCGGAGAACCGGGAGGTGGTGGAGCGCTGGGAGTCGGTGCTGGCGGTGTTGGAGACCGAGCCGCTCACGCTGCATCGCCAGCTCGACTGGGTGGCAAAGTACCGGCTGCTGCAGGGCTATCGGGAGCGCGACGACCTGGCCTGGTCCGACCACAAGCTCCGCCTGATCGACCTGCAGTATCACGACGTCCGCCGCAGCAAGGGGCTGTACAACCGCCTGGTCGCGGCGGGCAAGGTCGACCGGATCACCTCCGATGACGCCATCGAGACCGCCGTGATGGAGCCGCCGGAGAACACGCGGGCGTACTTCCGCGGACGATGCATCTCGCGGTACCCCGATGCGATCGCGGCCGCCTCGTGGGACTCCCTCATCATGGACACCGGCCGCGACGCGCTGCAGCGGATCCCGATGCGCGAGCCCCTGCGAGGCACGAAGGCCCATGTGGAGGAGCTGCTGCGCACCTCCGAGGACGCCGCCTCCCTGGTCGACAAGCTGAACGGCTAGCCGCGACGCTCCTCGTCTTCAGTCCTAGGTCTCCGGAGCCGACTGGGTAGGATAGGTCCCGTGTGAAGGAGAGGTCGACATGCCGCAGGAACAGGAGCGCAAGAAGATCCAGAAGAAGGGCGACGGCGGGGACGATCCCGCCACAGATGCCGGACGGGTCCAGGGAACCTCGAAGGCGGCGGAGCTCAAGGGCGAGATGGATGATCTGCTCGACGAGATCGACTCCGTGCTGGAGGAGAACGCCGAGGAGTTCGTGAAGAGCTACGTGCAGAAGGGCGGGGAGTGACGACCGACATCCCGGGCCTCGCGCCCTCCGGCCCCTTCGGGGCCAACCCCAGCTTCGTGGACCTGCTGCGACTCGCCCGCCCCGAGGCACTTCCACAGGATCCGCACCGGCCGCTCCCCGACGGCGTGCCGGCCCCGCACGGCACCACCGTGCTGGGGTTGCGATTCGCCGACGGGATCGTGATGGCGGGGGACCGACGCGCCACCTCGGGGTATTCGATCGCCGACGCCAAGATGCGCAAGGTGTTCGCGGCCGACGATTTCTCCGCTATCGCGATCGCGGGGGCGGCTGGGCAGGCGATCGAGCTCGTGAAGCTCTTCCAGCTGGAGCTGGAGCACTACGAGAAGATCACCGGCGATCTCCTGTCGTTGGAGGGCAAGGCCAATCGGCTCGCCCAGATGATCCGTGGCAACCTGCCGATGGCGATGCAGGGCCTCGTGGTCGTGCCCCTGTTCGGGGGGTTCGACCTGCGTCGTGACGAGGGCCGGCTCTTCTACTACGACGCGACGGGAGGCCGGTGGGAGGAGGAGGACTATCAGACGACCGGCTCCGGCGGCGCTCCGGCCAAGAACTCCTTGAAGAAACGCTGGCGGGCCGGTCTCACCCGTGAGGACGCCCTCCGAGCCGCCGTGGAGGCGCTGATCGACGCGGCCGAGGACGACGTGGCCACCGGCGGTCCCGACGTGGCGCGCGGGATCTATCCGATCGTCTTGACCGTGACGGCGGACGGAGCCCAGGAGGTTGCCGAGGACGAGGTGGCGGCCGCGGCCGCCGCCGTGCTGCAGGAGCGTCGCGCATGAGCTTCATGCCCTACGTCGCGCCCGAGCAGATGATGAAGGACCGCTCGGAGTACGCGCACAAGGGGATCGCGCGCGGCCGCTCCGTGATCGGCATGGAGTACGCCGACGGGCTGCTGTTCCTCGCCGAGAACCCGAGCGCCCTGCTGCACAAGATCAGCGAGATCTACGACAAGATGGCCTTCGCCGGCG
>JBDUEF010000081.1:0-8974 GCA_040002535.1 Actinomycetota bacterium | reverse complement strand
CCCGTAGACGACCTTTTCGTCCGACCAGAGAACGTATCCGGCAACAAGGCCTGAGCATGCGCTTGCTGGAGACGCCCCGACCAAACGGGACAGGACCGATCGCTCCAGTCAGCGCCGACCGAGAGCGACCGCCCTGGCCGTTGACGCGGGGGGTCGAGAGGCGGCGCTCGTGGCCGAGACAACGTGGCTGACCGGCAGATGGAACCGCTCCGCCGCCCGGTGCGCCAGGTCGAGGTTGAGCCACCGCGAGAGCCCCGGAGGCAGTGTCGAGATGATGATCTCGTCGAACCGCTCGGCCCGCAGCGCATCCTCGATCGCAGCCATGGGCGTCCAGTCGCCGACCTCCCCTTCCACCTCGGCTCCCAGGGCGAGGAGCTCTGAGAGCGCAGCGTCGAGGCGACCCCTGGCGGCGGCCAGGACCTCCCCCTCCGTCCAGGTGAGGTCGCGGGGGTCGGCAGAGGCGGGCACCACCACGTGGAAGGTGCAGGGCTCTTCTCGCATGCATTCGCGAACCTTCGTCGCGAGGGACTCCCCCGCAACGGTGAGGTTCGCCACCACGAGGTAGCGGCGAGGCGCCCCGTCCTGCCGGCGACCGTAGGTCTGGCGTGCGGGCCCGGTTCGCCTCCCGGGGGACTGATCCCTCGGTGCGCGTAGCCCCGGGAGCAGGTATCGATCGGAGGACGTCCGGATCGAGGTGTCGGATCCGGACTCCATGATCGTCACATCGCGCATGTCCCCTCCTTTCGCGTTCGGCTTCGGCCCCACCAGGTTGTCCGTCAGGAGGTCCCGGTCACAACGCGACGGTGGTCGCGGGACCGTAGGTCAGAAGTCGAGCGTGCCGTCGCACGAGCCGCTGCCAGTGACGTTCACACCCGTGGCCTTGACGTGGTCGGTGCCGGAGCGATCCCCGGTGATCTTGCCGACGTGCACCTCGCCGTCGGCGTTCACGACCTTCGTGCTGGCCAGGACCCTCGTCCCGTTGTCGGAGAGGAACAGCTGCCACGAGTCACCTGGGTGGAGGTACTCGACGCGGAAGCGGATCCGGATCGTCGTGGCGCTCTCACGACTCACCCGTAGGTACCACTCACCGGGACCCGCGCATTCGCCCTCTCGGCGAACGACGTCTCCTCCGGCCAGCGCGGCACCTCCGGCGAGCAGCGACAGAGCCACTGCCGCACCGACGATCCGCATGGTTGCTCCATGCATAGGTCCATGCTGAGCGGGGTGAGACGGGAGCGGCAAGGGACTTGAGTCCCGGGACTAGTCCCGGAAGAGCCGGTTGCGCTCGGCCCACAGGGCCGCCTGCGTACGGTCGGCAACGCCGATCCGCTGGAACAGGTTGGTGAGGTGCCCCTTCACCGTCTTCTCGCTGATGCCAAGCCGGCGGGCGATCTGCTTGTTCGCCAGCCCCTCCACGACCAGCAGGAGCACCTCGCGCTCACGTCCCGTGAGGTCGGGGGATGGGGGGTGCTCCCGGCGGTCGGCCAGCAGTGCCGCGGCCGCCCGCGGCGTGATGGGCGCCTCACCGCGCGCGGCCGCCCGGATCGCCTCGTGGATCTCCTCCGGCTCAGCGTCTTTCAGCAGGTAGCCCACGGCGCCCGCGTCCAAGGCGCCCACGATGCCGTCGCGGTCGGAGAACGATGTGAAGACCACGATCCGCGTGAGCGGCGACTCCGACGCCACCCGCCTCGTCACCTCGATGCCGTCGACCTGGGGCATCTGCAGATCCAGGAGCAGGACGTCGGGACGCTGCTCGCGGCAGAGGACGACGGCGGCCTCGCCCCCGGTTGCCGAGCCCACCGGCTCCACGTCGTCGAAGGTCCCGAGGAGCTGCTCGAGACCGAGCCGCACGACCTTGTGGTCGTCGGCGTGCGCCACGCGGATCATCCGGCCGCCACCTCCACGCGTGCCACGGTACCGCTCCCCCCGTCGCCGGGTCCGGCGGTCAGCTGGCCTCCGGCGTCGCGGACGAGATCACCGAGGATCTCCAGTCCCATGTGTCCCCCCTCGCGCGCGTGCGCCGCCGCCCCGGGCGCGATCCCCTCCCCGTCGTCGCGCACCTCCAACACCGCGCGGTCCCCTTCGCGGCGAACCGTCACGTGGACGGCGCTGGCCGCCGCGTGCTCCTCGACGTTGCGGAGCATCTCCTGGCACGCGCGATACAGCAGCTCGTCGACAGTGGGTGGGAACCGCACTCCGGGATCGATGTCCAAGGTCGTGTGGGTCTCGTCCCGCTCGAGCCGGGCGACGAGATCGGAGAGTGCGGCGGGGAGCCCGGCGTGCTGGAGGTTCGGTGGGTACACCCCAACGATCGCGGAACGCAGCGTCTTCACGGTGCCGCGCACCGCCGAGGCCGACGTTCGAAGCGCGGCGCTGGCGGCTGGGTCGGCCACGGTCTCGGCCGCCGCGGAGAGCTGCATCGACAGACCGGACAGCTCCTGCACCGGACCGTCGTGGAGGTCCCCGGCGATCCGTCGCCGTTCGATGTCGGAGGACTGGATCACACGCTGCATCAGCGACTGGCGCTCGCTCTGCGTCTGACGCACCCGTCGCGCGAGCGCCCACGCCAGCGGGATCAAGAGCAGCGCCAGCGCGACCAGCGTCACCACCAGCACCGGCGTGAACCTTCCTGCCAGGGCCCGTCCGTTGCCCACGATGCTGGACCGCCGCTGATAGGTCTCGAACAGCAGCGGCGTGCCGTCGGGTGTCTTGATCTGCGTGTAGACCTCCATCAGCTCTCCGAACCCACGCTCGAAGCTGTTCTCCGGCGCCTGGAGGTCGGAGACCTCGGCCGCCACCCCTCCCTCGGCCAGCACCCTCCTCTCCTCCGCGTCCAGCGGATACGTGCGGCCCAGCAGCCTGAGCTCGTCGGAGTACACGATCTGGCCCTCCGCCGACCAGATCTTCACCCGCAGGATCGGCTCGTAGAGGATGTAGTCGAAGGTCACGGAGGTGACCGCCGACAGGCTCTCCGCGTCGCCGGTGATCAGCCCCTCGTCGACCTGCCGCTGAACGACGCGGGACGACAGGGCCGTCAAGTGCCGGGCTTGATTCAGCGCCTGCTCGTCGGCGAGGCGCCGGATCAGGAACAGGCCGGAGGTGGCCACCAGCCCCATCGCGATCAGGCTGATGAGGGCGAACGCCAGCACCGGCCTCGCAACGGAATCCGAGGAGCGTCGCATGCGTGGATGGTACGCGGACGTGCGATGGGGGTGCGAACGGCTCTACTGTTGGGCTGGTGCACGCAGGCGAGGGTGAGAGGGGCACGACATGGCGATGGAGATCTGGGATCTGTGGTTCCCCGGCGCCGGCGCGACGGGCCTGGCGTTCGCCCGAGCGCACGTGGAGGGGTCCGACGCCGGCGACCGCCTGCTGGTGCATGCAGCGCCACCCAAGCTCGACGTCGCGGTGCGCGACGATGACGGCAGGACGCTCGCGCTCGGCGACGGACTGGAGCGGGGAGCCCCCGGCCCCATCACGTTCCTGGTTCGTGCGGGGAACCGGATCCTGCTGGAGGACGGCTGGCCGACCGACGACGACCTCGGCCGTGTCGTGATCCTTCCCGGTGGTGAGGCCGGTATCCTGAAGAGCTGGTGGAACGCCGATGACCGTCGATCCTGGCGTTGGACGGTGGAGTTGTTCAACCAGATCTGATGCCGCTCGGGAAGTTCCAGCCTCACGTTCCCAGGCGCGCGCGGAAGGCGGCCTCGATCTCGGACTCCCCGGAACGATCCACCTTGCGCCCCAGCTCGTCGCGGACATAGAAGGTGTCGATCACCCGGTCGGTGTAGGTGGTGACCTTCGCCAGATGCACGTCCAGGTGCAGATCCGCGAGCGTGCGCGTGATGTCGTACAGCAACCCGATCCGGTCGGGCGCACCGACCTCGATGATGGTGAAGAAGTCGCTCGCCTGTTGATCCACCTTCACGGTGACGGGACTCGGCCGGCGCGGAGGCGGATAATGCCGGCGCTTGTCGTCCACCCGGTGATCCAGGGAGATGCGCCCCTCCAGCACCTTGCGCAGGACCGACCGGAACTCGCGCCAGCGTCCCTCGTGGATCTGTGGTTCGAAGGCGCCCTCCACCTCGAACAGATCCACCGCCACCTCGTCGTCGGTGGTGAAGGCCTGGGCGGTACGGATCGACAGGCCGGCGAGCGAGAGCGACCCGGCGATCCACGACAGCAGTCCGGGACGGTCCATGGCCACCACCAGCAACCCGTAGGCGCCGGGACGGGCCCCCTCCACGGCGGCGCTGCGAACCTCATGTGCGCCGACCTCCGGCGCGATGAGCGAGAAGTGCTTGGCCGCCTGGGCCGGCTCCACGGACAGGAAGTAGCTGCGCGGCAACCGCAGGACGTGGCGCTCCACCTCGCGCGAGGGTTCGTCGATCAGCAGGTCCCGCAGCCGATCGATCCGGTCGGTGAGCCGATCGGCCAGCTCGGCTCCCATGTCGCCCCGGTCGAAGACACGTTGCACCTTCGCCACCAGCTCACGGACGAGCGTGCGGCGCCACGGCGTCCAGGCCGCCGGCCCGGTCGCGCCGGCATCGGCCACCACCAAGAGGTAGAGCGCCGCCAGGCGTTCGGGAGTCCCGATCGTGGCGGCTACGTCCAGGATCAGGTCGTCGTCGGTGAGGTCACGACGCGTGGCGGTGTCGGGCAGCAGCAGATGGCGCCCGACCATGAACGAGACGAGGTCCCGGGTGGGGTCCTCCACGCCCATCCGTTCGAGCGCGTCCGCCGCCAAACGTTCCCCCACCGCCACGTGTCCGCCCTCGCCGTTCTTGCCGATGTCGTGCAGCAGGGCGCCCAGCAGCAGCCCGTCGTGATCCTCGATCTGTCGCGCGGCCTCCGCGGCGACGGGGTCCTCCGCCGGCACATCACCGGCCAGCATGCGTCCCATGCGCGCCAGCGCGTCCAGCAGGTGCACGTCGACGGTGAAGCGATGGTAAGGATCGCGCTGGGGGCGACACCGCACCTGCGCCCACTCGGGCAGGAACGCCGCCAGCAGATCGAGACGGTCGAGCGCCTCCAGCGCGGTGACGCCCGCGTCGCCCGCTCGGAGGATGCGGAGAAAGGCCTCCCTCGCATCACCGCTCCACGCTCCCGCCATCGGGCGTGGGGAGGCGGACAGTGCCCCCAGCTCGTCCGCGTCGAGGGGGCGACCGTCCTCCGCGGCAAGGGCGGCCATCGTGAGGATCTCGGCGGGGGCGGCCAGCGGCCGCATCTGGGCCGAGCGCCCCGCCGCCGGGGCCGGCCCTACCCGGTCGAACACCGACTGGGTGAGATAGGCGACCTGGCGGGCATGCTCGAACAAGGCGCGCATCAGGCCATCGACGGCCGGCAGGCGCGGCTCGTCCGCGAACCCCATCGCAGCGGCGATCGAGGCTTGATGCTCCGCAACCAGGCGGTCGGTGCGCCGACCGGTCTCCAGGTGCAGCGCGCTGCGGACCCGCGTGAGGAACTCATGGGCCGCCTCGAGCGACGACCGCTCGCCGGGCAGCAGCAGCGCGCGCCCGGTAGCCAGCTCCAACCAGCCGATCGTGGCGACATCGCGCAGGCCGCCGGCACCCTCCTTCACCTCGGGCTCCAACAGATGCGCGGCCGACCCGAACCGTTCGTGGCGCTCGTGGGCCGCCGTACGCAGCGTCCCCGCGAAGGCGGCGGGATCGCCCGCGACATCGGCCAGGACCCCGGCCCGCAGATGATCAAGGACGTCTGGATCCCCCGCCAGCAGCCGGCCATCGAGCATCGCCGTCGCGGCGTCGGGATGATCGGCGGCGGCCTCCTTCGCCTCCGCCGGGGTGCGCACGGCGTGGCCGAGCGTGAACCCCGCGTCCCAGAGCGGCACGAGGAACCGCTCCGCGAAGGCCGCCACCTCCGAGACGTGCGCGCCGTCATGAGCCAGGAGCAGGTCCACGTCGGAGCCGGGGAGCTGCTCGCGGCGGCCGAAGCCCCCCACCGCGGCGAGCGCCATGCCAGGAGGCGAGTCCGCGACGGCGAAGAGGCCCGTGAGCGCCGTGTCCAGGATCTCAGCACGCCGCCGCGCCGACCACAGGCCGTGATGACCCGGCGAGTACGCGCGGTCCAGAGCGGCGAGCTCCTCCCGCAGGCGAACGATCGGGTCGGTCACGGGCGAAGGGTAGCGCTGCGATGCACGCGGGGACGCTAGAGGGCGTCGGGGCCCATCTCGCCGGTGCGGATCCGGATCACCTGCTCCGCGTCGGTAACCCACAGCTTGCCGTCACCGATCTTGCCGGTGCGTGCGGCCTTCACGACCGCGTCCACGATGCCCTGGACCTCGTCGTCGGGCACCAGGACCTCCACCTTCACCTTGGGCACGAAATCCACCTGGTACTCGGCTCCCCGATAGACCTCGGTATGTCCGCGCTGGCGACCGAAACCCTCGACATCGGTGGTGGTGAGGCCATTGACGCCGATCTCGCGCAGGGCCTCCTTCACCTCGTCCAGACGATGGGGCTTCACGATGGCGGTGACGAGCTTCACGCGGCCCATCCTAGTCCGCGCCGAAGGGCCGGACGCCTGTGTCGAGGTCGTACGTCATGTACCGGTGGCGCACCGCCATGCCGACCTTCTCGTACAGCGCGACCGCCCCGGTGGGACTGGTGGCGTCGACGGCGAGCGTGACCTCGGGCTGACCCCGGGCCGCGAGGTCGGCGAACGCGCGGTGCAGCAGGGCCTGTGCGATGCCGCGTCCCCGCCACGCCCGCAGGACCCCGATGGAGGCGATGTAGCCTCCGGTCTCGAACTCCAGCGAGGCCGCGTGCCCAACGACCTCCTCACCGGCCATCGCCAGGTACGCGAGCTCGGGCTCCCAGTCAACGGATCGGTACCACTGGTCGGCGAACGACTCGTAGGGCTGCGGAACGAATCCCCAATGGTCGGCGAAGGTCGCCTCGTGGTCGTCGTAGAGGGTCCGCTCGTCTCGGCCGGTCTCGAACCCGCGGATCTCGATCCCCTGGGGGAGCGGCGGCGGCGCGGCCGCCGGCAGGGCTCGCGCCATCGTGTACGAGTTGCGGACGTGGAGAAAGCCGTTCGCCTCGAGGATCGTCCGGGCGGACGTATCGCCGACGTACACGGCGCCGTGACGGACACCGGGGGCGCCGCGCTCCCGTGCCACGTCCCGTGTCCAACGAAGGATCGCGGTGCCGATCCCCCGGCCGCGGTGGGAGGGGTGGACGGCGCCGCTCCCCACCAACGGCCCCGGGCTCGCGGGGTCCCAGAGGGTGTCCCCGTAGCCGGCGATGTCGTCTCCGAGCGTCACCACCACGGTGTCACGGGCACGGTCGACGAGGGGCAGGTGCCAGAACCACGCCAGCTCCTCGCGGGCGTTCTCGGGGGCGCCCATGCTGGTCCGCTGGACCGTCTCGACCAGTGCAACCACCCCATCGAGCTCGTCGGCGTTGGCCGGGCGGGCGCGGTACCCCGCCGGGAGGTTCACTCCCCGACTGCTCTCTTCCGCGTCGCGGTGATCTTCTTCGCCGCAGTCTTCTTGGCGGGTGCCGCCGTCTTCTTCTTCGACGCCGTGGTCTTCTTCGTGGCGGCCTTCTTGCGGGCCGGCGCAGCGGGCTCGTCCACCTGCTTCTTGGCGGCGGCCACGCTGGCCTTCAGGGCCTCCATGAGGTCGACGACCTTCGCGGTGGGCTCGGGCGCCACGGTCTCGATCTCCTGGCCGTTGATCTTCGCCTCCACGATCGTCAGCAGCGCCTGGCGGTACTCGTCGGTGAACTCGTCGGGGTTCCACTCCGCCGTGAGTCCCTCGATGAGCTGGCGCGCCATCTGCAGCTCCTGCTCACGCACCTTCACGTCGAGGTTCACATCGGCCTCGAACGCACGGATCTCGTCGGGCCAGTACATGGTCTCCAGGACGAAGGCGTCCTCCTTGAAGCGCAGCGCGGCCAGGTGCTCCTTGTCCCGGAAGCTCACCTTGGCGATGCCGACCTTGTCGTCCTGGCTCATTGCCTCGCGCAGCAGTGCGTACGCCTTCGCGCCGGTCTCGTCGGGCACCAGGTAGTAGGACTTCTTGTAGAGCGTCGGGTCGATCTGGTCGAGCTCCACGAACTGCACGATGTCGATCGCCCGGCTCGACTCCACCGGCACGGCGTCGAAGTCCTCGTCGGACAGGACCACGTACCGGTCCTTCTCGTACTCGTAGCCCTTCACGATCTCGTCGTAGGGCACCTCCTCGCCGTCGATCGAGCAGGTGCGCTTCATGCGGATCCGCCCGCCGTCGGGCTCGTGGATCTGATTGAAGCGGAGCGTCTTCTCCTCGGTGGCCGGATAGACGGCGACCGGGATCGTCACGAGACCGAAGCTGATGGCTCCCTTCCACATGGTCCTCGGCATGCCTGACACCTCCGGGGAAGCGGGTTCCCGTGCGTGGGACGGGCGAAACTCGATTCTAACGGCCGCCAGGGACGCTGCGACCGGTCCCGCCTCCGCGACTACCATGCCGGGCCATGCCGCGGAAGAAGGGCACCGGCCCCGCGTTCACCGTCGAGTTCCCGCGGCCGCTGGATGCGCGCCGGGACGGCGACGCCTGGTGGGCCGAGGTGGACGGCCGTGAGCTCCGCCTGTCGAACCTCAACAAGATCTTCTGGCCCGACGAGGGATACACGAAGGGCGATCTGCTCGCGTACTACTTCAACGTCGCGCATCTGATCGTGCCGCACCTGGCCGAGCGGCCGCTCACCCTCAAGCGGATGCCCGACGGCATCGCGGGTGACTCCTTCTACGAGAAATCGCGACCGTCGCACGTCCCCGACTGGATCGGGCGATGCCCCGTCCACTCGGACGACGCGAAGAAGGGCGTCATCGACTACATGACGATCGAGGACACCGCGGGCGTCCTGTACATCGCGAACCTCGGGTGCATCGAGTTCCACCCGCTGCACTCTCGCTGCGCCGATGTCGACCACCCCGACTACCTGTTCTTCGATCTGGATCCGTTCCC
>JBDUEF010000080.1:0-9321 GCA_040002535.1 Actinomycetota bacterium | reverse complement strand
TCAATGTGAGCGTTGCCAACACGACACCGGCGGTGATGAGTCGTCGCAAGGGGGGGCCTCCTGGGGGTCGACGTGAAGGGAGACCCTACCTGTGCCGGTCCACGCCGGTCAACGTCGTCGAGACCGGTCGGGATCCCGCTGTACCTATCATCTGTCCATGGATCCTGCGAGTGAGCTCGATGACATCCGCTCGCTGCTCGACGCTGCGACCCCGGCCGTGCTGATGACCTACCGGACCGATGGCTCCGCCGCCGTGTCCCCCGTATGGTTCCGCTCCACCGACGAGGCGTTCGAGGTGGTCGTGGCCAAGGGGGACGGCAAGCTGCGACATCTGCAGCGAGATCCACGGTGCGTGCTCCTGATCTTCGAGGCCGTCGCTCCGTTCCGAGGCGTGCGGATCGAGGGCGACGCCGAGTTGGACGGGTCGAACGTCGACGACGCCCGGCGAGCCATCTCGGAGCGCTATCTGGGGCCGGAGGCAGCGGACGCGTTCGTCGCGGCGCGAGGTGAGGGCGTCATCGTTCGCCTCCCCGCGTCGGCGGCCCGCGTCTGAAATCTTTCCGGGATCCTTCCCGTCGATCTGATGACGCGACGACGGTGAGGCGTGGCGAGATAGCGACGCCACGTCAGGGAGCCGAGCCCTCGCCGCGCTGGACCAGCTGCTCGAACACGGACCGCCACGTCGCGGGGAGTGTGTCGACGGCCATCACACGTCGGAGACCCTCCACGTCTTCCCGGTCCCGCGTGAACAGCCGCGTGATCTCGGAGACCGGAACCTCCGCGGGGTGACGGGCGAACAGCTCGACGTCGTCGCCGGCCGCCACGTTGCCTTCGGTAGCGACGCGAACGTAGTAGCCGGTGCGTGCCGCGCGGAGGAAGCGCCGCACCATCGCCGCATCGTCGAAGCGGATCCCCAGCTTGAAACAGGGCAACCGCGGCTGTGTGACCACCAGCTCGGCCGAGCCGATGCGTAGGCGGTCGCCGATCGCGATCTCGCTCTCCAGCGGCACGCCCTCGACCGTGAGGTTCTCTCCGAACGCCCCCCATGGCAGGTCGCGTCCGAGCTCGGCCTCCCAGAAAGGGTAATGCTCTGCCGGGTAGATGTAGACCGTCTTGTCAGGGCCTCCGTGCACGGTCAGGTCCGCCTGACCATCTCCCACGAGGTTGACGCCGGCGACGCGGACGGGACCATCCACAGGCTCCTTGAAGATCGCGGTTGTCACCACCTCGCCGCGCCAGATCAGCTCTCGGGGAAGCCCCACGTTCACGGAGACGACTCGCATGGTGCCCCTGTGGATCACAGGACGCCGGATGGCAGACCCTCCCGATCGACCTCCTGGAGGAGCTTGCGGAGCAGGGCATCGAGGGATCGCACCTCCGCGGGTGTGAAGGAGCCGAGCAGGCGCTCCTCGTTCTTCAGATGCTCCTCCACCGCACGATCGATGGTCCTCTTCCCTCGCGGTGTCAGGCGCACCAGCGTGCCCCGCCGGTCGGCGGGATCCGGCCGGCGCCCCACGAGCCCCGCCGCCGCGAGCCGGTCCAGGCGCTTGGTCGTGCCACCCGAGGAGAGCAGGGTCGCCTGTGTCAGCGCCGTGGGGTTCAGCTCGTACGGCGCGCCCTCCCGGCGCAGCGCGGCGAGGAGGTCGAACCAGCCCGGTTGGAGCCCGTACCGGGCGAGCTCCCGTTTGAGAGCGGTGTCGGCCAGGCGCTCCACGCGGAACAGACGTCCGAACAGCGCCATGGGCCCCGTGTGGAGGTCGGGGCGCTCACGGCGCCACTGGGCGAGCAGCCCGTCGATGTGGTCGGTCATGCTATCCGCCATAGATAGCGAGTTTACTTCCTGGAGATATACTTACCAGGAAGGTACTTTGGAGGCCTCATCGCGCCCCCGGCCAGGAACGAGAAGGAGCATGCAGATGTCTGAACAGGGAGAGAGTTCGGACGGCATCGGCCCCACGATGCGAGCGATCCGACTGCACGCCCCCGGGGAGGCGGACGACCTCAGGCTGGAGACGGTGGAGACGCCGCATGTGGGAGCCGGGGAGGCACTCGTGCGGGTCCATGCGGCCGCGATCACGAGGGACGAGCTGTCATGGCCCCTCGATCGGCTGCCGGCGATCCCGTCCTACGAGCTGTCGGGCGAGGTCGTCGACCTCCCCCCCGGCGTGGATGCCGTCGCGGTCGGCGACCCGGTGTTCGCGCTGACCGCGTTCGATCGCGACGGGGCCGCCGCCGAGTACGTGGCGGTGCCGGCGGCGCTGCTGGCGCCGAGGCCCCGCACCCTCGACCACGTGTCCAGCGCGGCGATCCCCTTGGCCGGGCTCAGCGCCTGGCAGGGGCTCTTCGATCACGGCCACCTGGAACCGGGTCAGCGGGTGTTGATCCACGGCGCTGCCGGGGGTGTCGGGCATCTGGCCACGCAGCTCGCCCGCTGGAGCGGCGCGCACGTGATCGGCACCGCCTCGGCACACAGCATGGAGGCGGCGCGCGGCTTCGGGGCGCACGAGGTGATCGATGGGACCGACGCCCGCCTCGCGGGGGACCTGGAACCCGTCGACCTCGTGTTCGACACCGTCGGTGGCGAGCTGTTGCAGCGATCGCCGGCCGTCATCCGTCCGGGCGGCCGGCTCGTCTCCGTCGCGGAGGAGCCACCCGAGACCCCCGCAGGCATCGAGACCTCCTACTTCGTCGTCGAACCCAACCGTGACGAGCTCGCGGAGCTCGCGCGCCTCGCCGATGAGGGCGAGCTGCGCCCGGCCATCGACGCAGTGTTCCCGCTGGCGGACGCGCCCGCGGCGTTCGAGCGGAGCGACGCCAGGGGCAAGCGCGGCAAGGTCGTTCTGCGCGTCGCGGACGAGGACCCGCGATGACTCGGCAGGAGCAGAAGGCACAGACGTTCCGCGCCATGCACACCGGCGAGCCGTTCGTCATCCCCAACCCGTGGGACGCCGGCTCGGCTCGCGTGCTGGCGGCGTTGGGGTTCAGGGCGCTCGCCACCACCAGCTCGGGCTTCGCGTTCACGCTCGGCCGCCAGGACGGCGAGGTGACCCTCGGCGAGGTGATCGAGCATGCCGCTGCAGTGGATCGTGCGACGGACCTTCCCGTGTCGGTCGACCTGGAGAACGGGTACGGGCCCGACCCCGCGAGCGCCGCCACCGCGATCACGCGCGCCGCCGGGGCCGGAGCGGTCGGCGGCTCGATCGAGGACTACGACCCGGATGGCTTCCTGTACGAGCGGAGCCACGCCGTAGACCGGATCGCGGCGGCCGTGGATGCGGCACGAGGTGTCGGCGTCCCCTTCACGCTTACCGCGCGTGCGGAGAATCACATCCGCGGCAACCCGGACCTGCACGACACGATCGCTCGCCTGCAGGCCTTCGAAGAGGCAGGTGCCGACGTGGTGTACGCCCCGGGCCTGGGAACCCTCGAGGAGATCCGCGCGGTGTGCGGTGCCGTTGGACGACCGGTCAACGTGCTGGCGGTGCCCGAGCTCTCGCTCAGGCAGATCATCGAGGCCGGCGCGCAGCGGATCAGCGTCGGCGGCGGCCTCACGTGGATCGCGCTCAGCGCCATGGCGTCGGCGGCCACCGCGATCCGGGAGACGGGTGATCTCTCGTCGCTCGCGACCGAGATCCCGCTCGACCGATGGTTCGCGTGACCTCCTAGACTCGCGTCGTGCTCGACGCTGTGGCCTGCGAGGATGCAGGCCGCACCTAGGCGGACCGGAGGCACGCGTGGACGATCGGATCGTCGAAGGTCTGAACCGCTGGTTCTCGGCGACCGCGTCCCGAGCGGAGCTGGATCGGATCCTGGCGATCGCGCCCCTGTTCCTCATCGTGGGCCTGGTCGTCGTCGCTTGGTTGATGGACTGGGGCACGGCGCCGCACCGACGAGCGATCCTGATCCTGGGCGTGGCGGGTGCGCTGCTAGCCCTGGCGCTCAACGTCGGGGTCGGCCATCTCTATTACCGTCCACGGCCCTACCTGCGATTGCCGGTCGAGGGGCTCCTGCCGCACGCGCCCGACTCCAGCTTGTTCTCCGATCATCTGGCCGTCGCCGGTGCGCTCACCGCCGCGCTCGCAGTCACCCGACGGTGGATCGGCGGGGCGGCACTGGTCGCATCGATCCTGCTGGGCATCGCCAGGGTGGGCGCCGGCGTGCACTTCCCATCCGACGTGGCGGTCGGCTTCGTTGCCGGTACCGTCACGTTCGCGCTGCTCCTGCCGCTGCGCCGGCCGCTGGAACGCGTCGTGGCGGCGGTCTCGCGCGTGGAGGGCTCGATGGTGCCGCGCACCGTCCACGAGCGCTCGTTCATCCTGCGGCACCGCCCCGTGGTGTTCGCGGCCGCCTTCGTCCTGGTCGCGGCGCTCTCGTACGGTGTCCGGGCTCTGCAGGATCGAGGTCCGCTCGAGGCGGCCGCCCGGCAGGAGTCGAGCCTGCTCCACGCGCACGATCGCCCCCCGCCCGATGCCTTTCCGGGTGCGGAGGTGGCGGCCATCGCGGCGGGTACGTACCGGGGAACGCACGCCGCGGTCGTCGCGACGGTGACCCAGGTCACGCACGAGCTGGACGGTGACGTCCACATCCGGCTCGAGAGCGAGGACGCCTTCATCGTCGCGGAGATCATGCCGGAGTTCCCGATGGAGCCACCGGTGCTGGGCGAGGAGGTGACGGCGTGGGGGGTCGTGCGCCACGACGGCCTGCACAACTGGTGGGAGCTGCACCCCTTGATCGGGTGGGCCGACGGGGAGCTCACCCAGGTCGGCGGCTCCGGACCGGGCACGGGGGATTGAGGCGTTCGCGATGCCGACGCCTCAGCCGCCCAGCGGGATCGGTGTGGCGATAGCCGCCTCGTTCAGCCGGGTCAGACCGTAGGCGTCCTCGATGGCGGCCAGCACGCTGTAGTGGGTGTACACGGCGCCGTCGGTGGTGCCGGCCGCGACGCCCGGGCCCTGCTCGACCGCGTAGAGGGCTCCGGCCTCGTCGAAGATGATGAGCACCGTGTCGCCGGCCTTGATCAGTGGCGGCACGACGGCGCTCAGCCAGTCGTTCGCCCGGTGGTACAACCCCGCGCTGCCGCTGGCGCAGTCGGTCCATCGCGTGCTGGACGAGCCGTGGAGGTCGTCGCAGACGCCCGGCACGGCGAAGCTCACCTGCGGCAGGGAGCCTGCATCGGGTACGCCGGGCAGCACGTGCTCGCTGCACATGCTGGATCCCCACACCGACGCGAAGGGCACCGCCGGGTTGTGCTTCATGGCGTAGGGCGTGTCCTTCGACACGTTCGAGTAGGAGACCTTGCTGGAGCACGGGTCGGGCATCGCGTCCATGTAGACGGCCCACGACGTGCCGGCGTCCTCCAACTGGTTCCACACCGTCGTGCGGCACCCCTGCGCCGTCCCGAACTGCCCGGCGCTCACGCGGTCATCCAACGCACCACAGCTCGACCCCGCCGCGAGCCCCAGGTAATCGGGCAGGGACGGTCCGGTCGCGTCCCCTTCGTGGTAGTTCGTGAACCGCAGCCCGCCCTGCTCGAAGCTCTGTAGGAACGGGATGTCACCGTAGTTCGAGGACACCGTCGTGTACGACCGGTTCTCCAACGCGATGACGACGAGGTGGGCGGGAGATGTCGCCACCGCCGCGGGCTGCCCCATGCCGCACGCGAGCAACGCCACCAGACCCAGCGCGCGTGGCTTCACGTCCACTCCTTCTCGGCTCAGCCCGGGAAATGCAGGTGGGGCCCGAGCGATGCTCGGGCCCCACCCTTCGAAGCGATGCTGCCTACCGGGCCCAGACGATGTACGTGATCCGCATGGAGCCGTCCGCGTAGTGACGCACGATCGTGGACCTGTCGATGCGCGTGGTGCTCACGACCCGGCTCGATCCGGCGCCCTGTGCGGGGGCCGCGATCGTCGTCGTGGAGTCGAGGTGGCGGTAGATGATCGCGAGCTCCTCGTAGTCGTGGTAGTTCGGGTGCGTGTTGTCCGCGTCGGGGTAGTCCGCGTAGTCCATGCAGGTGTGGAAGTCCGCGCCCGAGGTGTCCTGGTGATCGAGCCCGAAGGTGTGCCCGATCTCCTGGCACATCACGACCCCACGCCAGATCGGCGTGTCGTACTTGGGCAGCGAGTAGTACGTGTCGTTCATCTTCGCGGTGCCCTTGGTGATGTGGAGGTTCGACCCCACCCAGATCTGGGCGACCCCGAGCCAACCGGTGTAGCCGTAGGCGGCGGAGCACACCTCGATGTGCCCGGTCTGCGCCCGGCACGAGCGGGGCGTCGTGGCCCCTGCGACCACCTGCACGTTCAGGGGGTTACCCGCCTTGGTGTCCTTCGACCAATCGCTGGCTGCGGTCGCCAGGTAGCTGTCCCAGGCGGCGGAGACGTCGTCTCCCACCTTGAGCGTGAACGGGTTCGCCGTCCTCGCCCAGTGGTACCCACCCCATGAATGCGTGGCGCCGGCCGGCCCGGCGGACGCCCCGATCCCTAGCGCGGCGACGGTAAGAGCGATCAAGAATCTGCGCATGCCCACCCCTTCTCCTCATGCGGCACGATCAGCGATGACGAGGGACGATACGCATGGATGGCCGGCGCCGGCAACCGGCGAAGGGCTCCACCGTCACCTCCGAAGACCCCACACCGTTTCCCCCCAGAATCTTCGGCAGGCGCTAGGGGTTGCCGGGGGCGGGAACGCTCACCGTGACCCCTCGGGGCTCGACCTCGGCGACGAGGCGGCTGAGGAAGGCGGCGATCCTCTCGCGGGGCTCACGCAGCCCCTTGCCGGCGATCACGATCCGCCGTGCGCCGCCGTCGATCTGGCCGATGCACTCGTTGAACGTTCGCTCCAGATCCTCCGGGGTCGCACCGAGGTCGATGCGCACGGTCAGGACGTCGACGTCGCGGTGCACGTGGGTCGTGGCCCTGGCGCGTTGGGATCGGTGTCGGTCATACGGGTGGTATCGACACGCCCCGAGCGACCTACATACCCAGATCCTGGGGCGTCGTCCACCAGAGATCGATCGGACAGCGGCGGGTGCAGAGTCATCCGACAGCGATGGGATAGGTTGGCCGCCTCGAGCGGACGCGGAAGGAGAGCGACATGCGGGTGGGCATCCTTGGAACCGGAGGCGTGGGTCGGGCACTGGCGGCGGGGTTCGAGGGCGCGGGCCACGACGTGATGATCGGCACGCGCGACGTCGAGGCGCTGCTGTCTACTTCGGAGGCCGACGCGATGGGCACCCCGCCCTTCGCCACGTGGCGCCAGGAGCATCCCGACGTGGCGGTCGGCACCTTCGCGGAGGCCGGCGCGCACGGCGAGCTGTGGGTCAACGCCACGCTCGGATCGGCATCGATCGACGCGCTGCGGGCGGCAGGCGCGGAGAGCGCCGAGGGCCGCACTGTCATCGACACCTCCAACCCGCTGGATTTCTCGCGCGGGTTCCCGCCCTCGCTCTTCGTGGGCAACACCGATTCGCTGGCCGAGCAGATCCAGCGGGCATTCCCCGGCGTGCATGTGGTGAAGGCGTGGAACACCATGACGGCGGCGTTGATGACCGAGCCGGCCCTGCTGGCGGATGGCGACCACACGATCCCGATCTGCGGAGACGACGGCGGCGCCAAGGACGAGGTGGCGGCGCTGCTGACGAGCTTCGGCTGGCGGGACGTGCTCGACCTCGGGGCGCTGTCGAACGCGCGCGCGATGGAGTCCTACGTGACGCTCTGGCTCGCCATGTTCACGGCGCTCGGCACGCCGATGGTCAACGTGAAGGCGGTTCGGTAGGCGAGGACGCGCCGACGCGATCCTGGCGCCGCATCTCGTACCGCACGCCCGACCAGACCTCGTCGCCGTTGCGGCGTTCGAACCGCTCCACCAGGCGGAGCCCGACCTTCTCCGCCACCCGGATCGAGGGAGCGTTCTCCGCGCTGGCGTAGGCCCGCACGAGGTCCGCGCCGAGCGTGTCGAACGCGTACGCGATCAATGCCCCGACGGCCTCGGTGGCATACCCCGCCCCTTGGAACGCCGGCGCCGTGGTGTAGCCGATCTTGATGACACCGGGCTCATCCTCGGCGGGACTGAGGCCCACGTCGCCGATCAGCCGCTCGCTCGCTCGCTCCTCCACGGTGAGCTGTACCCACCCGCCCGGCTCGCCGGGCGATCGCCCGCTCATATCCACGATGGCGGCGCGGACCCCCTCGGGGTCGGTGCGATCCCAGCCCTGGTAGCGGTGGACCACGGGGTCGCTGCGGTACGCGGAGATGGCCTCGGCGTCGTCGGGGCGTGACCGGCGGAGCAGCAGACGTTCCGTGTCCAGCGGTTGGAAGTCCGTGTCCGCATGCATCGAGGGAAGCGTACCGGTCGGGCGGCACGGGCCGCAGGAGGCGGTTCTACGCGGGTGGCAGCCGGTCCTGGATCCCGGCGAGCTCGAAGACCCGTTGCACGGCCGGGCCCCCCGGCACGATCCGCAGCACGTGCCCGGCCCCCAGCACCTGCTGGTTCATCCGAAGCAGGAAGCGGATGCCGGTGGAATCCATGAAATCCAATCCGCTCAGATCGGCCACGATGTCCCCCTCGACATCGAGGTCTGCCAGCAGCCGGTCGAAGCGCTCGGCGGAGGAGATATCGAGCTCACCGCGCAGGACGATCACGCACCGTCCGTCCTTCTCTGTGACCTCGATGGTCAATGGTCCGTCCACGTGTCCTTCGCCGTTCCTCTCGTCTTCGCTGGGCCGCGACAGTGTGACGCACGGGGCCGGGTTCCACTAGACGGGGATCCCGGCATCGGCTGTATCTCGCTCGCGCTTGAGCGGCGGGCGATCCCCACCCGGATCATGGGGGTGGCCGAGCGCCTGCCGGCGTCCTACCCTCGCGATCATGAGCTCCTTCGAGACCCTGCTCGGGCTGGTGATGCTGGTCGGTCTGGTGGGGGTGGTGGTGCCCGCCCTCCCTGGGCTGCTGTTGATCGCCGGGGCCGGTATCGCCTGGGCGCTCGCCGATCCCGGACCGGCTCGGTGGGCCGTCGTCGCCGTCCTCCTCGCGCTGGCGCTCGGCGGCATGTCAGCCGGCGCCATCGCGCCCGCACGTCGCGCGGCGGCCGCCGGCGCCCCTCGATCGGCGCTGGTGGCCGGCGCCGTCGGGATGATCCTGGGTTTCTTCCTCGTGCCGGTGGTCGGTGCGCTGCTGGGCTTCCCGGCCGGCATCTTCGTGGCCGAACGCCTCCGGCTGCGGGACGGGCGGGCAGCGCGCGCCACCACGATCGCGACGTTGCGAGGGGCCGCCCTGGGCGTCGGGATCGAGCTCGTGGCCGGCGTCGTCATGATCGCGATCTGG
>JBDUEF010000079.1:0-9372 GCA_040002535.1 Actinomycetota bacterium | reverse complement strand
ATGTCGCCACGCAGCACGTTCCACAGCTGCGGGAGCTCGTCCAGCGAACTGCGGCGGAGGTTTTTCCCGACGGGGGTCACGCGAGGGTCGTCACGGATCTTGAAGATGGGCCCCGAGTCGTGGATGTTCAGGTGCCCGTGGTGCTCACGGGAGTGATGGGCCCCGCGTCGCATGGACCTGAACTTCACCATCCGGAAGGGGCGCCCACCCCGACCCACCCGCTCGGACAGGTACAGGAACGGGCCCGGAGAGTCGACCTTCACGGCGAGCGCCGCCGCCAGCAGGATCGGGGCGAGCACCAGGAGGCCGAGGGAGGCCCCCAGAAGGTCGAGTGCACGCTTGACCGCACGCTGCCACCAGGGCGCCACCACCAATCCCCGATGGCCGGAGAGAGGTTGGGGAGCCCTGCGGCTGACGCCGAAGGCGGGGTTCTGACCGCCGACATCGAGGATGACGTCTCGCGGGGTGGCAGGGTCGAACGGCATGGGATCGTTCATCGCGGGGGGCGCATCCTTCGGTTGTGGTTCCACGGTGTTTCAGTTCCTCGCCACGGAGGCACCTCTGGGAGATCGTCCTCGGGCGAACGCCGACATCCTACGCCAAGCGGCGTAGTTCCTCCAGCATCGGGGCCGCATCTGCGTGATATCTGGCGGGGACCGCGGGTCTAGCCGGGCGCGTGCAGCTCGGAGAACGCCCGGAGGTCCCGGAGGTGGGCGGCGAAGTGCTGAAAGGGGCCCGTCTCGGAGCCCAGGATCCCGCCCAGGAGCGATCCCAGGGTGGTGCCCACCTCCTGGTCGTAGGTGGCGCGCTGCTCCCACTCCTGGGCCGCCAGGCCCCTGAGGGTCGTGGCCAGCAGCTCATGCACCTCATCGAATCGCCGGAGGACCTCCGGCGCGGGCACGATCGACTTGCGGGCCACCTCATCTGCGTTGAGGGCGTCCCCGCCGGCCTGGGCGAACGTGGCCTCGATGGCCGGCCGCTCCCCCCGCTCCCACTCGTCTATGGAGGCGAGCGCGATCTCCTCCCACGTGGTGAGGTGACCGACGAGGTCCTTCGCGGACCACTCGCCGCCGCCGATCGTTGCGGGCTCCTCCAGTTCTTCCACGGAGATGCCGGCCAGCAGCGCGTGCACGGTGCGGTGATCCCGGTTGATGACGTCGAGCACCTCGTCGCGGGTGAGCATCGCCGGATGCTACCGCTCCACAGCAGGGGCCGGAACCCGTGTGGCATCATCCGGTCTCACCCGCGAGCTGGAGGACCCATGGGCAGGACGATCGCATTCTTCCCCGAGCCCGGCGCGTGGGGGCCCACGAACAACTGCGTCGCGGTCGCGAACGTCCTGACCGAGCGCGGCCACCGGGTCGTGTTCGTGGTCGACGAGTCGTTCCGGGGGGAGCTCGACGCGCGCGGTTTCGAGGAACGGTTGATGCGGATGGCACCGCCGGAGGATGACGCCGATCCCGCTGCCGACCCGTGGGCGGAATTCATCCGGGTGACCGCGCCCGAGTTCGCCAAGCCCACGATCGAGCAGATCGAGACGGTGACGAAGCCGATCTGGCAGGCACTTGTGGCCGGGGAACGCTACTCGCACGACCGGCTGATGGAGATCTGGGACGACGTGCGCCCCGACGTCGTGTGCACCGACAACGTGACGGGGTATGCGGCGGTGGAGCTCGCCGGCGCGCCCTGGGCACGGTTCGTCTCCGCGAACCCGCTGGAGATGCGAGATCCCGAACTCCCTCCGGTCCTGTCGGGGCTGCCCGTGGGCGACCGGCGCCAGTGGCAGGCCTTCCGCCACGAATACCACCGGCAGCATCTCGATCTGCTCGCCGAGCACAACGACTTCAGGGCGTCGGTGGGGGTGGCGGCCTGCCCGCCCGACGAGTTCAACACGGACTCCCCTTGGCTCAACATGTACCTGTTCCCCGAGGCCGCCGATTACCCCCGCTCGACGCCCCTGGGTCCCACCTGGCACCGCCTCGACTCCACCGTTCGCACCTCCGACGCGCCCTTCGACGTGAACGAGCATCTGCCGGGCGAGGGGAGGGTCGTGTACCTCTCGCTCGGCTCCCTCGGATGCATGGACGTGACGCTGATGCAACGGCTGATCGACGCCCTGGCCTCCACCGAACATCGGACGATCGTGTCGATGGGCCCGCTGGAGGATCAGATGACGCTGGGGCCGAACATGTACGGCGAGCGGTTCCTGCCGCAGCCCTCGGTCCTGCCGCAGTGCGACCTGCTGATCACCCACGGCGGCAACAACACGGTGTGTGAGGGCTTCCACTTCGGCCTGCCCATGATCGGTCTGCCGCTGTTCTGGGATCAGTACGACAACGCACAACGGTTGGCGGAGACGGGGTTCGGGGAGCGCCTGCCCACCTACGGCTGGACCCGTGATGAGCTGGTGGGCGCCGTGAACCGCCTGCTGGCCGACGACGCCCTGCGTGCCAGGATGCGGGGTATCGCCGAGTCGATCCGGGCGAAGCCGGGGCACGTGGAGGCGGCCGGTCTGATCGAGGCGCTCGCCGAGCGCGAGGCGTGACCATCTCGCTACGGCCGCTGACGCTCGCCGACGCCGATGCCTGTGACGCGATCATGGTAGGCCTGCCGTATCACTTCGGGCACGAGGAGGGACGCAGCGACTGCGCGGCGGCGGTGCGCACACAGCGAGGCCTGGTGGCGGAGCTCGACGGAGAGGTCCTGGGATTCCTGACGTTCCGGACCTGGTTCGAGGACGCCGCGGAGATCACGTGGATGGCCGTGCGTGCCGCGCACCGGAACGCAGGCGTGGGCCGCTCCCTGATGGATCGCTTGGCCGCCGATCTCGGGGCCGGGGCCGGCGACTACTGCTGGTGCTCACCGCCTCGCCGAACGACCCACCGGACGCGATCGATGATGGCTACCAGGCCACGCGCGCCTTCTACGCCGCGAACGGATTCGCGCTCGCACGCGACCTCGGGGGATCCTGGGGTGGCGGCGACGCGCCGGTGTTGATGCTCCGGGTGCTGGGCTAGACCCGCGAGGCGATCACCGGGGCGTTCAGCTCGTCCAGCTTGGACGCCACCCGATCCAGACGTTGCATGTGCGCCATGATCTCGTCGCGGGCCACCTTCGCCTCGTCCGTGAGGCCCGTGAGGTCGGTGATCCGCCAATGCTTGAGTAGGACGGGCGCCAGCACCTGGTCATGGTGGATGCGGAAGTTGTAGATGCCGGCGACGGCCATGGCCTTGGCCTTGGCATGGAAGCCCGGCATCTCCGCGCCCGGCATCGCGAAGCCCTTCACCTGACGACGCAGCGCCAGCAGCATGTTGGAGGGATCGACCTGGAACGCCGCCGTGGCCAGGTCCCGGTAGAAGACGTAGTGCAGGTTCTCGTCGGTGGCGATGCGCGAGCAGATCTTCTCGGCGATGGGGTCCTCGGTCACGATGCCGGTGTTCCGGTGGCTGATCCGTGTGGCCAGCTCCTGCATCGACGTGAAGACGACCCCGTCCAGGGGCCCGAGCTCCGCGAACTCCGGGTACCACCCCCGCTTCACCATGTCCATCCGGCCCCGCTCCAGGGCCACCGGGTCGAGGCCTCGTGTCACCGTGAGGTAGTCGCGCAGCACGATCGCGTGGCGACCCTCCTCGGCCACCCACTGCCGGACCCACTCGCCCCACGCCTCCTCGTTGCCGAACGCGGTCCAGATCGCGAGGTTGTAATAGGGAAGGTTGTCCTCGGTCAGGAGATTGAGCTCCAGGGCTGTCTGCGCGATGTCGGGGAGCTTGCTATCCTCCGGCACCCAGGGCTCATCGATGAAGTTCCGGCCCACCTCGTACGGGATGTATTCGTGGGGGAACCACTCGCTGGCCGTGGAGTGATGGCGGTCGAGGCCCTTCTCGACGGAGGGACGCAGCTCCCGCAGCATCTCGCCGGAGGTCGGGACACGAACGGCGCTCATAGATCGGACTCCTCAGGCGACTCGAGGACGGACCGCGGCGGACCGTCCTTGCGACCTCGGTGCCCTAGGTTACCGCGTCGGAGCGTCCTCGGTCGAACCGATCCGCGCCTGGGGGTAGCGCGAAGAACGGGCAGCGTGCGTGCGATGCGGGTAGCCGTGATCGGCAGTGGGATCGCAGGTCTGGGAGCTGCCCGGGCCCTGGCCCGCCTGCACGACGTCGTCCTCTACGAAGCTGATCATCGCCTCGGCGGCCATGCCCACACCGTGGAGGTGGCCGACGGGGAGGGATCCGTCGCGGTGGACACCGGGTTCATCGTGTACAACGAGCCCAATTACCCGAACCTGACCGCGCTCTTCCACGAGCTGGGGGTTGCCTCGGAGCCCAGCGACATGTCCTTCTCCGTGTCTCTGAACGACGGCGCCTTCGAGTACCGCAGCCGGGCGGGGGGCCTGTTCGCGCAGCCCGCCAACCTGCTGCGACCCCGGATGTGGCGGATGCTCAGCGATTTCCGGCGCCTGTGTCGCGAGGCACCCGACATCCTCGCTGAAGATGGCCAAGAGCCCTTGGGCGCCTTCCTGGATCGGCGGGGCTACTCACAGGCCTTCAGGGCGGGCATGCTGCTGCCCATGGTGGCGGCGATCTGGTCGGGCGGTGTGGACGGCGTGCTGGACTACCCCGTGGCCACCCTCCTACGGTTCCTGGACAACCACGCGATGTTGCAGATGGGCAACCGGCCCGACTGGCGAACGGTGACCGGCGGAAGCCGGCGGTACGTCGGATCGATCGCGTCCGGCCTCACGGACATCCGCGTGGGCACGCCCGTTATATCCGTGCACCGAGACGTCCACGCCGTCACGGTCCGGGACGCGGCCGGCGGCGTCGACCTGTTCGACCACGTCGTGATGGCCACCCACGCCGACACCACGCTCTCGATCCTGGGTGCTGATGCCGGGCAGCAGGAGCGCCGTCTGCTCGGCTCGTTCGGGTTCCAGGACAACGTAGCGGTGCTGCATCGGGACCCCGCGCTCATGCCGGAGCGGCGACGCGCCTGGGCGAGCTGGAACTACCTCACCGACGAGCGAGCCGCGGTCCAGCGTGAGACACCTGTGTGCCTGACCTACTGGATGAATCGCCTGCAGAACCTGCGCACCCGTGTCCCGGTCTTCGTCACCCTGAACCCGGTCCGCGAACCGCGGGGTGTCACCAGCTGGTTCTCCTACTCCCACCCGCAGTTCGATGGCAGCGCCGTCACGACGCAGCGCCAGCTCTCCTCCATCCAGGGCGTCCGACGGACATGGTTCTGCGGCGCCTGGACCGGCTACGGCTTCCACGAGGACGGGCTGCGCTCTGGCCTGGAGGTGGCGGCGGCTCTCGGGGCGGCGCCCCGATGGTGGCCGCAGGCGCGAGAGCCTGAGTCCCTCACATCGGTGAGCGCCGTCGGAGTGCGCGCGTGATCCGGCATTCCGCGATCTACGCGGGCTCGGTGACCCATCGTCGGGCGTTCCCCGTCACCCATCGTCTCCGCTACGGTGTCTGGTACGTCCTGGTGGACCTCGACGAGTTGGGCGAGCTGGACCGGGTCAGGGGGATGGCGGTGGACCGGCCCGCGGTCGTCAGCTTCCGCACACGCGATCACGGCGCCCGTGACGGTTCCCCGCTGCGTCCGTGGATCGAACGACGCTTGGCCGAGGCGGGCGTGGACCTCGAGGGAGGGGCGGTCCGGATCCTGTGTCATCCCCGGGTGCTCGGCTACGTGTTCAACCCCCTCACCGTCTGGTTCTGCCACGGACCCGCAGGCGACCTGCGCGCCGTGCTCTACGAGGTGGGTAACACCTTCGGCGAATGGCACCACTACCTGGTTCCTGTCGACGCTCAGGACCGGGGGCCCCACGTGTTCACGAAGGAGCTGTTCGTCTCGCCCTTCATCGACATGGACGCAACCTATGAGTTCCACACGGACGTGCCCGGCGAGCGGCTGGCCATCGCGGTCCGCGAACGCGTCGCGCAGGGGCAGGTGCTGACCGTCGCGTTGGTGGGCCGCCGTCTCCCCATGACGACCCGCGACCTGATCCGCGTGCTCCTTCGCTACCCCCTGGTCACGTTGAAGACGATCGGGGGCATCCACTGGGAGGCGACGAAGCTGTGGTGGAAGGGGGCGCCGTATCGCCGGCGGGGCGCTCCCCCGGCCCACGACCTGACGGTGGTGACGGCTCCGAAGATCGCGCCCCCTGCGACGAGCCGCCTGGGTGAGAGGCTCGACGCATGACGCCGAACGACCGCGTGTGGTCGGCCGTCAGCGGGCTGATCGGCGGTCACATCCGAGCCGGCACGCTCGCCGTGCAGATGCCCGACGGCGATACGCGGGTCTTCCGTGGAGATGCGCCGGGACCCGCCGCGGAGATCTCCCTTCGGAACTTCCGCTTGATCCGGCGCTTGGCGACCGTGGGAGCGATCGGGCTCGCGGACTCCTATATCGACGAGGACTTCACGACGCCGGACCTGGAGGCGCTGCTGCAGGTGGCGGCGCTGCAGCTGGAGCCGGACCACCGTCGCGGGGTACCCGCGCCGGTGGAGCACGTGGGACGTGCGCTCTGGCGGCGTCTCGGCCACGCGGCGGAGCCGCGCGGTCCGCTGCGGACCACCGTCGCCCACTACGACCTGGGCAACGACTTCTACGCGTCGTGGCTCGATCCCACCATGACCTACTCCTCCGCGTTCTTCGAGCGGGACGACATGACCCTGGAGGCGGCGCAGCTGGCGAAGTACCGGCGGATGGCCCAGACGGCCGACCTGCGATCCGGCCAGCGGGTGCTAGAGGTGGGCTCCGGGTGGGGCGGGTTCGCCCTCTACGCGGCGCGGGAGATCGGCTGCCATGTCACCACGATCACCGTGTCCAGGGAGCAGCACCTCTACGTGGCGAAGCTGGTGGCGGAACAGGGGTTGGCCGACCGCGTGGACGCACGCCTGGAGGACTACGCCGACGTCGCCGGCGCATTCGATCGGATCGTATCGATCGAGATGATCGAGTCCATCCCCGGCACCCGGTGGCCGGACTACTTCCGCAGGCTGCACGGGCTGCTGGCTCCCGGAGGTCGGTTGGGCCTGCAGTCGATCTGGGTCGCCGACCACCACTGGCGGGACTCGAACGAGAACCCCGATTTCATCCGCCGCTACGTGTTCCCCGGCGCGCAGGTGCCCTCGCTCGGCGTCCTGCGTCGTGATTCGTCGGCTGCGGGGTTCCGGTGGCTGCACGACACGGCGTTCGGCGATCCGTACGCGCGTACGCTGCATCGCTGGCTCGAGGGCTTCGACGCTGCATGGCCGCAGATCGCCGAGATGGGCTTCGACCAGCGCTTCCGGCGGATGTGGCGCTACTACCTCGCGTACTGCCGGGCGGGGTTCGCGGTCGGACGGACCAGCGTCAGCCAGATCGCCCTCCTCGCGGATTGACCCGCTCGACCGGATGAAGAACACGCAATCTTGCGCGTGCGGCTCCGCACGGCAGCGTAGGACCATGGGCCCATGACGCGACACCCCTCCCCCACCGCCCCATGGCGAGCACGGCTGGCCGACGCCGAGTCCGAGCGCGGCGCGGTCGCCGTCATCGTGACCCTGTGCCTGGTCGCGATCTTCGCGATGCTGGTGCTGACCATGGACGTCGGCACCCTGCTGCTCAGCCGGCGTGCCATGGTGAACGCCGCCGACGCCGCCGCACTGGCCGCCGCCCAATCCTGCGGGCTGGGAGACGGCCAGATCGATGCCAACTCGCAGATCATCAAATACGCAGGCGAGAACGCCACCGGCTCCTACGTCGACGGTTCCCCCGTCTACACGCCCAGCTGCGACGCGCCCTCGGGCACCGTGACCGTCCGTCTGAAGACCAGCCAATCCCTCGCGTTCGCGCCGGTGCTGGGCCTGTCCGACCAGGCGACCGTGGGCACGACCGCGACCGCGGTCTGGGGTGGCTCCGGCAACACCGAGCATGTGGCACCCCTGATGCTGAGCGCCAACCGGCTGAGCGATTGCCAGATCCCACCTCCACCCGGCGAGCCGCAGCCCTTCGTCCCCAGGATCTGCGCCTTCTGGTGGGACATGGGGTCAGGCGGGCCCCCGTCCGGAACGGCGCTGGACAACGCCGAGTGGGGAACCCTCGACCTCAACAGGTGGAACGTGCTGAAGACCGACCAGTGCAACGCGTCCACCCCGCCGGAGTTCGACACGTGGATGTTCCAGGGCTTCCCCGGGCCGCTGCCGATCAACCCGGCTCCGGCCCCCACCTACGTGTGTCGCGGCCAGGGCAACTTCGGGGCCAGCTTGGATAAGAAGATCCTGCAGGCCCGCGACCAGGGGCTGAAGCTGCTCTTTCCCGTCAACGATTCGTCACAACAGGTCGACATGAACGGCAATATCTGCACGCCGACCACCGCCGGCTGCTCGACCGACAAGTACGACATCATCGGGTTCGCCCACCTCACGATCGTGAACCTGTACAAGGGGAAGACGCCGGAGGCGTACACGTACTGCCTGTCGCACATGCCGGGGGTCGCGGCCACGGCAACGGGACGGTGCATGGTGGCTCGGTGGGAGGACTACACCATCGACGGCATCGACCCCAACGGTGGGAAGAACTTCGGCATCATCTCGGTGAAGCTGACCGGGTAGGACGCGTCATCGCCGAGGGTCCGCGGCCTCGCCACGGCGGTCGGTGGGGCATGATGCTTCGGTGACGAGGACGGTGCCCCTCATCCTGGCGATCGTGCTGGCGGGATGCTCCACGTCCTCGCCCCGGACCACTGGAGCGGACCGCACGGGCACGATCGGCCCGGGTCCGAGCCCTCCGGCAGCCGCCGCGAGCGCCGCATCTCTCACAAGATGGGGCATCCACCCGATCGGCGCCGATCTGCGCGAGGAGCTGACCGGCCGCAACTGGCATCCGGGATGCCCGGTCGGGCTCGAGGACCTGCGCTCGGTGGCCGTGCGATACGTGGACTTCCACGGGGAGGTGCGGTCCGGTCCCGTGATCGTCGCCCGGTCCGTGGCCGCCGACGTCCTGTGGGTGTTCCACCGCCTGTTCAGCCACGGCTTCCCCATCAAGCGCGTGGCGATCCCCCGCGAGTGGCATCCCACACGCGCGTCGGACTTCGAGACCACGCGGAGCGTCACGGCCGGCTTCAACTGCCGCCCGGTGACGGAGGGCACCACGTACTCCCAGCATTCCTACGGGTGGGCGATCGACATCAACCCGCTGCAGAATCCCTACGTCCGCGGAGACGGCTCGGTGCTGCGGCGCGCGGCCCGCGCCTACCTGGATCGCTCGAAGGACCTGCCGGGCATGATCCACTCCGGCGACGTGGTGATCCGATCCTTCGAGAGGATCGGATGGCGCTGGGGCGGCGACTGGCACGCCGAGAAGGACTACATGCACTTC
>JBDUEF010000078.1:0-9477 GCA_040002535.1 Actinomycetota bacterium | reverse complement strand
ATCGCGACGAGCATCAGCCGGAGGGATCGGGATGTGCCAGGACCGACTCGGTCTGCGCGGCCCGGAACGCCAGGAGGCGTTCGCGGAGCTCGTCGTCGTGCAGCGCCAGGATGCCGGCCGCCAGCAGGGCGGCGTTCACCGCGCCGGCACGTCCGATCGCGAGCGTGCCCACCGGCACACCGGCCGGCATCTGGGCGATCGACAGCAGGGAATCCATGCCGTGCAACGCCTTGGACTCCACCGGCACGCCCAGCACCGGCAGGTGGGTCTTGGCGGCGGTCATCCCCGGCAGATGCGCGGCGCCGCCGGCGCCGGCGACGATCACCCGCAACCCGCGACCGGCCGCGCCGGCCGCGTAGTCGAACAGCAGGTCCGGGGTGCGGTGGGCGCTCACCACGCGGGTCTCGTAGGACACCTGGAGCTGGTCGAGCGTCTCCGCGACGGCCCTCATGGTCTCCCAGTCGGACCGGGATCCCATGATCACGCCCACCTGCGGCTCGCCCACGTCGCGCAGTCTAGCGGCGCTCGCGCCCGGCCCGTCGAACGCGGCGTTCGGACGAACGGGCTACTATCCGCCGATGACGCACTACTTCGCGTACGGGGCGCTGATGGGGACCTCCTCGATGTACGTGGCCTGCCCCGAGGCACGCAAGGTCGGGCCGGCGCGCCTGGACGGCTACCGGGTCGAGTTCAACGTGGCCAGCCGCCAATGGGCGGGCGGGGCGGTCAACGCGATGCCCGATCCCGATGGCACGATCTGGGGCGTCCTGTGGGACATCCCCGACGAGGACTTCGCCCGCTTCGACACCTTCCAAGGGTCCGACGCCTCGCTGGACGTCCGGGTCGACGTGGAGGTGGAGGGGCCCGTCGGCAGGGTTGCGGCCCGCACGTTCCGGGTGGACTCGCACTCGGCGTACATCCGTCCCACCGAGGCGTACATGCGGCACCTGCAGAAGGCCATCAGTACCCAGGGGCTGCCGCAGGAGGCCGAGGATCTGCTGCTGCGTGCCGACCGCTTCCCCGACACGGCCGCTCCGACCATCTGAACGACACCCGATCCGGGCTCTACACGAACCAGGAGCGGGGCGGATCGGCCATGGTGAGCACCTCTCGGTGGATCGTCCACGGCGAGATGTCGCTCACCGTCGTCCCGTCGAACACCAACTCCACCAGCGACCTTCCGACCACGCCGGCGAACTTGAACGCGTGTGCGGCGCCCTGGCCCACCACCGCCCGCTCCTGCCCCGGGATCCGGTCGATCACGAAGTCGCGGTCCGGCGTCATGGTGTACAGACAGGTCTTCACCGCGATGTGCGGCCCGAACGCCTCCGGCAGATGCCTCTGCATGAAGCCGTCGAGCGCCGCCGTGTAGGCGGGGTCCGGCTCGAAGGTCCGCGTGTCGCCCGTGACCTCGCGTCCCCCTGCGTCCCAGCCGATCTTCGCGCCCGCCTCCCCGAACGCGGGGAGGCCGTAGAACGACGGGGTGCCCATCCAGATCCACACCGGGAACCGCTCGGGCTGAACGGAGGACTGGTTCTCCGAGGCGTAATACGCCACCTGTTCCTGCGTGACGGTGAGATTGATGTGGGCGTCGAAGCTCGCCAGGATCTCGTTCGTCCACGCGTCGGCCGTCACGATCACCCGCTCGGCACGCCAGGTGTCGCCCGTGGCGGTGACGATCTCGTACTCCCCACCGACGTCGGTGACCGACGTCACCTGCTGGTTGCCGACGATGGTGGCGCCGAGCTCGGTGGCCACGCGGCGGTGTGCGGCGTTCGCCCGGGCAGCCGCCGCGATGCCGGTGGCCTCCTGATACATCACGCGCACATCGTCGGTGAGTCGCCATTGCGGGTACCGGCGCATGGTCTCGGCGGCGTCGAGCCACTCGTAGCCGATGCCGAGCGCATCGAGGGAGCTCGAGTAGGCGTCCGTCCAGTCGTGGGCGCTCTCCGGGTACAGGTCCAGACCCCCGGTGCGGATCACGAGCTGCCCGCCGCTGTCGGACTCGATCTCCGACCACGCCGTGTAGGCGTCCTGCGCGAACCGCACGTAGTCGGGCGTGTGGTAGCTCAGCCGGATGATGCGCGAGTGATCCTGCGACGCGCCTCGCTCGTGCCCCAGCTCGAACCGCTCGAGCCCCAGGACCCCCGCGCCCGCCCGCTTCGCCGCCCAGTACACGGCGCCCGATCCGATGCCACCGACCCCGATCACGGCGACGTCGAACGCGCGACGCGCAGGCATCAGCCCGCTTCGGTCTCGTCGTGGTCGTGGTATTCGTAGGCCGACATCGCTCTGCCGGTCGAGGACTTCCAGTTCCGCTCCGCGCCGAGCTGCTTGCCCAGCACCTTCGCCATCGCACGAACGTGGCCGGCAACCGATCCGCAGCACGAGCCGATGTACTGGATGCCGGCGTCGTTCGCACGCCGGGCGAAGTCCGCCATCTGGTGGCGGCTCATCTGCATCGGGTCGAGCTCGTAGGGGAAGCTCGGTGAGGACGTGAAGTCCGCGCGCTCGTCGGTGGTCGCGTACGCGACGGGCTGCGTGGCCACGTAGCCGCCCACCGCCGAGCGCATCTCCAGAGCGAGCGGCAGCTGCTGGTCGGGCCCGTTCAGGCAGTTGACCCCCACGATGTCGGCACCGGCGTCGGCGAGGGCGCGCGCACAATCCCCCGGCGAGTCCCCCTCGTAGGAGGCCGCCGGCAGCTTCTCGAACGACATCGTCGCCATCACCGGCAGGCCGGTGGCCTTCGCGCGCTCCACGTACAGCAGCGCCTCGCCGAGGTAGCTGAAGGTCTCCCCGATCCAGAAGTCGACGCCGCCGGCGTCGATCTGCTGCTGGAGCTGCCGGTCGAACAGGGCGCGGACGTGATCGCTGCTGGCCGCGTCCGCCGGATCGTAGGCCCACGTCAGACACAGGTTCCCGGCCACCAGCGCATCGCCTTCGGACGCCACCTGCCGCGCGATCTGCACAGCGTTGCGGTTGATGTCGTCGACCTTGCCCTCCAGCCCCACGGTCGCCAGCTTGTCGTCGCTGGCGTAGAAGGTCATGGTCTGCAGAACATCCACCCCAGCGCGCAGGAACTCACGGTGGAGCTGCGCCAGGGCGTCGGGATGCTCGATCACCACCTCCGGCGTGAACGGGCCGGCCTGCACGTACCCGCGCTTCTCCATCTCCAGCAGGTAGCCGCCGTCGCCCAACACGGGACCGTCCGCCAGCCGCTCCAGGATGCCCTTCGTCATGTGCCCAACCCTTCGAGACGTCAGGTCAGCGAGTGTAGTGACGTCGCAGATGGGACCGCCTGTGGCGCCGGTGACCCCAGGTCACCCACGGATCGCGCGTCGCCACGGTCGCGGCACCGGGCCCTCGTGGACGATGTCTCGCGCGCCCCGCCACGTAGCGAGGTCGGCGAGTGTCGCGGCGATCGCCGATCCGGCGTCGGCAGGCGCGTCCGGCTCCGCCCAGACCCCCTGGACGTGCAGCGTGCCGGTCACCCGATCGAACCGGGGGTCCAGGCGGCCGATCAACCGGTCGCCGTGCAGGATCGGCATGACGTAGTAGCCGTACTGCCGCTTCGCCTTCGGCACGTAGATCTCGATCCGGTAGGAGAAGTCGAAGAGGCGCTCCGCGCGGCTGCGGTCGCTGATCAGGTCGTCGAACGGCGACAGGAGCACGGTCCTCGGGCGAAACCTCGGCAGCCTCGCAAGGAGGTCGCCATGCGTGTACCAGGCTCCGGGCAGGCCCTCGACCTTCACCGGGACGGCGCGGCCCTCCCGCTCGAACCTCGCCAGCGTCCGGTCCCAGCCCTCGGGCTTGCCGTGCCACGCGAGGCCGATCTTCCTCGGCTGCACGACGCCGCCGGCATGCAGCTGCTGTTCCACGACCCGCCGGGCGATCTCGGTGGGACGAAGAGTCGGTTCGCGAACCGGCACCACCCGCTCGGGCAGATCCCACAGACGCTGCCCGCCGTCGCGGCCCGCCACCATCACCTCCCCGCGGCCCCACAGGACCTCCAGCATCATCCCGGTGAACCGGCCCTCGTCGTTCCACCCGCCGGTGCGCCAGCCCTCGGCGGTGCGGTCCTCGAGGTCGCGGGTCCGCAGCGGTCCGCGCTGTTTCAGCTCGTGCAGGACGTACCGGCGGAACGCGGCGTTCGCGGCGAGCCACTCACGCGTGTACCGGTGACGGGTGGCATCGCCGGCCAGGTACCGCTTCATCGCGTCGCGATGCAGGCCGAAGTCCGCGGTCGGCACGATGTGCGCCCAGTACTCGAAGAGCGAGCGCTCTTCCCACAGCATCCGCTCCAGAGCTGCCACCTTGAAGCGTTTCCCCAGCCGGCTCCACAGAACCAGGTGCTCGGTGCGCGCGATCGCCGACACCGGATCCATCTGCACCTCGCCGAGTCCTGTCATCACCTCGGCGATCGTCCGTGGTTGTGGCGCCGACAGCATCTGGCCGAGGACGGCCAGCCGTCGCGCATCCGTACGAGAGAGCTCAAGGAGGGGCATGCGGCGCAGACTACGGGACCGCCGGGACCTACCCCGCGATCGCGGCGCCCAGGCTCTCGAAGTTGTCGACGTAGCGCTGGGCGTCCTCGTCGCTCATCACGATCGAGGTCGTCCAGCTCTCCCACTTCGAGCCGGGGGACTTGAAGACGCCGCGGTTCAGCTGCCACAGCCACGCGAGCTGCGGCACGCGGTCGTCGATGTCCCACAGGTCGCGGTACTCGTGGATCGGCTCGGTGTGCCAGTCGATCGAGCCCTTCGCGCCCTGCAGCTTCATGCTGGCCGGCAATCCGTATCGCTCGATCACACCGTTGCACCCATCGAGGATCGCGTTCACCTCGTCCAGGCGCGTGTACGCGTCCGTCGTCAGCACCTGAGTGAGGTTCACCTTCGCGGCCGCCATCGTGAGGGGGTTGCCGTTGAACGTGCCCACCTGCTCCAGATCGCCGGAGATCACCATGCTCATGGCCTCCTCGGTGCCGCCGATCGCGCCGCACGGCAGGCCCGCGCCCAGCGCCTTCGCGTACGCGATCAGATCCGGTTGCACGCCGAAGGCCTCGACGGCGCCGCCCCACGCGACCGTGAACCCGGTCTTCACCTCGTCGAAGGCGAACATCGCGCCGTTGGCGGCGCAGATCTCCTTCAGCCGCTGGAGGTAGCCGGGGTCGGGCAGCACCACGCCGCAGTTGGTCATGACGGGCTCGACGATCATGCCGGCGATCCGCCCCGGATGCTCGGCGAAGGCGCGCTCGGCCGCGTCGGCGTCGTTGAACGGGACGTTCACCACGCTGTCGGCGGCGCCGGGGATCATGCCCTTGGTCTGCGGGACGGCGTGGGGATGGTCCCGAGGTCCCGCGTCCTCCCGCGAGGGGAAGACGCTCACCATCAGCGCGTCGTGATGGCCGTGGTAGGTCCCCTCGATCTTCATCAAGAGGTCGCGGCCCGTCGAGGCGCGCATGATCCGGCAGGCGTCCAGCGTCGCCTCGGTGCCCGAGTTGCCGAAGCGCCAGTAGGGCAGGCCGGTGCGCTCGGCGAGGTTCTCCGCCACCGGGAGCGCGTCCTCCGTGGGCTGGGCGAAGTGCGTGCCCAGCTCGACCCGCCGCTGCACGGCTTCGACGATCTTCGGGTGCGCGTGGCCCATCACCATGACGCCGTAGCCGTTGTGGTAATCCACGTAGTCGTTGCCGTCGATGTCCCAGACGTGGGAGCCCTCCCCGCGCGCCACGTAGATGGGGTGCGGCGGCCACATCTGCCAGCTCGAGCTGACGCCACCCGGCAGGTGCGCAGACGCCTCCTCCCGGTACGACAGCGACCGCTCGTGCTTCGCGTCCAGGGCCGCCGTCTCCTGCTTGGTCAGCTCCTCCACCAGACCCATGTCGATCTGAACGGTCTCACGGGCATCCATCGTTCGGTCTCCCTCGGTCGTGTGGAACGCGGCTATCGCGTAAGCATCGTGGCGAGCTCCTCGAAGTTCGCCACGTAGGTGTCGGCGTCTGCGCGGGTGTGCGTGATCGCCGTCGTCCAGGTCTCCTGCTTGGACCACGGCGATTTGAACACGCCACGGTTCTGTTGCACGAGCCATGCCAGATAGGTGATGCGCTCGTCGATGTGCAGGCTGTCGCGGTACTCGCGCACCGGCGTGGCGCTGTAGATCACCGACCCCTTGGCGCCGACGCCGGTCACGTAGGCCGGGAGGTTGTACCGCTCGATCACCGACGTGCAGCCCTCGGCCAGCGCGGCGTGGATCACGTTCAGGTGGTCGTAGACGTCGGGCGTCATGACCTCGGTGAGGGTGACGCAGCTCGTCGCCATCGTGAGTGGGTTGCCGTTGTAGGTCCCGGCCATGTCGTAGGTCCCGTCGATCACGGGTTGGAACAGCTCGCGGGTGGCGCCGATCGCGCCGCACGGCAGTCCGCCGCCGAGCGCCTTCGCCAGGCACAGGATGTCGGGGGTGACGCCGAACACCTCGGCAGCGCCCCCGTACGCCAGCGTGAGGCCGGTCTTCACCTCGTCGAAGGCCAGGTACGCGCCGGCCTCGTGGACCAGGTCCTTGATCCCCTGGAGGTAGCCGGGCTCGGGGAAGATCACGCCGCAGTTCATCATGGCCGGCTCCACGATCATGCCGGCCACGTTGCCCGCATGGTCGGCCAGCGCGCGCCGCACCTCGTCCAGGTCATTGAAGGGCACCACGCGGACCACCTCGCCGAACGCGGCCGGGATGCCCTCGGCCTGCGGCACGCTGACCGGGTGCTCGCGCGGCCCGATCAGCTCCGGGTCGGGCGCCACCGAGAACATCAGCGCGTCGTGATGCCCGTGGTAGGTCCCCTCGATCTTGATGATGACGTCGCGGCCGGTGTTGGCGCGCATCAGCCGCGCGGCCTCGAGGGTCGCTTCGGTGCCGGAGTTGCAGAAACGCCAGAGCGGCAGCCTGAACCGCTCGACCAGATTCTCCCCCACCGCGTCCAGGTCCTTCGTGGGCTGCGCGAAGTGCGTGCCGAGGCCCGCCTGCGTGCGGATCGCCTCCACGATCTGCGGGTGCGCGTGGCCCATCACCATGGCGCCGTAGCCCAGGTGGAAGTCCACGTACTCGTTGCCGTCGATGTCCCACAGCCGGCTGCCGAGCCCGTGGTCGACGTAGATCGCGTGCGGTGGCGAGTCCTGCCAGCTGGAGGCCACCCCGCCGGCGACGGAGCGCTCCGCGATCCTCCGGTACTCGATGGAGGCGCGGTGCGTGGGCTCGAGCGCCGCCTCCTCGTCCGCGATCAGCTCGTCCACACGCTCCAAGTCGATCTGGATCGGCTGCCGCACAGCCATGCGTACCGCCTCCCGACATGGAAGGCCGTTCGAGTTTGAACGGCCGTTCAGCCTTCGACGGGATGATACCGCAGGGCCGCGGATCGGCGGGAACGCGATGGCGCGGGCGTTGGTATCGTTGCGGTGGCAGTACGAACGTGGTGGCCGTAGCTCAATCTGGTTAGAGCACCAGGTCGTGGTCCTGGGGGTTGGGGGTTCAAGTCCCCTCGGTCACCCTCGTTCAATGGCTTCAGGCACGCTTGCTAGACTGCGTCGGGCCTCTAGCTCAATCTGGCAGAGCAACGGACTCTTAATCCGCAGGTTCGGGGTTCGAATCCCCGGGGGCCCACCAGGATCTACCTGCGGTGCCTGTGCTGCGACGGTCGGCCGCTCAGTCGAGGTGGCCACGAGTTTGGCCACTAGTGATCCCCCCTTAGCGCCCGCTCGATCGCCTTCGCAGCCGTCTCCTGCATCGACGGCATGACGTGCTGGTACACCTGCATCGTGAAGGCAACAGAGGAGTGGCCAAGCGCCTCGCTCACGACCTTCGGGTGCACCCCGGCTTCGAGGAGTCGAGTGGCGTATGCGTGTCGCAGATCATGGAACCGGACTGCCGGCATGCCCGCACGCTCCGCGAGGCTGGCGAACGCTGAACTGACCGAATCGTCGCGCAAGGGTGTTCCATCCCCGCCCTCATGGACGACATCCGGGCCAACTCGCCACGCAGGTCCAAACAGCAGCCGTCGCTCGTTCTGAACACGCCTCTGTCGCTTGAGCCACAGCAGCACAGTAGGGGCCAGCGCCACGGTCCGTCGCGCGTAATCGGTCTTGGGTTCCTCGAAGAGGAACTCCGATCCCTCCCAGGCGATCGTCCGGTCCACCCGGAGGACGGCAAGGTCTAGGTCGACGTTGCTCCATGGCAGACCGAGGACCTCGCTGAGACGCATCCCCGTGCCCGAGGCGAGAAGGACGACGCCCTCGATCCACGAACCCTCCGCTTCCGCCACGAGGAGTCTTCCTTCAGCGGCCGTTGGAACATGCAGGGCGAGGTGTTGAGGGCGGGGGGGGCGGATCGCCCTCGCGGGATTCACCGAAAGAAGTTGCCAGCGAACGGCCTGTTCGAGCGCTGCGGAGAGCACGTGATAGGCCTGTGTCACCGAAGCGGCCGCGGCCCCCCGGTCGAAAGCATCTCGTCCACAACACGCTGCACGTCGAGCGGGCGAAGGCGCACGAGCCGGACCGACCCGACTACGGGTGCGACATGAAGACGCACCAGCTGCTCATATCGCCTCCAGGTCTTGCGACCCACTTGGTGCGCCTGATGGGGCAACCATTTGTCGGCGAGGTACGCGCCGGTCGTGATTCGGCCCACCGAGGCGACGGTTCCACCTTCAACCTCGACAACCGACAGTGAGAGCGCAGGTCCAGGTTTGACGCCTACGGGGTCGTCAGCTACCCATCAGCACGCTTCACCCCGCGCGGGCATGGGGAGGGACCAGCGTGGTTGCGCGCCGCGAAGCCAGGATTGCGAAGGTGAAGAGCGCGGCAGCGACCGCCCCAACCGCAACCTCGACCCCCCACACAGAGGGGGCCGCGTAGGGGCGCTGCCCGGTCGCCCAACGAGCCAACGGTTCCAGGCAGAGCGCGCCTGCAACCAGCGCTGCACTCACCCACGACCGGTGAACCCGCCACCGCTGGCCCAGGAGCCCGAACAGCGGACCTGTCGCCATGCCGCCGAGGATGTACGCCTGGTTGTAGCCACTCGTCGCGATCGCGACCACGCCTGTGGTGAAACGGTCCAGGGACCATGGGTGTACTTCCATGGGGCTGTACGTCATCGCGAAGTATCCGATCAGCGCCCCTGCCGTAGCCACGAAGCCGAGGACCGTGGCCCTCCGAGGGCGTTCCTGGGTCATACCGACGACGAAGGGTAGGACGAGCCAGGGCGCGGACATCTGGGCCACCGTTGACGCCCACTGCCCAAGCCACGACATGCTCCCGAGATATTGGTCTGCCGCGCCAAAGGCGAGGCCCAAGAGCGCCGCTAGGAGGAGAGCCACGGGAAGGATGATAGCGCTGAGGGCACGCGGTTCGAGAGCCTCGACTTGACCGCGGCCCCACCCCGCCGGGGCGCGTGGCAAGTTTTAGCGTCTGATGTCTCCTGGGAGCGGAACGGATAATC
>JBDUEF010000077.1:0-9616 GCA_040002535.1 Actinomycetota bacterium | reverse complement strand
GCGCCGACGACGTGGTGTTCGTGTGCGTGGTTGCCGCCCCGGAGGGGCTCGCGCGGCTGCAGGCCGATCACCCCGACGTGCCCGTGGTTGCGGGCGCCCTGGACCGCGAGCTGAACGCGAACGCCTACATCCTGCCGGGCCTCGGGGATTTCGGAGACCGGCTCTACGGCACGATCTGACGCTACGTCGACCCTCCCTCGTACGCGCGACCGGCGGCCTCGGGCGGCCGCACCTTCCCGACGAACCCGGCCAACACCACGATCGTCACCACGTACGGCGTCATTCGGACGAACTCGGGCGGTATCAGGCGGATCAAAGGGGCGTCGGCCAGCCGCAGCGGCACGGCCTGTGCGAAGCCGAAGATGAAGGCGGCGAACATCAGACGCGCCGGGTTCCAGTTCGACAGGATCAGGGCAGCCAGCGCGATGAAGCCGAGGCCCAGCGTTTGCCCCTCGCTCCAGCTGTAGGCGACCTCGACGGACAGGAAGGCTCCGGAGAGCCCGGCGAGGGCGCCGGACAGGAGCACGCCCTGGTACCGCAGGGGCGCCACACGCACGCCCAGGGATCGGGCGGCCTCGGGATTCTCCCCGCAGGAGCGCAGGCGCAGCCCCCAACGGGTCCGGTTCAACGCATAGGTCGCCGGGATCACAAGGAACGCCGCGACCAGCACCATCGGCGGCAGGTTCGAGAAGGCCCGGCCTAACCCCCATGGCAGGTGCGACAGCAGCGGGATGTCGATCGGCTCGAGGTGCGGCTGCCCGGCCTGGGACTGCGTTGCCTGGCCGAAGAAAATCGTGGACAGGAACCGCGCAAGGCCGACCGCGACGAGGTTGATGACCACGCCTGACACGATGTGATCGACCCGGAACGTCACCGTCGCCAGCGCGTGGATCAGGGCGAACAGCGCCCCGGCCGCGGCTCCGATCAGCAGCCCCATGATCGGACCCCACGGCAATCCCCAGCCGACGCCGTCGGGAGCCGTCAGCGTGAAGTAATGAGCACCCCAGGAGCCAGTGACAGTCCCGATGATCATGATGCCCTCCAAGCCGATGTTCACGATGCCGGAGCGCTCGCTGAACAGGCCACCCAGCCCGGCCAGGTAGAGGATCGCGAAATACGTGAACGCGATCGCGATCGCCGCGCCGAGGTCGCCGAGCGTCATCAGGCACCTCCTTCCCTCGCCGCCGCATCACGGGGTACCGCAGGTGGCTCGATGTCCTCCACCGCGGCGGCGCGCCGCAATTGCAGGGTCAGCAGCCGACGGCGGGCGATCTGGTAGGTCACGACGACCGACATGATGAAGATCCCCTGCAGGATGATCACGAACTCGCGGGGGACGTCCGTGTCGATTTGCAGGGCCGTCTCGCCGCGTGCAAGCGTGCCCCAAACGATCGCCGCGAACACGATCCCGAGTGGGTTGTTCTGCCCCAGGAACGCGACCGCGATGCCCGTGAACCCAAGACCCGCCTCGTACCCGAGCGGCAGGAAGTTCTTGTCGCCGATCATCTGCTGCACCCCGACCAGGCCCGCCAGTGCCCCCGATAGCAGGAACAGCTTCAGCTGCACGCCCCCGATCGAGATACCGCCGGCACGGGCAGATCCCGCCGAGGCGCCGACAGCTCGGGCCTCGTAGCCGAGGCGGGTCCGGCGGAGAACGAACCAGATCACGGTGGCGGCCAGCACGGCCACCGGCAAGAGCCACGTTAGGTGCACCGATGCCCTGACCCCAAAGACGTGACCCAGGTCCGGGATCTTCGCGTTCGAGGGGAAGGTGTCGGTGCGGGTGTTGATGTTGAACCCCACGCCGACCCCGGGGCCCGCGACCTGGTGCAGCTTCAGGGGTCCGTTGAGCACCCACGCCACCAGGCTCCCCGCGATGCCGTTCATCATGATCGTCGTCACGACCTCGTGGGCGCCCGTTCGCACCTTGAGGATCGCCGGCACGGCCGCCCAAAGCATGCCACCGATCATCGAGAAGACGATGACGGTGATCATCAGCAGCGGCCCCGGCATGAAGCCGAGGGTGACGGCAGCCCACGCACCCACGACCATGCCCACGATGTACTGGCCCTCGACCCCGATGTTGAACATGCCGGCCTTGAAGCACACGGCCACCGCCAACGCAGAAAAGACCAGCGGCGTCGCGTTGGCCAGCACGTAGCCGATGCCCTCCGCGCTGCCGAACGAGAACCGCAGGATCGAGCTGTACACGACGATCGGGCTCTCGCCGTAGCCGAGGATGATGAGGCAGCCGAGCAGCAGCGCGATCGCGAGGGCGGCGACCAACGCCAACAGCTGTCCGCCCACCTGCTCGAGCCACTCGGGGCGGCGAGCCTCGGCCGGAGCACGAACGTCGCCGGTCACCGTGGCCGTCAGCCCGCCCCGACAGAAGCACGGCCGCCGAGCATGCCGCGGCCGACCTCCTCTGCCGGCGAGTCAGGCCCGAACTCCCCCGTCACACGCCCCTCATAAATCGTCACGATCCGGTCCGACAGTGCGTAGATCTCGTCGAGCTCGGCCGAGATCAGCAGGACCGCCCGCCCCGCCGCCTTCTGCTCGAGGATCTGGCGCCACATGAACTCGATGGCGCCGACGTCGAGGCCGCGGGTGGGCTGTGCCGCGATCATCAGATCGGGGTCGGGCTCAAGCTCGCGTGCGAGGATCAGCTTCTGCTGGTTGCCGCCCGACAGCGTGCGAGCCGTCACCTCGATGCTGCGCGCCCGAACGTCGAACTCGGACAGCAGTCGCTCCGCGAGCTGTTTCATCCTCCGGATGAACAGGACGCCGCCGCGTGAGAACTCGGGGTCGTCGTGGCGGCCGAGCACAGCGTTCTCCCACAACGACATGTCCAGCACCAAACCTTGGCCGTGACGATCCTCGGGCACGAATCCCACGCCGGCGTCGCGGATCTCTTCGGGGTTCAAGCCGGACAGATCACGGCCGTGCAGGCGGATCCGGCCAGAGTCCAGCGGGCGAAGCCCCATGATCGCGTCGGCGAGCTCACGCTGCCCGTTACCCTCCACACCGGCGACACCGACGATTTCGCCGGCGTGTACCTGCACGGACAGACCTTGTAGTCGACCCGTCCGGACCTCGTCGACCTCGAGGACGGCGGCCCCGATCTCGACCTTCGGCTTGTCGAGGCGAAACAGGACCGGGCGCCCCACCATCATCTCCGCGAGGGCCGCCTTCGATGTCTCCTGCGGCCGCGTCGCTCCGACCACGGCACCGCGCCGCATGACCGTGATGCGATCCGCGACGCTTAGCACCTCGTCGAGTTTATGGCTGATGAACACGATCGCCTTGCCGTCGTCGCGCAGGCGGCGGAGGTTCGTGAACAGGTCCTTCGTCTCCTCGGGCGTGAGCACCGCCGTTGGCTCGTCGAGGATCAGGATGTCGACCCCTCGGTAGAGGGCCTTCAGGATCTCAACACGCTGCTGCTCGCCCACCGAAAGCGTCTCGACGACGGCTCTCGGTGCGACCTGGAATCCATAGGTGTCGGCGAGCTCGGCCACCGAGCGTTCTGCCGTGTCTGCATGGAGGATCCTGCCACCCTCGTGCCCGAGGACCACGTTGTCGGCGACCGTGAACACGCCCACCAGCGAGAAGTGCTGGTGGACCATCCCGATGCCGAGCGCGATCGCCGCGCGCGGCGACGTGATGCCCACCTCCTGGCCCCGCACGAGGATCTGTCCCTCGTCGGCCCCGTACTCGCCGTACAAGATGTGCATCAGCGTGGACTTGCCGGCACCGTTCTCCCCGATCAAGGCGTGGATCTCACCGGCGTGGATCTCGAGGGAGACGTCGTCGTTCGCGATGATGCCCGGGAACCGCTTCGTGATGTGTTCGAGGACGACGAGGGGCGGGATGCTTCCGCGCCCCGCCCCGTCGATCGTCATCCCGTCGCGTCCTTCTCTCCCGTCGCGTCCTTCCCTCAAACCTTCTTCGGGTCGGTGGGAGGAACGATCTCGCCGTCCAGGATCTTCTGCTTGTAGACCTCGACCTGATCGATGATGTCCTGGGTCATCTCCTTCGTGTTCGACATGGAGTACGAGATCCCGTCGCTCTTGAGGTCGAAGACGAGCACCTTCCCGCCCTCGAACGCGCCGTCGGCGACCGCCTTGATGGTGTCGTAGGTAGCCGTGTCGACGCGCTTGATCATGGACGTGAGGATGAACGGGGACTGATCGGGCGTGACGGTGTCGTACTGGTCGGCGTCGACCCCGATCGCCAGCTTGCCCTGGGCGGCGGCTGCCTTGAACAGCCCGTTTCCAGAGTCACCGGCCGCGTGGTAGATGATGCAGGCGCCGTTGTCGTACATCTTGTTCGAGAGCGCCTCGCCGGCCGTCGAGTCGTAGAAGGCCTTCGTAGTGTCTCCGATGTACTCCACTTGCACCGTGATGCCCGGATCGATCTGCGCCACTCCCGCGCGGTACCCGGCCTCGAACTTCCCGATCAGGAAACCGGTCTGGCCGCCGAGGAATCCGAGGTTGTCGCACTTCAGCTCCTGCGCCTTGAGTGCAGCGGCGACCCCCACCAGGAATGAGCCCTGCTCTTCCGTGAAATTGAGGTCGACCACGTTCGGGATGGCGCTGGCCGGATTCACGAGTCCGCAATCCTCTGGGGTCTCTCCGCACGCCGTCGCGTACCCGTCTACGATCGCGAAGTCCGTGTCCGGGTAGTCGGGTGCGATCTCGTTGATCTTCCCGTCGCTCGTGAAGGCGAAGCCGGTGCCGATGATGAGGTCGAAGCCGGCGTCGGCGAGCGACTGCACGTTCTCGTCTAGGTTCGTGCCGTCGGAGTTGGACTCGATCAACTTCGTGTTCTCCTTGCATACGACCCCGTCGGCGATCGATTTGTCTATGGCGGCCTTCGCGAGATCGTTGAACCCGTTGTCGCCCAGACCACCGACGTCCAGCGCGAGGCCGACCTTGATATCGCTGCTGCACGAACCGCCGCCACTGGTGCTGCCTCCTGCGAGGTTGCTGTCGTTGTTGCTGCACGCCGCCGCCGTCATCGTCAAGATGGCGAGCAGCGCGAACCCCTTCCAGAGCCGTGGACGCATGCCTCCCCCTTCTCCTGGTGCCTGTCGAAGCCCCCTCGGGCGGACCCCGGATGTTCTCTCCCGGTCCAGGGAGCTTCAAACGCGCCCACGGCCCGTCTGAGCTGCCGTGACAAACTACGCGACCGGGGAGGTGACGGGATGGACGAGGCGCAGATGGAGGCCGACCTTCGGGACCGGATCGCCCGTTCCGCCTTCCATTCGTGGATGGGCATGGAGCTGGTCGGCGCGACGAGGGGACGGGTGGAGGTGGCATTGGAGGTCACCCACCACCACCTCAACCTCCAGGGCTCCCTGCACGGCGGCGTCATGGCCACCCTCGCGGACACGGCGACGGGTCTGGCCGTGCGCACGATGCTCCCGGTCGGACGGCGGCACGTGACGATCCAGCTCGATGTGCACTACCTGGCACCGGGCAGGCTCGGGCAGATCATCGCTGTGGCCACCACCGTTCGGGTCGGCTCGCAGGTCGCCTATGCGGAGGCGGACATCCGCGATGGGAACGACCGCCTGCTGGCGCGTGCGACGGCCACGGTGGCGGTGATGACCGACCGCGGGTGAGACGGCCCTCAGTACTCGGTCTGGATCGAGCTCATGGCCGCGGGCAGACGGGAGAGTGCCCCCTGAAGACCCAGGAGCATCCCCATGTTGCCGGCGATCTTGATCTTGCCGGTCATGAACGCGGTGACGGCGTTCAACTCCCCGGTCGACAACGCGACGGCGGAGTCGTAACTCTCGGTGATGGTGGCGTCCACCGGGTCGAGGTCGCCGATCCCCATGTCGATCGCCCCCTCGGCGATCACTATCCAGTAGCGGGTCTCTCCGGCCTCCTGCGTGATGACCTGCTGGATCCTTGCCGCGCTGACACCCGCGGCGGTCCGGAAGGCATCGTCCTCGTTCAGGGCGTTCTTCAGGGCCTCGGCCCACTCCTCGGACAGGAACTTCACGGACACGGCGGTCTCCTCTCGCGAGCGGTCGCGCGGCGAGTATAGGGGGCGCCGGCCCGGACCCCGCCCTCAGGCCTCGGGGTCGAAGAAGTGCGGATCGGTCAGGTGACGGACGTCGGAGAGGAATCGCACGCTGCGCTGCTCCCCATCCACGGCGACGGTGTTGATCGAGGTGTTGTCGGGCAGGAAGAACATCTCGCGCTCGTGCAGCCCCAGGATCGGTGCGATGTAGGCGTTGATGATGCCGCCGTGCGCGACCACGACGACGTTGCCATCGGGATGGACCGTCAGGATGTTCGCGATGGCGGCCGAGGCTCGCTCCTGCAGCCGAGCGAGCGGCTCGGCGCCGGGCGCCCTTCGCCACATGGCCTCCTGGTTGCGGAACAGGAGGAGCATCTCCCCGTCGTCCTTCACGATCTCCTCGAAGGATCGTCCTTCCCATGCGCCGATGAACGCCTCTCCCAGGTCCTCCAGGTAGGTCACCTCGCAGCCGGTGCGGGCCGCGTACGGCGCGACCGTCTGGCGTGCCCGGCGGAAGGTGGAGCAGTACACGGCAGCCGGTGGGGGCATCATGGCCAGGCGGCGGCCGAGCAGCTCGGCCTGCAGACGGCCCTCCTCCCCCAGTGGCGGGTCCCACTGCGGCCCGCGAGCGGTCGTCGTCATGTCCTGCGATTCCATGTCCGAGCGGCCGTGCCGGATCAGGAAGAGCAACCTCGGTTGGACATCCGTCACGGCCGGGAGCTCCGGCTCCGACGGCGCGCCTGCCAGTCCAGTGCGAAGGCCTCCACGTCCTCGCGGCGCCAGATCCGCCCCGACGCCAGGGCCGTCAGCGGCTCGGGGAACGAGCCGCGGTTCACGTAGGTGATGACGCGGCGCTTGTCCCACCCCATGATCTCGGCGCACTCGGCGACGCCGGCCAGCGCGGGGGTGACCTCCACCGACAGCGTGACCTCGTCACCGGTCAGCCGGCGCAGCTCCTCCAGGCAGCGCTCCCGGGTGACTCCGGTCACCTCGATGAACGCGGGGGAGTCCAGACGTGCGTACCACCGGCCGGCGAACTCCCACATCCGTGCGAAGGCGGGCTCGTCCACGCGCGGATGGTACCGCGCATGTATGACACCGTACACAGCGGCCTCCAGGAGGGCTGCCGCCTTGAACCGAGATGGCGAAACGCTGAGACTTGGCACCCATGGTGAACTGTGCCGGATTTCGTTCAGTTCGGCCCTCGCAACGCGGGTGAGGGATTGTTCTACCAGTACCCCGTCGGACTCGCTTTCCTTGCCACGGTCAGGGGAGATGGAGGCCCCCGCGTGCACCCCGTGTGCCCCCTTCTCCACGAGGGCGGGCTCTACGCTCTGCTGATCCCGTCCCCCAAGCGCTCCGATCTTCTTCGAGATGGCCGATACTGGATGCATTCCTTCCCCTGCGACGCCACCGAGGATGCGTTCTCCGTGTCGGGCGACGCATCCCTGGTCAAAGAGGCGGACGTCCGAGAGGCGGTCGTCTCGATGTACCTCGCGGAGCGCGGTGACCTGAGCCTCGCGGCGACCGACCCGGGTCCCCAACTGCTCTTCGCGTTCGACATCGAGACGTGTCTCTTCACGCGGACGATGGCTCATGGTGATCCGAAGCCCATGCATGCCGTGTGGCATGACAGCCGCGTTCTCGGCGAATAGCTCACCAACCGCAGCAGGGAAGGATGTAGCCGCACTCCGGGCACCTGTGGTGGGCGTGCTCGGGCTCCATCGGAGCGCCACAGGCGTCGCAGGGAGGGCGCTTGGAGTCGCCGACCGGGGTGCAGATCTTCGGTTCGGCGGGCCGGGCCATGTCCATCCGGGCATCGTATCCCGCCCCTCCGACGCGTCGGCGCATCCGGTCGCCGCGATCAGCTGCGGTGCCGACCCAGGCGGCGCGTCTCGCGACGCCAGCATTCGACGTGCCAATGGCGGCGGGAGTCAGGGTCCCCCTGTGGGACCACCACCAGATGCCAGACACCGGCGCGGATCTCGTGGTCGCAGCCGGGGCACCGGTAGGGCTTCTCGCCGCCCACCTGGCGCACGTCGAAGCCGGGCAGCACTGCCCACGGCGGTGCGTCGGAGCGCTGCGCCGGCCGCTCGGGTGCGTGGAAGAACTCGGGGTCGCGCCGGTTCTTGCGCGGCATCTCAGGCCCGCAGGCTCTTCACGAAGTCGGCGGCAACCGGCGCGAGAGAGGCCCCGATCTCACGCGGCTCGGCCTTCACGCCACGCACCCTGAAGGAGTGATCGCCCCCCTTCACGGGGTGCAGCGCGGCGAGCTTCCCGAGCTTGTCCATGACAGGTTCCAGCAGATCCGGGCTGGCGAAGGGGTCGCGGCTGCCCTGGATGAACAGCATCGGCACCCGGATCCCGTACAGGTGCTGATCGCGGATCCGCTCCGGCCTCCCCGGCGGATGCAGCGGATAACCCAGGAAGACCAGGCCGGTCGCCGGCATCCCCTCCGCGACGGCGACGCTCGCCATCCGCCCACCGTAGGACTTGCCGCCCGCGACCACGGGCGCTCCCTCAGCGCGAGGCGTGGCAGCCTCCATGACGGCACGCCAGGTCCCGACGGCCACCGCCGGCGTGTCCGGGGAGCGGCGGCCGGCCTCCACATAGGGGAAGTTGAAGCGCAGGGTGGCCACCCCGAGGTCGGTCGCGGCCCGTGTGAACCCCACGAGGAACGGGTGGTCCATGCCGGCGCCGGCGCCGTGCGCGATCACCAGGATCGGCGAGCCGACGCCGGGGGTCGCGAACGCCGCGGAGACCTCACCGCGGCCGACGGCGATGGAGAAACGTTCCTCGGGAGTGGGCATGCATGGCATCATCCCAGCCATGGTCGGTTCCCTCTACATCGGCACCTCGGGCTTCTCCTTCGACGGCTGGAAGCACGGCGTCTTCTACCCCGAGGGCCTCAAGAACCGCGAGATGCTGTCCTACTACTCCTCGCAGCTCTCGTCGGTGGAGATCAACTACACGTTCCGGCGATGGCCGACGGAGAAGTCGCTGGCCGCCTGGCGTGAGCAGGCGCGCGGTGGGTTCGTGTTCACCCTGAAGGCGAACCAGCGCATCACCCACTTCAAGCGCCTGGCCCACACCGACGAGGACGTCCGGGACTTCCTCGAGCGGGCCCGGACGCTCGGCAACCGCCTCGGATGCATCCTCTTCCAATGCCCTCCCTCGCTGCACTACGACCGAGAGCTGATCGAGTCGTTCGTGGGGTACCTGCCGGCGGCGGGGCCCGAAACACCGCGCTTCGCCATGGAGTTCCGGCATCCCTCGTGGGCGGCGGCACGCGAGCTCCTGCTGGATCAGGGCGTGACGTGGTGCGTGGCCGAGACCGACGACGCCGATCCGAAGCCCGAGGACCTCTCATGGGAGCCCGCCGGCTACCTCCGGTTGCGCAAGACCGAGTACACCGACGACGAGCTGGCGGCGTGGGCCGGGCGGATCGGTGCGGCCCTCGCCGACAGCTCGGACGTCTTCTGCTACTTCAAGCACGAGGAGGACGGGGCTGGTCCGAAGATGGCGAAGCGCCTGGAAGCGATGCTCGACCGAGGGACGCCGCTCTCGGATCGAGGTGCTCCGCTCG
>JBDUEF010000076.1:0-9721 GCA_040002535.1 Actinomycetota bacterium | reverse complement strand
CGCGCGCATCGATCGGGCGAAGAGCGCCGAGTGCATCCACGACGCATCGCCGCCGCCGTACTCGTCGGCCTGGATCTGCACCAGGGCAGCCTTCGCCGGGCCCTGGAGACGGGGGATGCCGAAGGAGTGCGGGTCGGCCTCCCGCAGCTGGTACGCGGACCGGTGTACCAGGAACTCCCGGTACTGATCGACCGTGCCCGTGCGTTCGAGGAAGCGCGACAGGGAGGGCCCGGAGTCCATGCGCAACACCGCCCGCAACCGCGCGTCGATCGTGCCCACGGGCACCGGGGGGGCCGTCGCCACGCGGCGCCGGACCGCGGACTCGAATGGAGCTTCCAACGCCGCTCGGAACGACAGGAGGTCCGGGTCCCACTCCCATCGTTCGTCGACACCCTCGATCCCACCGAAGGCCAGCTCGTAGCAGAGGTACAGGGCCAGATGCAGATCGTCGGAGGCGAGGACCTCGGTCTCGGTGCGGGGCAGTCCCTCGAAGGTGGGGGCGGCGGCCCATCCTGGGGATCCCCGGAGCTGCGAGATCACCCACCCGCTCAGCGGTCCGCGCGCCTGCGTCAGCTCGATCATGCCGCGGTGATTCCCGAGCGGTGCGGCAGGCAAACCCTCTTAGGTCCAGCCGGGCAGCCACACCCGGAGTTGCCACGCCGTCTTCGAAAGCTGATCGGCGGTCAGGACCGGGAAGAAGAAGATGAACAGCGCGATCGCCAACCCGACGTACACCCAGACGAACGGTCGGTACGGGTGCAGCGTCGAACGCTCCACGACCGCATGCGTGTACGGGTCCCGCTGCTCGATCCGCATGTCGGCGAGGTCTCGAGCCGAGTACACGGCGGCCAGCACCAAGAAGGGCACCATCGGTGTCATATAGAAGAAGAACTGCGGCCGGCTCACGAAGAACCAGGGCAGGTACTGCACGGCGAACGCGATCAGGATGAAGCCGGCGCGCCAGTCGCGGTGGCGCCGCCACGCGTACGCGGTGTACGGCAGGGTCCACAGGGCTCCCCAGAAGATGGTGGGGTTGCCGATCGTGGTGATCCACACTGTGTCGTCGCCGGGGTACCGCGCATAGAACAGGACCGGCCGCTGCATCGACAGCCACGTCCATGCGTGTGAGAGCCACGGGTGCGTCGGCGTCATCGCGCCATGGCCGGCGGACTGATACCACTGCAGATCCCGGTGGTAGTCCCAGATGGCCACCTGGTTCTCCCACCAGGTTCCGAGGCTCCAGCCGAAATGGTGGAACCACGGGAGGTACGTGGCCACGTAGACGATGACCGGAAGCAGAAGGAACGCGACCACGATCCCGAGGCTCTCGCGCGCGAGCGTCCCCGCGAAGGCGCGCCAGCCCCCCACCTGCCCACGGCGTCGGCGGACGGTCTCCCAGGTCACGCTCAGCAGCACGGCGGCCGCCAACGCCACCACCCCCGACCACTTCGTGGCGATCGCGGCGCCCAGCGCGGCGCCGGCGGCCAGCCGCCATGGGCGCCACAGCGGGGATGGGGGCCGGGCCGGCGTCGGCGCGCCCTCCTCCTCCCCCTCCTCGGAGGGCGTTCGCTGCTCGATCCATCGACGGTCCAACAGCAGGAAGAGGAATCCCAGCGTCACCCAGAACGCGATGAAGGTGTCGAGCAGCCCGGTCCGGGCCATCACGAAGCTCAGGCCCTCGATCGACAGCAGCAGTCCGGCCACGAACGCCCAGAGCGCCTCACCGAAGAGCAGGAGGGCGATCGTGGCGACCGCCATCACGGTGAGCGTGCCGACGACCGCCGCGGAGACCCGCCAGCCGAACGTGTCGAACCCGAAGGCCTTCTCACCGAGGCCGATCATCCACTTGCCCAGTGGCGGATGCGTCCACGACCCGACGTCCCATTTGTGCCGGCGCCAGTACTTCTCGTCGGTGCTGTCCACGCCGCACTGCGCGTTCGAGCCGCCGATGAGGATGCACCCGGCCTTGGGGTAGTAGACCTCGTCGAAGATCCGCTCGTGCGGGGAGGACAGGTGCCAGAAGTGGAGACCGCCGGCCAGCAGACCGACGGCCAGGATGGCCACCACGGGCCGGTTGATGAACCTCACCAGACGGGACACCGGCTCAGGGTATCGGGGACGTCACCATCCGGGGGCGACCGGCGTCCGCCGCCGACGGGTCCGGCGGGGCGGCGGACGCCGGTCACGGATCAGCGAGCCGAGCTCAACGCCTCCTGGATGAGGGGCTTCGCGGCGTCGATCGCGATGGCGAAGCCGATGTTCTCCGCTGAGGACGAGCCGGCGCTGTCGATGCCGACCACCCGACCCGACAAGTCGATGAGCGGTCCGCCGGAGTTCCCGGGGTTGATGGCGGCGTCCGTCTGCAACACGTCGGCGTAGCTGCGCGTGCCCGACGCGGCGTTGGGATCCTGGACCTCGATCGTGCGGTCGAGCGAGCTGACGATCCCCGACGTGACCGTCGGGCCGCCCTTGAGACCCAGGGCGTAGCCCAGCGCCACGACCTGCTGACCCAGCTGCAGGTCGTTCGAGTTCCCGAGGGAGACCGTGGGCAGGCCGGTGGCGTTGATGTCCAGCACCGCCAGGTCGTGCCCCGCGTCGGTGGCGATGACGGAGGCGTCGAGCGTGCGGCCGTCGGGCTCGGGCAGGGTGACGGTGATGTCCTGTGCGCCCTCGATCACGTGCGCATTCGTCACGATCACGCCGTCCGCGCGGACCAGGAAGCCGGTGCCGGTTGCCTCACCCGAGGAGGTGATGCCGAAGGACGACTGCTGCGGGGCCATGCGGCTCGTGATGGTGACGACCGCGGGAGCGACGGCGCCGATCGCCGTGACGGCAGGATCAGCGTTGGAGCCGCCCGCCGTCGTCTGCTGGAGGGTGGCGGCGTCGGCGCGAGCGGTCGACGACCCTGCGGCGCTCGACCCCGCTCCCCAGGACACGCTGCACGCCGAGGCCAGCAGGGTCGTGGCGGCGGCCAACGGGATGATCGAGCGGCGCACGTGGATGGAGTGCCTGGTCGGTGCGGACATGTCGGGACCTCCTTGGTTCCTCGGCCTCTCGGTTCACCCCAGAGGTTGTCCCTCCCACCTCGTACGTCGCTTGGAACCCCCTGGGAACCGACTGTGAGTGATTCCTCCGGGTGTCTGGCCCAACTCCGAGCTTTCTCACAGGCACTTCACAGGATGTGCGGCGTATGGTGCTCGCATGGGCGATGCCGAGGGGCTCCGCGTGCTGGTCGTCGACGACGAGCCGAACATCAGCGACCTCGTGGCCACCGTGCTGCGCTACGAGGGGTTCGAGGTGGAGGTGGCAGCCACCGGCCGCCGCGCCCTTCGCGCCGCGGCGGAGTTCGATCCCGCGCTGATCGTGCTGGACGTGATGCTGCCCGACCTCGACGGGTTCGAGGTGCACCGGCGATTGACGGCCGAGGGACGGACCGCGCCCGTCCTGTTCCTCACGGCGCGCGACGCCACCGAGGATAAGGTCAAGGGTCTCTCGCTCGGCGGCGACGATTACGTGACGAAGCCGTTCAGCCTCGAGGAGCTGGTGGCGCGCGTCCGCTCGATCCTGCGCAGGACCGCGCCCGCGCGCGAGGAACGTGCGGCGTCCGTGCTTCGGTACGCGGACCTCCAGATGGACGAGGACGCGCACGAGGTGTCGCGGGCAGGCGATCCGATCGACCTCACCGCCACCGAGTACAACCTGCTGCGCTACCTGATGCTGAACCCGCGCCGAGTGCTGTCGAAGGGGCAGATCCTCGACCACGTCTGGCACTACGACTTCCGCGGCGACGCGAACGTCGTGGAGACCTACATCAGCTACCTCCGGCGGAAGGTGGATGCCGCGGAGCCGCCCCTGATCCACACCGTGCGCGGCGCCGGCTACGTGCTGCGCGAACCTCGATGAGCGGGTTCGGCCCCCGCTCGCTGCGCGGCCGGTTGCTGGCGGCGACGCTGGTGCTGGTGGCGGTGGGACTCACCGGCGCGAGCGCCGCCACCTACGCGTTCCTGAACTCGTTCCTGGTGAGCCGCGTCGACGATCAGCTCCGCGCGATCCTGCAGAACTCCGATGCCGCCGCCGCCGCCGACCGTGACGGTGAGCCAGCTCATGTGTTCGTGCCCTTCGGTGGGGTGTACGCCGCGTACCTGGATCCCGACGGCGCAGCGGTCCAGGAGAACCCGCTGCGTGGATACGACGGCCGGGCGGAGCCCGCCCCCCTCCTGCCCTCCGCCCTGCCCGGCTCGACCGGCGCCCCGGGCGTGGGGTTCCGCCTCTTCACCGCCGGCTCGGCCACCGATCTGCGCTACCGGGTGATCGCGGAGGCGGTCGCGGGCGGCGGCGGGACGGTCGTGGTGGCGATCCCGCTCACCGACATCGCGGAGACACAGCATCGCCTGGTGGTGGTGGAGGTGCTCGTCGTGACCGGCGTGCTGGTGCTGGCGGCGGCGTCGGCCCTCGGCCTCGTCCGCCTGGGGCTTCGCCCACTCACCGACATCGAGGAGACGGCCGGGGCGATCGCGGCGGGGGACCTGTCCCGGCGCGTCACGCCCGCCGAGCCCGGCACGGAGGTGGGACGGCTGGGCATCGCGTTGAACGCGATGCTGGCGCAGATCGAGGCCGCGTTCGCAGAACGCACGGCAAGCGAGGAGCGTCTGCGTCGCTTCGTGGCCGACGCATCGCACGAGCTGCGCACGCCGCTCACCTCGATCGGCGGCTACGCGCAGCTCTTCCGCCACGGGGCCGCCGACCACCCCGACGATCTGGCGAAGACGATGGAGCGCATCGAGCGGGAGGCGGCGCGGATGGGCCTCCTGGTGGAGGATCTCCTGCTGCTGGCCAGGATGGACGAGGGCATGACGGTCTCGCGCACCTCCTTCGATCTGGCCGCCCTGGCCGCACGCGCGGTGGAGGACGCCCGTGCGGCCGACCCCACGGGCGGCGAGATCTCGCTGACCGCGCCCGCGTCGGTCCCGGTGGACGCGGACGAGGATCGCCTGAAGCAGGTCCTGGACAACCTGCTGGCGAACGCCCGCGCGCACACCCCGGCGGGCACACCGGTGGCCGTGATGGTGGCCGAGCGCGGCGGCGACGCCGTCCTGGAGGTGGCCGACCGGGGCCCCGGCGTCCCGCCCGCGGATCGCCGGCGCGTTTTCGAACGGTTCTTCCGCGCCGACGAGTCGCGCTCGCGCAGTGGGGGCGGTGGCGCGGGCCTGGGTTTGGCGATCGCCGCCGAGATCGCCCGCGCGCACGGCGGGACCCTCGAGCTGGTGCCGACCGACGTCGGCGCCACGTTCCGTCTGACGCTGCCCCCCGCGACGCCTCTGGAGGTCTAAGGCGGCGGGCGATCCTGGAGCCGCAGGACGAACTGGATCCCCTGGAAGACCTCGGTGATCGACGCGGTCTTGTTGTCGACGAGGCCCGCGCCCAGCCCGATCGCCTGCACGTTCTGGAACGTGGTGTCGGTCTCGACCTTCGCCGCTCTCTTCGGCCACGCGATCCACAGGCGGCCCGCCGGCGTCATGCCGCGCGCGAGCGCCGGGAACCGCCGTTCGATCTGCGCGATCGAGGTGGAGAACAGGAGGGCCACGTCCATCACCTTCCCGGCCCGCGCCAGCACGTCGACCTCGGGCGGCAGATCTGCCACAGCGAAGCCCTCGGGCACCTCGCCCGTCACCAGGACGCGCGAGCCCTCCTTGATCCCGAGTTTCTTCCACAGCGGCGTGCAGGCGTAGTCCTTGTGGCCCGGCACGTGCCCCTGTGTCGGCATGGGCCCAGCCTACCGGCCGCCTCAACGGGCCAGTCCCCGCGTCCCCGGACGCGGGGCGTGGGAGCATCGGGGGATGTCCGGCACGCTGTACGTCGTCGGCACCCCTATCGGCAACCTGGGGGACCTGACCGATCGCGCTCGGGAGACGCTCGCCCGGGTCGCCCTAGTGGCGGCCGAGGACACACGCCGAACGGGGCGCCTGCTGGCGGGACTGGAGATCCGCAAGCCCATGCTGTCCCTGTTCGAGGGCAACGAGCGAGCGCGGGTCCCGCAGATCATCACGCGTCTGACGGCCGGCGACGACGTGGCGATCGTCACCGACGGCGGCATGCCCGGCGTCTCGGACCCCGGCTTCCGGCTCGTGCGCGCGGCGGCCGCCGAGGGTATCGACGTGCGCGTGATCCCCGGCCCCAGTGCGGCCATCGCGGCATTGGTGGTGAGCGGCCTGCCCACCGATCGGTTCGTCTTCGAGGGCTTCCTCCCGAAGAAGAAGGGGGAGCGGCTCCGCCGTCTGGGCGAGCTGGCGACGGAGCCCCGCACGATCGTCTGCTTCGAGTCGCCGGCTCGCGTGCACGCCATGCTCCGCGATCTGGTGAGCGCGATGGGCGACCGACGCGTGGCCGTCACGCGTGAGCTCACCAAGCTCCACGAGGAGGTCCTGCGCGGCGCGGTGTCCGAGGTGCTGGACGGCATCCGCGACGCCCGGCTGAAGGGCGAGGTCACGGTGGTGATCGCCGGGGCGCCGCCCCGGGCGGCCGTCGACATGGCCTCGCATCTCTCCGAGATCGAGGCGCTCGTCGGGACCGGCATGCGACGGCGGGCGGCCGCCCACGAGGTGGCCGCGCGACACGGCGTCAGCGCCAACGCCATGTACCGCGCCTCGATCGGCGACGGTGCACCTGAGGAGGCCGAGGAGCCCAACTAGTCTGTGATGGACTAGTGTCGGGTGCGTGCGTCTTCGGGCACGCCCGGTGCCTGTACGATGGCCGACCATGGGCCGTGACACCTTCTACGTCGCCTCCTCGATCCCGTACGTGAACGCCGAGCCGCACGTCGGCACCGCATACGAGATCATCGCGTGTGATCTGATCGCCCGGTACCGCCGGATGCGCGGCGAGGACGTCTACTTCCTCACCGGCACCGACGAGCACAGCCACAACGTGGCGAAGTCCGCGGCCGAGCTCGGCATCTCGCCGCAGGAGTGGACCGACCGGATGGTGCCGAAGTGGCGGGAGGTCTGGGAGCGGCTCCTCATCTCCAACGACGACTTCATCCGGACCTCCGAGGCCCGGCACGCCGAGCGGGTCCAGCTCTTCGTCCAGCGCCTCTACGACCGGGGCCAGGTCGTCTTGGGGTCCTACGAAGGTCCGTACTGCCCGTCCTGTGAGGAGTTCAAGACCGAGAGTGACCTGGTGGACGGGAACTGCCCGATCCATGGGATCCCCGTTCAGCGTCTGAAGGAGGACAACTACTTCTTCCCGCTCTCGGCGTATCAGGAGCCGCTCCTTCGGCTCTATGAGGAGCGGCCGGAGTTCATCATGCCCGAGGTCCGCCGCAACGAGGTCGTCTCGTTCGTGAAGGGCGGCCTCCAGGACCTCTCCATCTCGCGATCGGGTTCGGACTGGGGCATCCCGGTCCCGTGGGACCCCTCCCACGTGATCTACGTGTGGGTGGATGCCCTGCTGAACTACATCACGGCGCCGGGCTTCGGCGCCGACGAGGCGTCCTTCGACCGGGTCTGGCCGTGCGACCTCCACGTGATCGGCAAGGACATCACGCGCTTCCACGCGGTCATCTGGCCGGCGCTGTTGATGGCGGCCGGCCTCGAGGTCCCGCGCACCGTCTTCGGCCACGGCTTCCTCACCCTCGGCGGAGAGAAGATGTCGAAGAGCCGCGGCACCGGCATCCATCCTTTCGAGCTCCTCGACCACTTCGGCGTGGACTCCTACCGGTACTACTTCATGCGGGAGATCCAGTTCGGGGCCGACGGCAACTTCAGTTGGGAGTCCATGACGGAGCGGCACAACGCGGACCTGGCCAACGGCCTGGGGAACCTGGCGAGCCGGGTGCTGGCGATGCTCGGCTCCTCCTACGCCGGGCGGGTGCCGGAGCCCGGCGACGCGGCGGACGGAGCGATCCCGGCGCTCGTCCCGGACGTCGTGGCGCGGGTCGACGGGCACATGGAGGCAGTGGCCCTGTCGCAGGCCCTCGGGGCGATCTGGGAGCTCGTCGACGCGGCGAACAAGTACCTGGTGGAGAAGGAGCCGTGGGCCCTGGCGAAGGACGCCGGCCGCCGTGACGAGCTCGGAGCCGTCCTCTATACCGCCGCCGAGACGCTCCGCGTCCTCGGTGTGCTGATCTCGCCCGTGATGCCGGAGGCCGCCGTGCGGCTCTGGTCCCAGCTCGGTCTGGACGAGGCGCTGCCGCTCGCCGAACAGCGACTCCCGGAGGCCGTTCACTGGGGTGGCATGCCGCCCGGCACGCAGACCACGAAGGCCGCGTCGCTGTTCCCTCGGCTCGACGGCTGAGCTGCGTCCGATCGCCTGCTGAAGTATCGCTGGAGTGTTGGCGGTGTTGCGTTTCACGTGAAGCTCCCCTGGTCGACCGCAGGTGGAGACCGGCTAAGCTCGGGGCCGGATGAGCGACCAGAACCCTGAACTCGCGGTGCAGTCTGGGGCGGTGGATACCCACTGCCACCTCTTCCTCTTGGATCGTGACCCTGCCCAGGTGGTGGAGGCGGCGCGGCTGGCCGGCGTTGGCCGCTTGATCTGCGTCGGCGTGGACGCACCGACGAGTCGCCGGAGCCTCGAGCTCGCCGACTCGTTCGGCGGGGTCTTCGCCACGTCGGGCCTGCATCCCCACGATGCCTCGACGCTCGACCATCGGATGGAGGCGGAGTTGGAGGAGATGCTCCAAGACCCCCGGTGCGTCGGGGTGGGGGAGACCGGCCTCGATCACTTCCGCATGCAGTCGCCCGCGCAGGACCAGGAGCGTGTTTTCCGACTCCACATCGACCTGGCTCGCGAGAGCGGCAAGCCGCTGGTGGTCCATGTTCGCGATGCGTGGCCCGACGCCCTTCGAGTCCTCGATGAGGGTTCTGCCGAGCGGGTCGTGATCCATTGCTTCAGCGGTGACGCCGAGGTGGCACGTGAGTGTGTGGCACGCGGCTACTACCTCAGCTTCGCCGGCAACGTGACGTACCCGAAGAACGATCACCTTCGACAGGCGGCCAGGAGCGCACCCCTCGACCGGCTGCTGGTGGAGACCGACAGTCCGTTCCTCTCGCCACAGAAGGTCCGCGGTTCGGACAACGAACCGGCCAACGTGACGATCACGCTGCGAGAGATCGCCGCCGCGCGCGGCGAAACCTTCGAGAACCTGCGCGACGCGACCGCCGCCAACGCCTTCACCGTGTTCGACGGCATGCAGTGATCACTGCCGGGCCATTCTGAACGGCAAAAACGCACTCGAACGTACGTTCTGGTTCAAGTTTGCAGTGAGGGTTGAGGGTTGGTACTGTTGCCCGGTCAGAGCATGAAGGCTTCTGCCCGGCCTCGCCGCTTCCCCGCGGAGCCTTCCTCAGAACCGAGGAGGAAGGTTGGCAGTACGTCCGACCAGGGTTCGCAGGTTGCGGATCCGACAGGCGACACGAGCGGCGACGGCAGTGACCATCTTCGCGATGGCGTCGCTCTCGTACCTCGCGATCGCCAAGCAGGTGACGCTCGTCGTGGACGGGCGTCCGGAGGCGATCCGCACGATGAGCGCGAACGTGGGGGATCTCCTCCAGGGTCAGGGCATCGCCCTGGACTCCGGGATCTCCGTGGCACCGCCGCCGGCGACGCAGCTCGCCGACGGGATGACCGTGAGGGTGGACTCGTTCAGCCAACCGCTCACGGTGGGAAAGACCTCAGGTGTGGGGGTCTGGGTGGTGGAAGGCACGAGCGGCTCGTGGTCGAA
>JBDUEF010000075.1:0-9907 GCA_040002535.1 Actinomycetota bacterium | reverse complement strand
TACCCTTGGCTGGGAACCCCGTCAAACGGTGGATCCTGGGCGATCGTCCGGCACGCAACCTGAAATCCGCGCCACGTGGAACTGATGAGCCCAGGTGGACCCGGAGCAGGACGCGCAACGGGTGGAGGTGGGGGGATTCGAACCCCCGTGCTCGGGCGACCGACCGGGTCTTCTCCGGGCGCAGCCAGGTGGTGAGATCTCGCCTCGAGGCTCCCACCGGCGGAGCACCTCTCGGCCAGCCCGGGTGCGTTGTCCGGTGGCGGCCCCCAGGCAGAGCCGCCTCCGTGAGCCTGCGAACGACGTCCCATCTCCGAGTGCAGGCACCCCGGAGGGGACGGCTACTTAACTAATTAAGCAGCGAGCGCGTAGTTATCGGCGCTTGTATTGATCCGGCGTTTAACGTGACATCCGGGATCACGGCCCGCTTCCCCCGGACGATGAACGTCCAAGTCGAAGCCAGTACACCCCCATATGCAGTTGTCTCATGGAGTATACGGCCACCTGCCGACACGACTGAAGCTCACCTCGAGAGCGCGGCTCCCAGCTCGCGCACGACCTGTGGCACCAACTCCACGTCCGCCTCCCGGGTGCGCCAGTTCACCAGGGCCGGGCGGAACGCCGTGCGCCCGCCGTAGCTCGTGGCACCGAAGAACACCCGGCCGTCGGCCAGGGCGGCCTCGCCGATGCGGCGGTTGAGGTCGTTCAGCGCCGGCCCGTCCTCCGAGCCCGCCGGCCGGTACCGGAAGCACACGATATTGAGCGGCACCTCGGCGAGCCGCTCGAGGTCGGGGGCGGCGTCGACGGCCGTCGCCAGGTGCTGCGCCAGGTCCAGGTTGCGCTCCACCACCTCGCGGTGACCGTCGCGGCCGTAGGCGCGCAGCGTCGCCCAGATCGCGATCGACCGGGCCCGCCGCGACATCTCCGGTCCCAGGTACCCCCAATTCGGCTGGGGATCGTCGATGTCGGGCAGGTACGCCGCGCCCGCGGCGAAGACCTCCGGCAGCAGGGCGCCATCCCGGACGAACGCGAACCCACTCTCGTACGGCACGTTCAGCCATTTGTGGCCGTCGGCGATCACCGAGTGCGCCCGCGACACGCCCTCCACCAGATGCGCCGTGCGCTTGGAGAGGGCCGCGAACAGTCCGAACGCGCCGTCTACGTGGAGCCAGGCCCCGTACCGTTCGGCGAGGTCCGCCATCTCCCGCAGTGGATCGAAGTCCCCGGCGTTCACCTCGCCGGCACTGGCGATCAGGATGGCCGGCGCGCCGCTCAGGTCGCGGAGGGCCGTCTCCAGTGCGCCGATGTCGAGGCGACCCACCTCGTCGCGCGGGAAGCGCCGCACCTGTCCGCGCCCCATGCCCAGCATGCCGAGCGCCTTCACGTCGCTGGGGTGCAGGTACCCGCTGCCGAACACCGGCACCGGCGGCAGGCCCGCGGTACCGGCCTCCTCCACGTCCACGCCCTGCTGCAGCCCCACCCACCTGCGCGCGCAGGCCAGGGCGGTGAAGTTCGCCATCGTCGCGCCGGTGGTGAGGACGCCGCCCCACGCGGCCGGCAGACCGAACAGCTCCTTCAGCCAGTCGACGGCCACCTGCTCCAGGCGCCCACCCAGCGGCGATGCCACCCATGCGCCGGTGTTCTGATCGAGCGTCGATGTGAGCCAGTCCGCCCCCAGCGCCGCCGGGGTCACTCCCCCGTTCACGAAGTGGAAGAACTTCGGGCCGGCTGCGTGCACCGCGCCGTCGAAGCCCGCCACGAGCTCCTCCAGGGCGCGCACGGCGCCGGCGCCCTCGGACGGCAATGGGCCACCGAAGCCGGCCGCCACCTCCTCGGCGTCGGGCGCCCGAACCGGGCGGTCCGCGATGTCCTTCAGATAGGCGCCGGCCTTCCGGGCTGCGAGGTCGATCACCTCGGCAATCTCGTCGGGATGGGGACCGGGCATGGCCCCGATGGTACCGCCGCGCTCTACCGGCGGCGTCGCGCGGCCTGCTCCATGTCCCGTTCGGCGTCGCGCGTGGCGATCGACTGCCGCTTCTCGTACTCGCGCTTGCCCTTGCCCAGACCCAGCTCGAGCTTGGCGATGCCGTGGGTGAAGTACACACGCATCGGTACCATAACCAGGCCCTGCTCCTTCACCTTGGCGAACAGGCGGTCGATCTCGCGGCGGTGCAGCAGCAGCTTGCGCGGACGGATCGGGTCGTATCCCTTCGTCTGGCCCTGCTCGTACGGGGGGATGTGCATGCCCTCGAGCCACGCCTCGCCGTCACGGATCCGCGCGTACGCCTCGGTGAGCGAGGCACGCCCGCCGCGCAGCGACTTCACCTCGGAGCCGGTGAGCTGGATGCCGGCCTCCAACGTCTCCTCGATCCGATAGTCGTGACGCGCGCGGCGGTTGGAGGCCGCGGTCCTGTCTCCGGGTGTGCCGACGCTCACCGCGACCGCCTCAGACGTCGAGGAAGCGGCGCATCCCGATCGTCCCTGCGACGAACGCGATGGCGACGGCGGCGATCAGGATCCACGGGCTGATGGCCAGCAGATCCGTGTTCTCCACGAAGGGGAAGAACTGCACCTTGCCGCGCAGTGGATCGATCACACCCACCTTCACCACGAAGAGTCCCAGCACCGCCAGACTCGCGCCGACCAAGCTCTCCACGAGGCCCTCGATCATGAACGGGACCCGGATCCGCCAGTTCGTGGCGCCGACCAGTCGCATGATGCCGATCTCCTTGCGACGGCTGAACATCCCCATGCGCAGCGTGTTGGCGATGAGCAGCACGGCGGAGATCAGCATCACCGCCGCCAGCGCCAGGACGCCCAGCGAGAGCAGCCGCGTGATGGAGGTGAGCCGGCCCAGCAGATCGCGGTAGTCCGCCACGTTCTCCACGCCCGGCGCCGTGCAGGTCAGGTTCCCGTCGGCGCCCTCACTGCAGCCGAGGGCCGCGGTCACCTGGCCGAACTGCGCCGTGTCGGTGAGCTTCACGCGCAGGGACGCCGGGATCACCTCGGGCCGGACGTTCTCGGTGTACAGCGGCTGGCCCTTGTAGAGCTCCAGGAACTTCTGGTAGGCCTCCTGCTTCGACTCGAAGGTGACGGCCCCCACCGCCGGCAGCTTCTGGAGCTCCTCGGTGAGGCGAGCAACGGTGTCGGGGTTCACCGGGTCCGTCAGGTACACCGCGACCTCCACGTTGCCGGTGAGGTTCTCGATCACCAGGTTGAACTCCCGGTAGATCAGCAGCGACAGCCCGAACAGGAACAGGGCGATGAACGCGGTGGACATGGCCGCGAATGCCACGATCCCGTTACGGCGCAATCCCGATGCCGTCTCTCGCAGGAAATAGTCCATGCGCGCCATCAGCTGTAGACCCCCCGCGACTGGTCGCGGATCACGTGGCCCTTGTCCAGCTCGATCACGCGTTTGCGCATGGCATCCACGATGGCCTGATCGTGCGTGGCCATCAGGACGGTGGTCCCGATGCGGTTGACCTTGTCCAGCAGCCGCATGATGTCGACGCTGGTGTTGGGGTCCAGGTTGCCGGTGGGCTCGTCGGCCAGGAGTACCAGCGGCCGGTTCACACATGCACGCGCGATGGAGACGCGTTGCTGCTCGCCGCCGGAGAGCTCGTCAGGGTAGCTGTTGAGCTTGTCCCCCAGACCCACGTATTCCAGGATCTCGGGGACCCGCTGGTCGATGACGACCTTGGGCTTGCCGATCACCTCGAGCGCGAACGCGACGTTCTCGAAGACCGTCTTGTCGACCAGCAGCTTGTAGTCCTGGAAGACGGTCCCGATGTTGCGGCGCAGGTACGGCACCTTCCAGCTGGTGAGCTTCTCCAGGTTCTTGCCGGCCACGAACACGTCGCCCTTCGTGGCCTCCTCCTCCTTCAGCAGCAGCCGGATCAGCGTGGACTTGCCTGACCCCGACGCCCCGACGACGAAGACGAACTCGCCCTTCTCGACGTCGACGGAGACGTCCTCCAGAGCGAGGACGTTGTTCTTGTAGACCTTCGTGACGTGCTGAAGACTGATCATAGGCAGACCTTGGAGAGGGTTCGAGAGGGAAGGCTGGGAGCGCCCATGCTAACAGGCGTCCCCACCGAGTTCTGGATGTTGCCGTAGGCTGAGGCACGTGAGCACGACCGTCGAGGCGGCCGAGGCCCCGGCTCGAGACCCTGGAACGCACGGCCGGCGCCCTGCCGCGCGCCGGATACTCCTCGCCGTCGCAGGTCCGATGCTGATCGTGTCGTGCGTCCTGTTCGCGCTCCGCGGTTTCGCGTTCACGCCACACCTGACGAACGACCAGTTCGACATCCTGTCGTTCTGGCTGCCTCGCTTCACGTTCCTCGCGCGGAGCCTGGACGCGGGCCACGTGCCGCTGTGGAACCCCTACGAGATGATGGGCTACCGGTTCGCGGCCGACCCGCAGAGCGGCTGGCTGTACCTGCCGGCCATGACGTTCTTCACGGTCCTGTCCCCCGGCGCCGCCATGCGGGCGCTCATCGTGCTGAACCCCTTGGTCGCGGGTCTGGGTCTCCACTGGTTCCTGCGCAGGGAGTCGCTGTCACGGGTCGCGGCCACGGCCGGTGGCCTCTGCCTGGGCATGCTGATGTCGACCAGCGAGATGGCCATCTCCATGCCGTTCGCCGGCTTCCTGGCTTGGACGACGATCGTGCTGGTCGGCGCCTCGGGGTACCGGCAGTCGGTGCGGTGGTCGCGGAGGCTCGCGTGGCTGGCGCTGGCGGCGATCGGGTGGTGGCAGGTGGCGAATGCCCACATGAGCCACGGCCTCATGATGTGCAGCCTCCTCGTCGCCGCCTACCTGACGGCGCACGCGCTGGAGGCGGTGCGGCTCGGCGAGACCTCGTGGCCGCGGGCGATCGCCGCGGCGGGCCTGTTCCTGGGCTTCCTGCTTCTCGCATCGGCGGCGATCCTCATCCCCCGGCTCGGCTTCATCGGCGCGTCGAGCCTCCAGTCCGGCTACGAGGGGGTGGACTCGCTGAAGCGCTCCCCCGGTGTCGGTGAGGCGTCGGTCATGACGAACGGGATGTGGGCGGCATGGCCGCTGGCGTACGGGAGCGCGCCGGGGGCGTACATGGGAGCCCTCATGCTGCTGGCGTTGCCGTTCGCGTGGCGCGACGTGGCGCGACGCGCCACCGTCTGGGCGCTGGCGGCCTCGTTCGCCATCACGTACATCCTGATGGCGAACCTGCTCGTCACCGCCAACTGGTTCCGCGCCGCGGTGCTCCGGGTCCCCTTCGGCGACGTGTACCTGCACAACCCCGGCCGCCTCCGGTATCTGTCCATGATCGCGTTGCCGGCGCTCGGCGCCATCGGGATCCAGGCGTTGATCGACCGTCCCATGTCCGTGGCGCGGACGGCGAGGTGGCTGGCCGCCACGGCCGCGATCCTCCTGGTCGTCCCCCTCGTGGCCGGCGGCATCGCGGTGCGGTTCGCGCTCCTGGCCCTCGCCGTGCCCGTGGCGGTGGCGACGCTGCTGCTGGTGGTCCGGCGATGGCGCTGGGCGCCCGCGCTCGTGGTGGGTGTCCTGGCGGCCGAGCTGCTGGCGAGCGCTCTCTTCTCCAACATCTGGCAGGGCGGCACGATCTTCACCGGACTGGAGTCGGGCGAGCATCCCAACCTGGTGCCACAGGTGCTGCGCTGGCCCGACGTGAACCAGGACCAGTTCCTGCGTCCCAACGCGTTCGTGACCACGATCCGAGCCCAGGCGAGCGAGCAGGGTCGCTACCTGGCGTGGGTGCCGCCGGCCGCCTTCTACGAGAAGGGCTACCTGTACGCACAGCAACCCCGCGACTGGCCGGCGCTCATGATGACGCGCGGGACGCTGTTCGGGGTGCCCGACGTGCTGGGCTACAACCCCGTGCAGCTCGTTCGATACTGGACGTACCTTCGCACGACGAACGAGCTCTCGCTGTTCTACAACGCCACGGCCCTCAACGATCCCTCGCTCGAGGACGTCCGCCTGATGGGCCTGCGCTACATGATCGTTCCCGAGGGCGTGGAGCCCCCCGTGCCCGGCCACGAGGTGGCCCGAACGGGCGGCTACATGCTGCTCGAGCTGTACGGCTGGGAGCCCCGCGCGTCCGCGGTGCCCGCCTGGAGCGTGGCGGGCTCGACCGCCGACGCCTTCCAGCGGATCTCCCGGCCCGGCTTCGATGCCGCGCGCACCGCGGTGCTGGAGCGGGATCCCGGTGGCACCCAGGTCGAGGGTGCCGTCCCGGGCGAGGCCTCGTACACGGAGACCGACCCGGAGCACGTCACCGTGCAAGTGAACGCCACCGCGCCCTCCATCGTCGTGGTGCGCAACAGCTACGACGAGCGCTGGAGCGCCACCGTGGACGGGCGGGCGGAGGACGTGCTGCCCGTGGACGGCCTCCTGCAGGGCGTGCCGATCTCCGCCGGGCGTCACCAGGTGGAGCTCACGTACCGCGATCCCGCGATCGGGCGGGGCCTGGCCGTCAGCGCGCTTGTCTGGTCGCTCCTCCTGGCCGCGCTGCTCGCCTGTCTGATGGCGGAGCGCCGCCGTGGCCCATATCGGAGGGTCCGGGCCGAACCCTAGGGCGCCGGAGCCGCCGTGGCCCGCCTGCGCAGCTCCGCCTCGATGAAGCCGTCGATGTCCCCGTCGAGGACGCGTGCGGGATCGCCGACCTCGAGCTCGGTCCGATGGTCCTTCACCATCTGATACGGCGCCAGCACGTAGGAGCGGATCTGCGAGCCGAAGTCCACCGCCTTCCGCTCGCCGCGGATCACCGTCATCTCGTCCTCGCGCTTCCGACGTTCCCGCTCCGCCAGCCGCGCCTTGAGGATCCGCATGGCCACCGCCTTGTTCTGCAGCTGGGAGCGCTCGTTCTGGCAGGCGGCCACGAGCCCGGTCGGCAGGTGCGTGATCCGCACCGCCGAATCGGTGGTGTTCACCGACTGCCCCCCAGGGCCGCTGGAACGGTAGACGTCGATGCGCAGCTCGTCGGGCGGGATCTCGATGTCCTGCTCCTCGGACTCCTCCAGCAACGGGATCACGTCCAGCGACGCGAACGAGGTATGCCGCCGCTTCTGGGAGTCGAATGGACTGATCCGCACCAGCCGGTGCACGCCTCGCTCGGCGCTCAGCAGGCCGTAAGCGTTCGTGCCCTTCACCGTCACCGTGGCGGATTTGATGCCGGCCTCGTCGCCGTGATGGATCTCGTCGATCTCAGCGGCCATGCCCTCTCGCTCGGCCCACCGCAGATACATCCGCACCAACATCTCCGCCCAGTCCTGACTCTCCGTCCCGCCGGCTCCGGCATTGACGGTGGCGACGGCGTCGGCGGCGTCGTGCTCGCCCGACAGCAGGGCCACGAGCTCCAGACGCTCGACGTCGACCTCCAACGAGCGCACGGTGCTGGCCAGCTCGGCCGAGAGCTCCGCGTCGCCCTCCTCTGCCAGCAGCTCGTCGAGCGCTCGCGCGTCGCCGAGGCGCCGCTCGAACGCCTCGTAGCGGTCGATGTCCTGCTTCAGACGTGCGAGCGAGCTGGTGACCTGCTGGCCACGCGCGGGGTCGTCCCACAGGGCCGGGTCCGAAGCTTGCCGCTCCAGATCGCCCAGCCGAGACCGTTTGCCCTCGACGTCAAAGGAACTCCTTCGCGGCCGAGATGCGCGAGGCGAGCTCCTTGATCCGATCGGTGAAGTCGCTCATGACGATCGGCAGACTAGCAACGCGAGCGCCTCAGACCTCGAGCCCGTGGCACTTCTTGTACTTCTTGCCGCTACCGCAGGGACACGGCGCGTTGCGAGGGACCTTGTCGCTGACGGCCTGTGGCGCGGCGCCGGTGTTCGAGGGCGCCTGCGCCCCCCCGCCGGCACCGCTCTCGACCTCCGCCTTGTTCTCCTGGACCCGCTGGGGGGGACGCTGCTGCTGCTGGTCCTGGCGGACCAGCTCCACCCGGTAGATGTAACGCACGAAGTCGGACCGGATGCTCGCCACCAGCTCCTCGAACATCGAGAACGCCTCGCGTCGGTACTCGGTGAGCGGGTCGCGCTGACCGTATGCCCGCAGATGGATGCCCTCCTGGAGGTAGTCCATCTCGTAGAGATGCTCCCGCCACTTCGTGTCGGTGATGTTGAGCAGCACCACGCGTTCGAGCTCGCGCATCACCCCCTCGCCGACCGCCGTCTCCTTGGCCCCGTAGGCCTCGAGCGCGTCGACTACCAGGCGCTCCTCGATCGTCACCACGTCGCCGAGCTCGCGCAGCTCGGCCTCCGTCGCCTTCATCGGGTAGACCTCGTTCATCGCGGTGACGAGCGTGTCCAGCTCCCACTCCTCGGGGAAGACGTCGGTGGGCAGGTAGTCCTGGACGACGGCGCGCACGACCTCGTCCACGAAGCCGAGCGCCTGCTCCTCGAGGTTCTCTCCGTGCAGGATCTTCTGGCGCTCGCCGTAGATCACCTCGCGCTGGGCGTTCATCACGTCGTCGTACTTCAGGACGTTCTTGCGCCTCTCGTAGTTGAGCTCCTCGATCTGCTTCTGCGCGTTCTCGACGGCCTTGCTCACCATCTTGGCCTCGATGGGCTCGTCGTCGGGCCACTTGAAGCGCTCCATGATCGAGGCGACCCGGTCGGAGGCGAACATCCGCATCAGGTCGTCCTCGAGGGACAGGTAGAACAGCGATGCACCGGGGTCGCCCTGGCGGCCGGCGCGGCCGCGGAGCTGGTTGTCGATCCGGCGCGATTCGTGGCGCTCGGTTCCCTGGACGTACAGGCCTCCCAGCTCCACCACCTCCTCGTGCTCCGCATCGGTCTGCGACTTCAGCTTCGACAGGACCGGCTCGTACTCCGCCTCGTAGGCGGTCCGGTCGGCCTCGTCCATCTGGAAGAGCAGATAGGCGTCGTTGTCGAACTCGCGGGCGGACATCTCCTGGCGCGCGAGGTACTCGGGGTTGCCGCCCAGCAGGATGTCGACCCCGCGGCCGGCCATGTTGGTGGCCACCGTCACCGAGCCCTTGCGTCCGGCCTGCGCCACGATCACCGCCTCACGCTCGTGGTTCTTGGCGTTCAGGACGTGGTGCTCCACGCCGCGGCGGTTCAGCAGCCCCGACAGCAGCTCGGACTTCTCGATGGAGACGGTGCCGACGAGGATAGGCTGGCCGGAAGCGTTCCGCTCCTTGATGTCCTCGACGACCGCGTCCCACTTCGCCTTCTCGTTCTTGTAGATCAGATCCTGCGAGTCGTCCCGGACCATCGGACGGTTGGTGGGGATCTCCACCACGGAGATGTGATAGGTCTCCTCGAACTCCGTCAGCTGCGTGCGTGCCGTCCCGGTCATGCCGGAGAGCTTGTCGTACATCTTGAAGTAGTTCTGGATGGTGATGGTGGCGAGGGTCTGGTTCTCCTCCTTGATCCGGACGTTCTCCTTGGCCTCGATGGCCTGGTGCAGACCCTCGGAGTACCGCCGTCCCTCCAGGACACGACCGGTGAACTCGTCGACGATCTTCACCTCGCCCTGGGTCACCACGTACTGCACGTCGCGCTTGTACAGCTCCTTGGCTCGCAGGGCGTTCTGCATGTGGTGGACGAGTGGTGTGTTCACATGCTCGTACAGGTTGTCGAGCTGGAGCATCTCCTCGACCTTCGCGACGCCGGACTCGGTGATGGCCACCTGGTGCTTGGCCTCGTCCACCTCGTAGTCCTGCTCTGCCGTCAGCCGGGGGGCGATCCGCGCGAACGTCTGGTACCACTTGGCGGAGTCGGCCACCATGCCGCTGATGATCAGCGGGGTCCTGGCCTCGTCGATCAGGATCGAGTCCACCTCGTCGACGATGGCGTAGCGATGTCCGCGCTGCACCATATCCAGCTCGCGCATCGCCATGTTGTCGCGCAGGTAGTCGAAGCCGAACTCGTTGTTGGTGCCGTAGGTGAT
>JBDUEF010000074.1:0-10073 GCA_040002535.1 Actinomycetota bacterium | reverse complement strand
AGCGCGGCCTCGCCATGACGATCGAGGAGTGGCTGCAGGCGGCCGAGTACATCGCCCAGCGCGGCAACTCCGAGATCATCCTGTGCGAGCGGGGGATCCGAACGTTCGAGCCCTCCACTCGCAACACGCTGGATCTGGCCGGTATGGCGGTGGCGCAGCAGGAGACCCACCTGCCGGTGATCGTCGACCCATCGCACGCGGTGGGCAGGCGCAACCTGGTCGCGCCCATGGCGCGCGCCGCCCTGGCCGCCGGCGCGGACGCGGTGATGATCGACGTGCACCACGACCCGGAGGCCGCCCTGTGCGACGGGCCCCAGGCGCTCACGCCGGCCGAGATGCTCGAGCTGGGCCGCGATCTGGAGAAGCTGGCGGCCGCGCTGGACCGTCCGATCAATCGCTAGGGAACCGCCGGCACGTTGGGCACCAGCTCCACGATGTCGCACGTGCCACGCCACCGGTTGAGGGCGTCGGCCGGCGGTCCCGGCCGGCTCCGCCGCTTGTCGACCAGCACCTTGGCCATCTCCTCCCACTCGGCGCCCTCAAGGAGCCGAGGCGTGGCGAAGAACCGATCCAGAGCCGTGTCCCGGAGCTTGCGACGCGTGACGACCAGGATCTCGGCCGTCCCGCCGATGCCGGGGATCGTCTGCTCCTCGGGGCCCGGTGTGCGCTGCGAGAGCACGTAGATCTTCCCATTGCGGTACGCGAACCACGCCGGGACGGTGCGAGGCCTGCCCTGATGCTCAACGCCCACCCAGATCACGTCGGACCTCTTCACTCCCTCCTCGAAGTCCTTCGGGAGCTTGGCCGGCGCCTCCTGCAGGTACACCGGCACCTCGAACTCACCCACGATGTCGCCGTCCAGGATGCACGACACGACGTAGGTGCCGGTCTCCTCCAGCAGGGCGTCATCGATGGTGTCGGTCTCGACCGTGAGATCCATCATGCCCCGCATCCGGCGGGGATAGGGACCCCAGCGGTACACCGTTCGGCCCGAGGGCGCGATCAGTCGCAACTCTTCGCTCACCAGTCCGTTCGGAACCTTCCAGGCCCGCATCACCACGAAGGGCAAAACGCGTCCGGGCTGTCCCAGCACGTAGATGCCCCCCGCGGCGCTCTGCCCGTAGGCGTCCCAGACGCGTTGGTCGGCTGCCAGTCCGGCGACGAGCTCCATCGGGGGGAGAGGATACCGGACCCTCACGGGCGTGCGCTGGGAGGTTCTGCGGATCGTAGGCGTGAGCGGCCCAGGGGGCGTGGCCCGCCTTTGCCCCGCGTGGCGAACGAGGATAGGTTCCGGTGGAGGGCACTCGACGCGAACGTCCGAGGGCATGGCGCCGTCAAGGGGGAGGAAGAGCATGGCTCACCGTCGTCATCAGCGGGTCCGCAGCGGGGTGCTCGCACTGACACGCTGAGCGGCGGCTCGGGTACCGATACGCTGAACGGCGGCGCCGGCGCCGACATCATCAACGGGGATGCCGACGACGACACACTGTCGGGTCCGTCGAACGAGCAGAGCGTGGACACTCTCGATGGCGGCGCGGGTATCGACCTCCGCCGCGGACCCGGCCCGGACGGTGACACCCTGGTCGCCTGTAACCCGTAGCCCGCGCTACACGACGCGGGCGAGCCACAGGCGCGGCTCCTCGACCTCCGGGAGCGAGGGCATGGTCTCCGCGTCCTGCCACATCCGGCCGAGCGTGGCCTCGTCGGTCAGCTCCGCGACCCGATCGCAGAACGCCCTGCCGGCCACGTACTGCTCCCGCTTCATCTCGACACCGAGGAGCCGCTCGAACACCGGGTCGGCGAGATCTTCCTCCCGGTGGCGGCGCACGGCCTCGTCGATCATGCTCTGGCTCGGCAGAAGCTCCTCGCCGATGGCCGCCGCCACGTGATCGGCCCATCCCTCGGATGCAGCCATGAACGCCTGGATCCGTCCGAGCTTGATGCGCTGCTCGTCGTCCAGCACGGTGCCGAACAGGCCGTCCTGGCCCTCCAGTAGCTGCTGCATGGCCCCGGGGTCGGCCGGATCCACGCCCTCGATCGCGTGCCGCAGGGCCTCGGTGTCCAGCACCAAAGTGGAGAGGAAATCCTCCAGGAGCTCCCGGAAGCGGGGGAACGCCCACGGCCGGCTGAACTCGAACCTGTGTGCCACCTCGTGCAGGGCAACCGCCGTGCGGAACTCGGTCCGGTCCAGGCTCCAGTCGCGTTCGAAGGACCCGATCGTGGAGGTGACGAACAGCAGGGCGCCCGGATCGGCACGGGGCACGGCGATGTCGAACCGCCCGAAGGCCCGCCTGCCCAGGGAGCCCAGGACGGATCCGACCTGGGCCCCGACCAGCAGGGGGGAGAGCTGGCCGATCATCGCGTTCCCTCCGAACGCACCCGGCTGTTCCCGCCCATCGCTCTGCGCGACCTCCTCGATCGCCCGCCCTGCACGGGAGGCGGCGGGCTCGATCAGCGGCCCGAGGCTCTCCAGCGCCGCCGATACCCATTCGGCCCGACGGACGGGCCGGACGACGGGGACGTCGTGAGGCGGCTCGAGCCCGGTGAACTGCGCTACCTGGAGCTCCGCCACCCGCACGGCCTCCTCGACGTCGTGCAGATCGCGGTCCGAGGGCATGGGATCGTCCCTGCCGTCCTGCGCGCCCGCGATGCCGATCTGCCGGGCGAGCTCCCAATTCACCGGTCCGGATGAGGACGACAGGACGCGCTGGATCTCGCGGAACAGCGGCGTGTCGGCGAACGCCTCAGGGTCGAAGCCTTCGGGCATACCGGGGATGCCGGACATGCATGCATTGTAGGTCCCCGGCTACAGAGGGCGGTCGCGACGCAAGGTTCCTACAATGGGCGCCGTGTCCGAAACGTTGCTGGTCCGCCTCACCCCCGAGCCGCTGTCGGTGGACGCCGCGCTCGCCGCCGTCGCAGATCCGGGCGCCGGCGGCACCTGCGTCTTCGTGGGCACCGTGCGAGATCGTTCCGACCAGGGTGAGGTGACGGGCCTGAGCTATGAGGCATGGGACGACCTGGCCGTGCGCCGTCTCACCGAGATCGGCGAGGACCTGCACCGCTCCTGGCCGCTGCGGCGGGTGGCGCTCCTGCACCGCACAGGCGAGCTCGCGATCGGCGAGGCGAGCGTCGTGATAGCCGTCAGCGCCCCCCACCGCGCCGAGGCCTTCGAGGCGTGCCGACGGGCGATCGAGCGCTTGAAGAGCGATGCCCCCATCTGGAAGAAGGAGGGCCTCCGGTCCGGCGAGGCCCACTGGGTGATGGGGAGCTGATGGGGCGGGATCTCGCGATGGACCTCGGCACGGCCACCACCCTGGTGGTCCGGGTCGGTGAGGGTATCGTGTTTCAGGAGCCCACCGTGGTGGCGCTGCACGGCGGGACCGGCGAGGTCCTGGCGATGGGCGAGGCCGCCTGGGCCATGATCGGCGGCGACTCCGGGAACGTCGTCGCGGTGCGGCCCCTGCGGAGCGGCGCCATGACCGAGTACGACATCACGCAGCGCATGATCGAGCTCGTCGTGCGACGGGCGTCCGCATCGCGGTTCCCGCGTCCGCGTGTGCTGGTATGCGTCTCGTCGCACAGCTCCGAGGTGGAGCGCCGCGCGGTGGAGGAGGCCGTCCGCTTCGCCGGGGCGAAGAGCGTGACCTTGGTGGAGGAGCCCCTCGCGGCAGCGGTCGGAGCGGGCCTCCCGATCCACGAGCCGGTGGGCAACCTGATCGTGGACATCGGTGGCGGGACCTCGGAGATGGCGGTCGTGTCCATGGGGGGAGTGGTCTCAGGACGCTCCGTGCGCCTCGGGGGCTTCGACCTCGATGCGGCGATCCAGGAGCACATCCGGCTCACCTACGACGTGGCGGTTGGGGAGAGATCCGCGGAGGAGATCAAGATCGCGATCGGCTCCGCGTTCCCCGGTCACACGGGCCACGCGGCCCTCGTGCGGGGCCGCGAGCTGGCGACCGGCAACACGGTCGAGGTGAAGATCAGCGAGGACGAGGTACGTCAGGCGATGTCGCCGGTGATCCGCGGCATCGTCGACGAGGCGAGGCTGTGTCTGGCCGAGGCGCCGCCGGAGCTGACCCACGACGTCCTGGAGACGGGGATGTTCCTCACCGGCGGCGGCTCCATGCTGCGGGGCATGGACATGCTGCTCGCTCAGGAGTGTGAGGTACCCGTGCACCTCACCGAGCGGCCGCTGGAGACGGTGGTGATCGGTGCGGGGCGCATGCTGGAACACCTCGGCGACTACCAGTCGTCGTTCCAGCTGGTGCGGCGTCGTTGACGGCGACGGGGGCCGCGACGGTCGGTAGCACCCTCAGGTGCTGGCGTTCTGGATCAGCCGGGTGATCGTCTCCACCACGATCTGACCCACGCCGTACGCGGTGACCGCGAAGACCACCGCCGCGATCGGCACGAGCACCACGATCCCCAGCAGGCCCAGCAGCCGTGTCTGCGCCGACCGCGTACCTGTGGCCAGCGGGACGTAGGCGCCGCCGGCGGGCCGCATGGAGGTCTCTGCCGCAGACGCCTGGAGCGCCTCGGTCTGCCTGCGCTCATCCTCGGGGAGGAAGCCCTCGCCGCCAACGGCCGGCGGCGGCCGGTCCCATCGCATGGACACGGCGTAGACGCCGATCCCGGCGGCGACCCCCAGCACCAATACGACGATGATGTTCACATTCCCCCCCTCAGCCCCGCAAGCCTACCCCTCGTGGATGCCGTGAGAAACGCACGGTGCCCGTACCATGGCAGACCGATCCCTATGCGCACGCGTTCCCGCCTCCCGTGGATCCTCTTCGGCATCGCCGCCATCGTCCTGTTGGGCGCTGAGGCCATCCCGTTGCCCTACTATTCCGTCGGTCCCGGTCCAGCTCAGGAGGTGGTACCGCTGATCGCGGTCGACGGGCACCCCACGTACGACACCGGGAGGCTCGTGATGACCACGGTGTCGTACCGCAAAGTCACCGGTCTGACGGCGATGCTGGGCTGGCTCGACCCCGACGTGGCGGTGACGGGCCAGGACGAGCTGTATCCCCCCGGCACGACGGTGACCCAGGAACGGCAACGATCCCTGTCGCAGATGGACACCAGCAAGCTCACCGCCACGTCCCTGGTGTTGGCGCGCCTCACGAGCTATCCCCGCGATCACGGCGAGGGAGTGCTGATCGAACAGGTGTACGACGGGTGCCCGGCCGAAGGGGAGTTGTTCGCCGGTGACCTGGTGGACTCGATCGCAGGAGCGACGGTCAAGGATGTCGCCGACGCCTCCCGCGCCATCGACTCGGTACCTCCCGGCGACCCGATCACGTTCCATATCTCCGCCGGAGGCCAGGAGCACGACGTGACCGTGACGCGGGGCACCTGTCAGGACGCCGGTCGGCCGCTGGTCGGTGTCACCATGATCAACAACTTCCCCTTCGGCGTGGCGATCGCCAGTGGGGACATCGGTGGTCCCTCCGCGGGGATGATGATGGCGCTGAGCCTGTACGACCTGTTGACGCCGGGCGATCTGACGGATGGACGACTGATCGCCGGCACCGGCACGATCGAGCCCGACGGCAGCGTGGGTCGCATCGGCGGCGTCGCCGACAAGGTGGTGGCGGCTCGGGAAGTGGGCGCGCAGATCTTCCTGGTACCGAAGGACGATCTGGTCGACGCCCGGACCGCCGACGCCGGCGACATGCAGCTGGTGCCCGTGGGGTCGTTCGACGATGCCCTTCGGGCCCTGGGCGTCCCCGTGCCCACGCCAGCCTGAGGCCCGCCTGATCCGAACGGCTGCGTTAGGCTGACCCCGTATCCACGACCCCGACAGGTTCGGGCCGACCGGAGAGGAAGCGTCGCGAGTGGCTCGGATCGGAACGTTCGCACGTCCTCGCAGCTGGCCTGCCGTCGTGGTCGGTATCGTGGTGCTCCTGGCGGTGGTCCTTATCCTGCTGTCCCGCTTCTTCATCGACCTGCTCTGGTTCCGCGAGGTCGACCTGTCCGTGGTGTTCTGGACGCAACTGCGCTCGAAGCTCCTGCTGGGGTTGGTGTTCGGGCTCCTGTTCTTCGGGCTGTTGTACGTGAACCTGTTGATCGTGCGCTCGATCGAACCGGAGACCCGCGTGCTCACCCCCGACCAGGAGATCGCGGAGCGGTTCCGCCAGGTCGTCGACCCCTACCTGCGGTGGCTCCTGCCGATCGGGGCCGCCGCCATGGCGTTGTTCGTGGGGATCGGCGCCGCGGGGAAGTGGCAGACCTTCCTGCTATGGCGCAGCTCCTCCGGGATCACGTTCGGTGCGCCGGACCCGCTGTTCGGCCGCGACCCGGCGTTCTACGTCTTCACGCTGCCGTGGCTGCGGTTCGTGCAGGGGTGGCTGTTCTCGTCGCTGGTGGGGGTGGCCTTCCTCACCGCGATGGGTCACTACCTGTGGGGAGGGATCCGTCCGCAGGCCCGGTCATGGGAGGACAAGGTGACGCCACCGGTGCGGGCGCACCTGTCGGTGCTGCTGGCCCTCCTCATGCTGGCGAAATCGTGGGGCTACTACCTGGGCCGCTTCGATCTGCTCACCTCGGCTCGCGGTGCCGTGCAGGGCGCGTCGTTCACCGACGTGAAGGCTCAGCTGCCCGCGCTGACGTTCCTGTGGGTGGTGGCGCTGATCTGCGCGGCCCTGTTCCTGATCAACATCCGCGTGCGTCTGTGGAGCCTGCCGGTGATCGCGGTGGGGTTGCTCGCCCTGGTTTCCGTGCTGCTGGGCGCCGCCTACCCGACGTTCGTGCAGCAGTTCCGCGTGAAGCCTCAGGAGCAGCAGCGGGAACAGCCCTACATCGTGGACAACATCGCCGCCACGCGGTTCGCGTTCGGGCTGGAAACGCTCGAGGTGCAGGAGCGGCCTGCTGATGCCCAAGTGACGTCCCAGGAGGTCGAGGCGAATGCAAGCACGCTCGACAACGTGCGGCTCTGGCGGCCGGGCGTGCTGCAACAGGACTTCCAGGGCCTGTCGCGGATCAAGACCTTCTACGACTTCCAGGACGTCGACGTCGACCGCTACTCGATCGACGGGCAACGCCGCGTGCTGATGGTGGCGGCCCGTGAGGTCGCGCAGAGCGAGATCCCCGAGGGCAGCCGCACCTGGCAGAACACTCACCTGGTGTACACGCACGGGTTCGGCGCCGTCGCCACGCAGGCCAACGCCGCCACCGCAGAGGGTGTCCCGGAGTTCACGCTGCAGAACATCCCGCCCGTCGGCGATCCGCTGCCCGATCAGCCGCGGGTGTACTACGGCGAGGGCAACGACGTGCCGTTCGTCGTGGTGAACACGGGGACACCGGAGCTCGACTACGTCGACTCGCCGGATCCCCAGCCGTACGCGGGCGAGGGCGGCATCGCGATGGGTGGGTTCCTGCAGCGGGCGCTGTTCGCGATCCGGGAGAGCGACGTCAACCTGCTGATCTCCAGCCAGGTGACGGCACAGAGCAAGATCTTGATCAACCGCGACATCCAGAGCCGCACTCACCTGGCCGCGCCCTTCCTGAAGTTCGACGCCGACCCCTACCTCGCCATCGTCGACGGCAAGATGGTGTGGATCTGGGACGCGTACACCACCACCGACGAGTACCCGTACTCCCAATCGGTGGATCTGGCGCAGGCCACCGACGCCGGCGCCGAGGTCCACCTGACCGGCAGCGCCAACTACATCCGCAACTCGGTGAAGGTGACGGTGGACGCCTACGACGGCACCGTGACGTACTACGCGGATCTCCAGGAGCCGATCATCCACGCCTGGTCCAACGCGTTTCCCGGGATGTTCGAGTCGCTGGCCGCGGCGCCGGCCTCGCTGCAGGAACACTTCCGCTACCCCGAGAACCTCTTCCAGGTGCAGTCCTTCCAGTTCGCCAACTACCACGTGACCGATCCCGCCGTGTTCTACCAGAAGACCGACCGCTGGCAGATCCCCGACGACCCGACGGTCCCGGCCAACAGCGTCGGGGAGAACGCCACGGGACCGCTGCACCCCTACTACCTCCTGATGACCCTGCCCGGCGAGACCACGGAGCAGTTCGTCCTGGTCACGCCGTTCGTCCCCCAGGGGAGGCAGAACCTGGTCGGGTGGATGGCGGCGAAGGCCGATCCCGGCGCGTACGGCGATATGGTCGCCTATTCGTTCCCCGAGGGACGCAACATCCTTGGGCCGGACCAGGTCTTCAGCCAGATCAACCAAGACCCGACGTTCTCGCAGCAGCGGTCGCTGCTGGGCACCGGGGGATCGGGCGTGATCTTCGGTGACTTCCTGGCGATCCCGGTGGGCAACTCGTTCCTGTACGTGCAGCCGGTGTACGTCCGTTCGAATCAGACCAACGCGATCCCCGAGTTGAAGCGGGTGCTGGTGGTGAACGGCGGGGTCGTGGGCGTGAGCGACACGTTCGACGGTGCGTTGTCGGCCGCAGTCAGCGGCGTGCAACCGACCGGCGGCGGCGGCGAGCAGCCGGGTGGACAGACGGTCGCCGAGCTCCTCGCCCAGGCGCTCGATCACTTCGCCGCCGCGGACGCCGCGTTGAAGGCGAGCGACCTCGCGACCTATCAGGACGAGCTGGCCCAGGCGCAGGCGCTGGTGAGGCAGGCGAACGAGCTCGCGGCGGCGGGCGCCTCGGGCAGCGGAGCCGCTCCCACCCCCTCGGCCAGCCCGACCGGCTAGGGGCGTCAGTCAGGGAGCCGGTAGTCCTGGGCGGCCTCGAGGTCGGCCACGTCCATCTGCGCTCGCTGCAGGTGGCCGGAGTAGTCCCAGTTCATCGACTGCCACCGGGTGAACTGGTCCAGCACCCAGATGCCGGACTGGCGGCTGCCGTTGCCGCTTCGACCGTTGCCACCGAAGGGAAGGTGCGCCTCGGCACCGCTGGTGGAGTTGTTCACGCTCACCATGCCCGCCGAGACACGCTCGCGGAACCGGAACGCGTGCAGCGGATCGGTCGTGTAGATGCTGCTGGACAGCCCGTAGCCGTGGCCGTTGGCCAGCTCGATCGCCTCGTCGAAGTCTCCGAACACCGCGACGCCGACGATCGGGCCGAACGTCTCGGTCGCGTACAGCTCGTCGTCGGGGACGACGCCGTCCACGATGGTGGGGTGGCAGAACAGGCCTCTCTCTGGATCGCCCACGAAACCCTCGCGGGGGTTGGCTGCGGTGATCCGCCCGGTGCCCGTGGACCCCATGATGGCGTGGTGGGATTGCACCAGGTCGAGCCATCCCAGGAATCGGTCGCAGAAGCGCGCGCTGATCATCGGGCCGTACAGCACGTCGCCGGTGGGGTCGCCGATCGCGGCCGCCCGGGTGGCGGTATCGAACCGGTGCACGAACTCGTCGTGCACGCTCGCGTGCACGATCACGGTGCCCAGGCTCGTGCATCGTTGTCCGGCGGTGCCGAACCCGCTGAACAGCGCGCCCTCCACCGCCAGGTCGAGGTCGGCGTCGGGCATCACCACCAGCGGGTTCTTGCCGCCCAGCTCCAGGCAGGGCGATTGGAGGTGGCGGCCGCACAGCTCACCGATCCGTCGTCCCACCTCCGTGGAGCCGGTGAAGCCCACCTTGTCGAGCACGCCCTCATCCAGTGCCCGCTCCAGCCCCGAGAAGGTCTGCGCCCCGTCGGCCAGCAGCAGGTTGAACGCGCCCGGTGGGAGGCCCGCGTGCAAGTACAGCTGCGCGAACGCCTCGGCGGTGGCCGGGGCGTACTCGGCAGGCTTCCACACCACGGTGTTGCCGCACAGCAGCGCCGGCACGAGGTACCACGAGGGGACCGCCACGGGGAAGTTGCCGGCCGTCACGATGGCGGCGACGCCGACCGGCGTGCGGAACGTGAAGAGCTGCTTGTCCGGCATCTCGCTCGGCACCGTCTGGCCGTACAGCCGCCGGCCCTCCCCCAGGAAGAAGTTGCAGGTGTCGATCACCTCCTGCACCTCCCCACGGGACTCCGCGATGGGTTTGCCGATCTCGCGGGTGATCAGCTGCGCGAGGGCTTCCGCGTTGGACTCCACAAGCCGGCCGAGCTGCTGGATCGCACGACCGCGCACGGGCGCCGGTACCGCCGCCCAGCCCGGCTGCGCG
>JBDUEF010000073.1:0-10103 GCA_040002535.1 Actinomycetota bacterium | reverse complement strand
CGTCGGGGTCGTGGTCGACGAGCGTCACCTCGTCGCGCCCCTCGCCGCCCACGCCGAGCAGCGCCTTGCCGGTGACCTCGTCGAGGCGTTCCCGCGTGTCGCGCCAGTACCGGGACCACGCCATGCCCCGATCCTCCAGGTCGACGCGCTTCAGGAACGCGGGGATCACCGTGCGGAGCTCGGTCAACATCAGGGTGCCGTACTCGCGCATCTCCGCCAGCGGGTGCGCGGCCAGCCGCATCAGCAGCTGTTCGTAGGACTGCCCGGTCGCGTAGATGCCCAGGTTCGAACGCGTGGCCGCCGGCAGCAGCACGCGCAGGGTGTCGCAGGTCTTTGCCATGATCGTCTGGCGGTACACGAAGTCCGAGTCGCCCTCCTGCTGCGGGTAGCGCTCCCGGAAGAAGGTCGCCATGGGCTCGTACATCCGGCCGTACGCGCCGAACGCGGCGTCCAGGAACGCCTCGAACCGCGGCTCCAGGTCGGTCCCGGCGATCTCCGGCGGGACGGTGGCGCGCCACCGCCCGCCCGGCCTGTCGTCGTAGCGCATGTAGCGCGTGGACTGCTCGAGGTACGCGGCGAGGCGCCCCCACTCCAGCGCCTTGCACAGCAGCTGCGAGGCCTGCTCGCACGCGAGGTGCACGCCGCCGAGCTGCGCCACCGAGTCGTCGCCGTACTCCACGAACACCCGGTCGTAGAGCTTCTCCGCCCGCGCCTCGCCCATGCGGGTGAGTCCGCCATTGGCGGTGACGTCCTCGGCGAACTCGTCCAGGAACAGCCGTCGAAGGGACTTCGTGGTGCGCGAGTAGCGGGCGAACAGGGCGCCCTTCACGACCTCCGGCAGGTCCGTGAGCGCGAACACCGGGCCGTCCAGCGAGGAGAAGTGCGGCCGCAGCAGTGCTCGCTCCTCGGCGGAGAACTCCTCCACCACGAAGGAGGTCATGACGGTTCCGGGCTCGGCGAGGAGGTGTCGCCGGTGGCGACGTTCACGGTGGAGCCGCTGTTCACCTCGGTGCCGGCCGCCGGGTCCTGCGCGGCGATCTTGTTCGGGTTCGAGCAGAGCGGGTTCGGTGGGGCGGTGCCGACGAGGCTGATCTCCAGGCCCACGGAGTTCAGGCGCGCTTTGGCCTGGCCGTAGCTGAGGCAGGTGACGTCGGGAACGCTGACGGTGGTGACCTCCGGGCCGGTGGAGACCACCACGTCGACCGGCGTGTCCTTGGGCACCTCGGCGTCGGCCAGCGGGGCCTGGCTGACGATCTCACCCGCCGGGAGGTCGCTTGCCTGCTCCGTCTGGTTGCCGAGCACGAGGTTCTGCGCCTCCAGCAGCGTGGTCGCCTCCTCGAGCGTCGCGCCGGTGAGGTCGGGCACCGTGACGGTGCGCGGCGCCCTGCTGATGATGAGCGCCACCTCGCTGCCGGTGTCGACCTGCTGATCGGCGAGCGGGTCCTGAGCGAGCACCGTTCCCGGGTCGATGGTGGGATCGTCGGGGATCTGCGTCTGCGGGTCGGCGGCCACGGTCAGACCCTTGGCGGTCAGCGTGGCGGTCGCCTCCTCCAACGACATGCCCACCACCTTCGGCACGGTGACCTGCGCCGCGGGCTCGTTCCCCAGGAGGCTGTGCGCGATCAGGTACGCGGCACCGCCCAGGATCAGCAGCAGGAGAAGACCGATCAGGATCCACATCCCCGTCCGTCGGCCCTCGTCCGGATCGGTGGGCGGCAGCATGGCGGTGACAGGTGGGCGGGAGATCACCTGCGTAGCGCCCGCCTCCACACCCGCCGGCAACAGTGGCGTGGCCTCCACCGCCTGGCCGGCGATCACCCGTAGGAGGTCGTCGCGGAACTCGCCGGCGGTCTGGTACCGGTTGGCGGGGTTCTTCGCCAGCGCGCGCATCACCACGGCGTCCAGGCGCGGCGGCACGTCGGCGTTCAACGACGAGGGCGGCAGCGGCGTCTCCTGCACGTGCTTGTACGCCACCGCCATGGCCGAGTCGCCGACGAACGGGGGCCTGCCCGTCACCATCTCGTAGAGCACCACGCCCAGCGAATACAGGTCCGAGCGCGCGTCCACGCTGTGGCCCTGCGCCTGCTCGGGGGAGAGGTACGCGGCGGTGCCCAGCACGGCGGCGGTCTGCTCCACGGTGTCGGGGCCCGCCACCAGCCTGGCGATGCCGAAGTCCATCACCTTCACCCGGCCGTCGCGGGTCACCATGATGTTGGCCGGCTTGATGTCGCGGTGGATGACGCCCTGGGCGTGTGCGATCGCCAGTGCCTCTGCCACCTTCTCGCCGATCTCGGCGGCCTTCCGCGGCGCCAGCGTGCCGCCGCGGGCGAGGTAGTCGGCCAGCGTGCGGCCCTCCACGTACTCCATCACGATGTAGTTGGTGTCGCCGTCGACGCCGGTGTCGTAGACGTTCACGATGTTGGGGTGGTTGAGGCGGGCGGCGGCCTGCGCCTCGCGCCGGAAGCGCGCCACGAAGCTGGGATCGCGCGCGAACTGCGGCGCCAGCACCTTGATGGCGACCTGGCGGTCCAGCGTGGTGTCCTGCCCCCGGAAGACCTCGGCCATGCCGCCCGTGCCGATGCTCGCCTCCAGGCGGTACCGGCTCCCCAGCACGGACTGGCTCACGCGTTCGCTCCCCTCGGCATGTCCTTCTCCCCTCGGCAGGGCTCGTTCGCCCTGCACGATAACCGCCAACGCCCCGCGCTCACGGAGGCGAGCACGTCACCCATTCAGGTACGTGTCGATCACCTGCGCGGCGATCGGCGCCGCCACGTGGCCGCCTGTCGCCTCGCTGCCCAGGTCGCCGCCGTCCAGCACGATGACCGACACCGCGATCTGCGGGTTCCCGGCCGGCGCGAAGGCGGTGAACCACGCGTGCGGATCCGTTCCCTTCCCGCCGTGCTGCGCGGTTCCCGTCTTGCCGGCCACCGTCACGTTCGCCACGTTCGCGTACGGGTAGGCGGTCCCGCCCGGCTGGGTGACGCTCACCATCATCTGCGTGAGGGCCGCGGCGGTCTGCGCGGAGATCGGGCGGCCGTACTCGATGGGGTCGAAGGTCTTCACCACCCGGCCCTGCGGGTCGCGGATCTCCTGCACGAGCTGCGGCTGCATCATCACGCCGCCGTTCGCGACGGTGGCGGCCACCAGCGCCATCTGCATGGGGTTGGCCAGCACGTTGTCCTGACCGATCGCGCTGATCGCCACCAGGGGGTCGTTCTGCTCGAAGTAGGCCGGCACCGGGAATCGCCCCGTCTCGAACGGGATGGTGAAGGGGATCGTGGGCGAGCCGCACTCGCTGCGATCCGGCGGATCGGTCGGGCAGAAGCCGTACGCCTCCGCCTGCGCCTGGAGCTTCTGCGCGCCCACGTCCAGGCCGATCTCGCCGAACGTCACGTTGCAGCTGATCTGGAAGGCGGTGGCCAACGTGATCTGCGACGCGCCGCCGGCGCAGTGCGAGCCCCCGAAGTTCTGCAGGGTGCCGTTGGAAAGCGGCAGCTGAAGCTCGGGCGGGTTGGGGTACGTGGTCTGCACCGTGGCCCCGTTCTCCAACGCAGCCGAGGCGGTGACGATCTTGAAGGTGGAACCCGGCGGGAACAGCTGGCTGTTCGCGTTGGACAGCAACGGGTGCGAGGGATCGCGATTCAGCGTGTCCCATTGGGCGGTGATCTGGTCACGCCGCCCCCTGGACAGCAGGTTCGGGTCATAGGAGGCGTTCGACACCATGGCCAGGACCGCCCCGGTCGCGGGATCGATGGCGACCACGGCGCCGGGCTGCGATCCAAGGGCACGTGATGCCGCCGCCTGGAGCCGGGCGTCGATCGTCGTCACCACCGCGGCACCGGACTTCGGCCGCCCCAGGATCAGGTCGGCGAAGGTCTGCGCGGCGAGCTCCGGCGCGTCGCCGTTGAGGAACGGGTTCATCGCCTGTTCGAGCTGCGTGCGTCCGAACACGACCGAGTAGAACCCGGTGACGCCGGCGTACAGGGGTCCGTCGGGGTAACGCCGTTCGTAGACGAGCTCACCCTTCGTCCGCCTGCTCACCGCGAGCTCCGTCCGGGCGTCCCTGGCCAGGATCGGCCCGCGAAAGACCCTGTACTCGGCCAGCACCTGGCGGTACACGTTCGCGGGGTTGCCGGCGATCGCGTCGGCGCGGAAGACCTGCACGTAGGTGACCTGCGCGAACAGAAGAACGAAGAGTCCGGCCAGGGTGATGGTGAGACGGCGCACCCGGCGGTCCATCTACGCGAGCTCCCCGCCCGCCTCGGTGCGCGCGAGTCGGCGCGGGCTCGGCGGCCGCTCGTACGGACCCGCCGAGACCCGCACCAGCAGCGCCAGGATGATGAAGTTGCTGACCAGGCTCGAGCCACCGTAGCTCACGAACGGCAGCGTGATGCCGGTGAGCGGGATCAGCCGTGTGACACCACCGACGATCACGAAGGTCTGCAGCGCAAGGCCTGTGATGAGTCCCGCCGCCAGCAACTTCCCGAACGCATCCGTGCGCTCGACCGCGATGCGCATCCCCCTGCCGATCAGCGTCAGATACAGCAGAAGCGTGGCAACGGTGCCCAGCAGCCCGAGCTCCTCACCGATCGCCGCGAAGATGAAGTCCGTCTCCGCGTACGGGATCAGCCACGGGGACCCCTGGCCGAGACCGGTCCCCACCAGCCCGCCGCTCGCCATGCCGAACCACCCCTGCGCGAGCTGTCCGTATCCCTGCGCGAACGGCTTGCCCGGGTCCAGCGCGTGCAGCCAGTAGTCCACACGGACCTGCACGTGGCCGAAGACGAGATAGCCCGCGTACGCGCCCGCCGCGAACAGCAGCACCCCGATCGCCAGGTACGCGAGCCGACCCGTGGCCAGCCAGAGCATCACCACGAAGATCCCGAAGTACAGCAGCGATGCGCCCAGGTCCTTCTCCGCGAACAGCACCACCAGCGAGGCTCCCCACGCCAACAGCATCGGACCCAGGTCCTTGACGCGCGGCAGTCCGAAGCGACCGACCCCCTCGGACAGCAGCTCTCGCTTGGCGCTGAGGTACGACGCGAGGAAGAGCACCATCAGCACCTTGCCGAGCTCGCTCGGCTGGAAGGTCAGCGAGCTCACCCGGATCCACAGGCGCGCGCCGTTGATCTCCGCGCCGATGCCGGGCACCACCGGCAGGATCAACAGGACGAGGGCCCCGAGGCCGATCGTGTACGTGAGGGCGTCGAGCTGACGGTCGTCGCGGATCAGCAGCAGCGTGGCGGTGAACGCGACGAGCGCCACCAACAACCACGTGGCCTGCTCGGCGGCGAGCCCCCCATCCAGGCGGAAGATCACGGCGAAGCCGAGCCCGGCCAGGAGCCCACCCAGCGGGAACAGCACCGGGTCTGCGTCGCGCGCATACCTGCGGATCACGAACCAGCACCCCAGGTAACCCGCCGCCATGACGGAGCCGTAGAGGGCCAGATCCACCGGCACGCGCCCCCGCTTGGCCAGACTCACGTTCAGGTAGGCGCCGAGCGCGATGACCAGCGCGCCCAGCAGCAGCCATAGCCCGGTGCGTCGCTGGGGAACGACGGTCGTGCTCACGATCCCGTATCCCCGCTCCCGTTGACCGCCGCCACATCCCGGCGGATCTGCTCGACGATCGCGAGGGCCGCGTCGCGGTCGTTCGCCGTCAGGCCGCCGGCAAGCTCGGCGTAGAAGGGGATGGCCTCCGCGTCTGCGGCCGGGATGTCGGTGATGACGACCGGATGGCTGAAGCGCAGCCCGGCAAGCTCGGCTGGGACGCCCCGGAATACCGCCACACGGGCGCCCGACTCGCCCACGTACCACTGCCGGTCTACGTAGACACGCACGCCGATGATCGCGACCGCCAGCGTCAGCAACACCAACACGATCTTCCCGGCGATCCCCAGCAGGCGTCGCGTGCCCGCCTGCTGCAGGCCCACGCGCTCGGACGCCTCGCCGTCGGTGCCGGGGTCCACGTCCACGTCGAGGATCACCACGGTGATGTTGTCCACGCCCCCGGCACGGTTCGCCGCCCGCACGAGGCGGTTCGCGGCATCCTGGGGATCGGGGGTGGCGCTGAGGATCGCCACCATCTGGGCCTCGGTCACCATGCCGGTGAGACCGTCGCTGCAGAGCAGCAGCCGGTCACCGTCGGTGAGCGCCACGTCGAACTCGTCCACCTCGACCTCGGCCTCGGTGCCCAGCGCCCGCGTCAGCACGCTCCGGTGCGGGTGCACCCCGGCCTCGGCCGCCGTGATCTCACCCGACTTCACCATGCGATTCACCAGCGTGTGATCGTCGGTGAGCTGGCGAAGGTCGCCGGCCCGCAGGAGGTACGCGCGGCTGTCGCCGACGTGCGCGATCGAGGCGGCCGTGCCCGCAAGCACCACGGCGGTCAGGGTCGTGCCCATCCCGCTCACCGCACGGTCGGCCTGCGAGCGTTCGAACACGGCCGCGTTGGCCGCTCGGACGCGCTGGGCCAGGCCGCCGCCTCCCTCGCCGGGCGCCCCCTCCAGCGTCTCCAGCGCCAGTCGCGACGCCACCTCGCCGCCCTTGTGCCCGCCCATGCCGTCGGCCACCGCGAACAACGGGGCCTCGGCCAGGTAGGAATCCTCGTTGCGCTCCCGCACGCGGCCGATGTCGGTGGCGATGCCGGCGCGCACCCTCATCGTTTCAGCTCCAGGACCGTCGTGCCCACGCGGATCTTGTCGCCGGGCTGGACCATGGCCGGGGCGCCCAACCGCTGATCGTTCACGAAGGTCCCGTTGGTGGAGCCCAGGTCCTCCACGTACCACCCGCCGCTGCGTCCGAAGACCCGGGCATGTTGCTGCGAGGCGTACGTGTCGTCCACGCGGATCTCGCACTCGGCCGCACGGCCCACCAGCATGCTGGTCGCCAGCTTGAACGTGCGGGGCTTGGCCCCGTCGGGCTCGTGGACCACGATGATCGAGGCCGTGGTCGTCGGCGCGTCGTCGGCGGCGCGTGATCTCCCTCGCGTGCGCCCGCTCGACGGCGACTGCGTACGGACGTCGCGCACGACACGGCGCAGCGACCGCCAGATGAACAGGTACAGGAGCACCAGCAGGCCGTACTTGATGGCGGAGAGCGCGAAGGGGGTCATCTCAATGGCTCCGGAACTCCAGGACCGTGGCGCCGATCGTGATCCGGTCGCCCTCGCCCAGCTCCCGCTGCTGCACGACCTGGCCGTTGAGCTGGGTGCCGTTGGTGGATCCCAGGTCGGTGAGCGTCCAGACGCCCTCCTGCTCACGGATCTGCGCGTGCCGGCGGGAGGCGCCGGGGTCGTGCAGCACGATCTCGCACTCGGGCAAGCGGCCGATCGTGGCCGTGCCGCCACCGATCCGCACGGTCCGCGGGTCGCTCCCTCCCTCGTGGATCAACACCGAGGCGCCGCTTCCCGCGGGAGCCGGCGCCACCTGCTCCTGGCCCTCGACCAGAGAGGCCTCGCACCGGAACTGGCCCCTGTGCAGCTCGTCGTCGATCTCGAACTCCACGTCGGGCGGACCCATGAGTCCCCATCCACGTTCGCCGGCGGCGTCGCGCACCACCTGCGACAGCTCGGCCGCCAGCGCCTGCTCGGCCTGCTCGAAGCGGGTGCCGTCGATCGGGGACAGGGAGAAGAGGAAGCGGTTGGGCGCCACCACGCCGCGGACGCCGATCACCTTGCCGCTCTCCATCTCGCGCATCAGCCGCTTGGCGAGCTCCACCGGTTGCAGGCCACTGCGGGACGTCTTGGCGAAGAGCCCCTCCACGAGGCCCTCGAGCCGGCGTTCGAACTCACGGAGGATCGACACGGACCATCACGATCTTCCCGGTGGTCGGACCGGGCCGCGGCGATTCTAACGCCGGGCACCCGGATCTCCGCCCGTGAGGGAACCACCTGCGGGTGAGCGGGGTAGGTGGGGTGTGACCATGCGTCCCGTCGTCCGTCCGCTCGTCACCGGTCTCGCGCTCGCGTGCGTGGCGAGCGGCCTGGCCGCCTGTACCGCCGCGGGCGGTGGGCCGCTCACCCCCGTGACGATCGCCCGCTCCGCCGAGATCCTGTCCCTTCGGACGGGGGACGGTCCCGTCACCATCGACGTGCGGACGGGCCGTGTGCTCCTGCGCGCGCCGGGAGGGATGCCGCAGGCCGACTGGTCGGAGCTGTTTCAGACGGAGTCCCATGGCGGGCGCACCGTGCTGCAGACCGTGGATCCAACGACCGGTGCGGACGCATCGAGCGTGCCGCTGCGGGGGTCGCTCGCGATCCGCGCGGTGGCCGCCGACGGCTCCCGGGTCGCGCTCATGCCCCCTTCCCCACCGGGCACCGACCCATGGGCTCCCGTCCCCCGAACCAGGACGACGATCGTCGTCGCCGATCCCTCGGGCGCGACCGAAACTCAGACGTACCACCTGCGCGGGAACCTCGAGCCCGAGGCCTTCTCCGGCGACGGTGAGCTCCTGTTCGTGATCCAGTACCTCCCGCCGTCGGCGCCGTCGCTGTACCGCGTCGCCGCACTGGAGCTCGAGGATGGAGATGTGTATCCAGTGGTCTCCCGCTTCAAGGCCGCGTGGGCGCGGCGCATGCCCGGCACCCGCCTGGAGCAGGTGCTGGCGCCCGACAGCCGGCAGCTCTACACGCTGTACTCCAGTCAACCTGCCGCGTACGCGGAGGGCTACGACGCCGCGCAGGCCTCCGCGGACCGACCCGTGGCCTTCGTCCACGTGCTGAACCTGGAGGACCGGTGGGCGTTCTGTCTGCCCCTGCCGAAGCGGCTGTGGGACGCGCCCGCGGGCGAGCAGGCGATGGCGGCTTCGCCGGACGGCTCCCGGTTGTACGTCGTCGACCCATCACGGGACACGGTGGCCGTCGTCGATGCGTTGAAGACGAAGGTCCGCCGGACCGCGAGCGTGGACTTCCTCACCGACGACACCGGGCACGCCGCCGCCACGGTGAGCCCCGACGGCGCGACGCTCTATGTCGGTACGGGCGAGGCGGTGGTCGCCCTGGACACGGCCACGCTCGAGGTGCGGTTCCGGTGGCCCGCGCAGACGCCGGTGGCTGCCCTCGCCACGAGTGGTGACGGGGCGGCGCTGTACGCGGCGTTCGCCGACCGCATCGACGTGCTGGACCCGTCGTCGGGCGACGTGCGGGGGTCGATCCCGGTCGCGGGGGCGCTCGCGATCGAGCACGTTGCGGCGTCCACGTGAACGGTCGCCGGGTCCCTCAGTGCCGCGTGTCCCTGTCGTTCAGCCCCAACCGCTCCGCGGCCGACAGGTGCCGGTAGGGCCACCGCCGGATCTCCGGGTACAGCAGGCTCGGCACCAGCAGCGTGGCGACGGCCAGCAGGAACGGAAGCACGCTGCCGGCGTCGACGGTCGCCACGCCCGAGGCGATCCCCAGCCCGGCGATCAGCAGCCACAACCCGAGCGCCCCGGCGCCCACGCCCGCCAGCAGTCTGAGGTACCCCTCGAACGCGGGCCGGTCGATCAGCTCCATGGGCCGGTGATGATTCCCCCTCATCGCGGGTGAGTCTCTGCGCCGACGAGGGCCGCGGGTATCGGCCCGACGGGGGTTTCGAGCGCCGGCGTCCGTCCGAGGCCGGCTGCTACCATCGCCCCTACGCACCTCGGGCGAGTGGCGAAATCTGGTAGACGCGCAGGATTCAGGTTCCTGTGTCCGCAAGGACGTGGGGGTTCAAGTCCCCCCTCGCCCACCGACGCTCGGCCAACGAAGCGCCGGTTTCGTAGCGGAACCTTCCGTGAGGGCTGACGGTAGGGTTCGAGGCCCAGCGCAGAGCCGCGATCCCGGTGAAGGTCGAGGCCGCTGGGATCGGGCGGTTCCCCCACGACATCGAGGCGACCGTGTACTTCTGCGTGCTGAAGCCCGCAACAACATGACGAAGTACGCCGGCGACGCGCGCGACGGTGCGCCTGGCCAACGGCGACGGCGAGCTGCGCTTCGACGTCGAAGATGACGGGGCCGGGTTCGATCTCCACCACCACGGGCTACGGTACGGGGCTGCAGGGCATGGCGGACCGGTTGGCCGAGCTCGGCGGCACGCTCACCGTGACGACCGCTCCGGGCACCGGCACCGTGGTCTCCGGGTCCC
>JBDUEF010000072.1:0-10133 GCA_040002535.1 Actinomycetota bacterium | reverse complement strand
TCGACACGCCGACGCTCTGCTACGCGGAGAACCTCACGCCGCAGAACGCGTGCCGAGTCTGCGTCGTCGAGGTGGAGGGTGCGCGCACCCTCGTTCCGGCGTGCAGCCGCCCAGCCGAGGCCGGCATGAAGGTTGCCACCGACACCGCACGCGTGCGGCACTCCCGCAAGCTCGTGATGGAGCTGCTGGCCTCCAGCGTGGAGATGGACCTCACCTCCCCCGACGTGCACCGGTGGATGGAGGAGTACGGCACGCAGCCCGAACGGTTCGGCGCCATCATGGACGAGTTGCCGGCGGGGGAGCGCGACGGGCGGGAGCCCGGTCACCACCACGAGCCCCAGGACCCCACCGTGGCCGAGGCCGTCTTCCAGCCCGTGAAGATCGACAACGAGCTGTACGTGCGGGACTACTCGCGGTGCATCCTCTGCTACAAGTGCGTGGAGGCGTGCGGGGTCGACGCGCAGAATACCTTCGCGATCGCCGTCGCCGGCCGCGGTTTCGACGCCCGGATCTCCACGGAGTACTCGGTGGGGCTGGATCAGAGCGCCTGCGTGTACTGCGGCAACTGCATCGGCGTATGTCCCACCGGGGCGTTGATGTTCACCTCCGAGCACGAACGGCGCGAGACCGGTACCTGGCACGAGGAGGAGCAGTCGGTCACCAACACGATCTGTCCGTACTGCGGCGTGGGATGCGAGCTCGAGGTCCACGTGCAGGACAACGAGATCGTGAAGGTGACCTCGCCCGCCGATCACTCCGTCACGAGCGGGCATCTGTGCATCAAAGGTCGCTTCGGCTTCCAGTACGTGCAGAGCCGCACACCGCGCCGCGAGGATCGCGACGGGTCGCAGCCGCGAGGGAGCTAGTCTGAGCCAGACGACCGGCGGCGCAACGGGGATCGTGCTCGCCGGTGGCGGATCGACGCGGTTCGGCTCCGACAAGCTCACCGTCATCGTCGAGGGCATCCCGCTCCTGCACCACCCGATCCTGCGCCTGGCAGAGGTGTGCCGGGAGGTCCTCGTCGTCGTGGCGCCCGATGCGCCGGAGCCGTCGGTCCCCATCGCGCTCCCGGTGCGGCTGGTCCGCGACGCGTCCGAAGGGCAGGGACCACTGGCCGGCGTGCTGGCCGGGCTGGCCGAGGTCGGCACCGATTGGGCGCTGGTGGCAGGCGGGGACATGCCGACCCTGCAGACCTCGGTGCTGCTGGAGATGCTCAGGGTGGCTGGGGAGGCGGCTCCCGACGCAGTGGTCCTGCAGGACGGGGATCGGTTCCGGCCGCTGCCGCTGGTGCTGCGGAGCGGGCCGGCACGCGGCGCGGCGCACGCACTGCTGCACGCGGGGGAGCGCCGCCTCCGCTCACTCCCCGACGCGCTGCGCACCGCGATGATCGACGAGGCGACCTGGGTGGCCCTCGATCCACGGCGCGCGACCCTGCGCGACGTCGACGAACCCGGCGACCTGCAGGACTGAAGGTCGGGCTGTTCGGCCCGGCTCGCCCTGGAGTAGTCTCCGCGGTGAAGAGCGGGGCCGGGCGCGATCGCCCCCCGCGCATCAGACCCTCGTTCGAAAGGAACCCCGATGACGAAGCGACGTGTCCTCATCATGGGAGCCGCCGGCCGCGACTTCCACAACTTCAACACCGTGTTCCGCGACGACCTCGGCACCGAGGTCGTGGCCTTCACCGCCACCCAGATCCCGTTCATCAACGACCGGAAGTACCCGGCGTCCCTGGCGGGGGCGAGCTACCCGGACGGCATCCAGATCTACGACGAGTCCGAGCTCACGCGGCTGATCGGGGAGCTCGACGTCGATGACGTGGTGTTCGCGTACTCCGACGTCCAGCACGGGTACGTGATGAGCAAGGGCTCCGAGGTGATGGCGGCCGGGGCGAACTTCCTGCTGCTGGGGCCGGACGCCACGATGATCGACGCGGCGATCCCCGTGGTCGCCGTGACGGCCGTGCGCACGGGCGTCGGGAAGAGCCAGACGACACGCGCGATCGCCGGGACGCTCAGGGAGATGGGCAAGAAGGTGGTGGCGGTCCGGCACCCGATGCCCTACGGAGATCTGGAGAAGCAGCGGGTACAGCGCTACGCGACCCTCGAGGACCTCGACCGGTACGAGTGCACGATCGAGGAGCGCGAGGAGTACGAGCCCCACATCGCGAGCGGCACGATCATCTACGCGGGCGTGGACTACGGCGACATCCTCGAGCAGGCGCAGGCCGAGGCCGACGTGCTGCTCTGGGACGGCGGCAACAACGACCTGCCGTTCTACCGTCCCACGGTGCATATCGCGCTCGTCGATCCGCTCCGGGCCGGCCACGAGCTCCGCTACCACCCCGGGGAGACCAACCTGCGGATGGCCGACGTGGTGATCGTGAACAAGATGGACTCCGCCACACCCGAGCAGATCGAGCAGGTGGACGGCACGATCGCTGCGGTGAACCCCGCTGCCACCGTCGTGCACGCCAACAGCAAGGTGAGCGTCGATGACGGGGAATCGATCCGCGGCAAGCGGGTGCTGGTGGTGGAGGACGGGCCCACGCTCACGCACGGCGAGATGAAGATCGGGGCCGGAGTGGTGGCGGCGCAGCGAGGAGGCGCCGCCGAGATCGTCGACCCGCGCCAGTGGGCCACCGGCACCATCGAGGAGACCTTCCGCAAGTACGACGTGGGCGCGGTGCTGCCGGCGATGGGGTACAGCGAGGGTCAGCTGGCGGAGATGGAGAAGATCATCGATGCCGCGGACGTGGACCTGGTGGTGATCGGCACGCCGATCGACCTGCGCCGGGTGATCGACATCCGCAAGCCGGCGGTCCGGGTGCGCTACGACCTCGAGGTGCTCGAGGGCGAGCCGACGCTGCAGGACATCCTGCGGCCGGTCGTATAACCGTCGGGGAGCCCTGACGCGGTGGAGCGGGTCGTGGTCGCCCTCGGCGGCAACGCACTGCTCCGCCGCGGTGCTGACGACACCTTCGAGGAGATGTACCGTTCCGCACGTGGCGCGGCCGAGAAGGTCGCCGACATCGCCGCCGCAGGGTGGGAGGTGGTGGTGACCCATGGGAACGGGCCGCAGGTCGGCCGCATCCTCCTGCAGCAGGAGGCGGCGAAGGACGTGGTCCACCCCATGCCGTTGGACGTGTGCGGCGCCCTGAGCCAGGGCCAGATCGGCTATCTGCTGCAGGTCACCCTCGGCGACGTCTTCTTCGAGCGTGGCATGGAGCGCCCGGTGTGCACCGTGCTCACCCTGGCTCGCGTCCGGGCCGACGACCCTGCCTTCGCCACGCCGACGAAGTTCGTGGGGCCCTTCTACGAGGAGGAGGAGGCCAGGACGCTGGAGCGGGACCGGAGCTACACGATGAAGGCCGATCCCCACGGCGGCTGGCGGCGTGTGGTGCCGAGTCCGTCCCCCTACTCGATCGTGGAGACGCCGATCGTCGCCCGGCTGATCGCCGACGGCGTCATCGTCATCGCGTCGGGTGGCGGTGGCATCCCCGTCGTCGAGGACGGTCCGCGCCTGATCGGAAAGGAGGGCGTGGTCGACAAGGATCTGGCCGCCGCGATCCTCGCGCACGAGGTGGCGGCGCAGGTCTTGCTGATCCTCACCGACGTGCCGAAGGTCCGGCGGGGGTACGGGTCCCTGATGCCGGAGGACATCGATTCGCTGACCGTCGACGAGGCGAAGTCGCTGCTGAAGCGGGGCGAGTTCGAGGCGGGCTCGATGGGTCCGAAGGTCCAGGCGGCGGTGAACTTCGTGCAGGCGGGCGGGGAGCGCGCCGTGATCGCCGACCTGAACGACGCCCTCGATGCGGTGGGGGGCCAGGCAGGCACGTCCATCCTTCCCGGCCGCACTCCCGGCCCGCGAGACCGGTAATCTCCGCCGCGTGCGATTGCGGGTGGCCACGTACAACGTACGAGGGTTCCGCGACGGGATCGACCGGGTCGCGGAGGTGGTGGAGCGCCTCGCGCCCGACGTGCTGCTGCTGCAGGAGAGCGGCCCTCGGCGGAGCCTCCGTCGCTTCGCCGCGGCCGTCGGCATGGACGCCGCAGCCGACCCGTGGTCCCCGCTCAGGCGGCGCGCGAAGGACGCGGTCCTCGTCCACCCGCCATGGCGGATCGTGGAGCACCGGCAGCACCGGTTCGAGGGCTCCTCGTGGCTGTATCCGCGGGCGGCTCTGGTCGCGCAGGTCGGGCGTGCGGGGCGCCGCGTGTGGGCCGTGTCGACGCACCTCGGGCTCACACCGGTCGAACGCAACGCCCACGTGCACGATCTCACCGATCTGTGCGCGGGACTGGCGGGTGGCCGCGTGGTGATCGGCGGCGATCTGAACGCAACGCCCGACGAGCGCGCGGTCCGGTGGCTTGCGGATCGGTACTGGGACGTCTGGACGGTGGCCGCCGCCACCCCCGAGGCGGCCCGTGTGGTTGGCGACACGTTCCCTGCACGCGATCCGTCCGCGCGGATCGACTACCTCTTCGCGTCGGCGGGATTGCGGATCACCAACTCCAGCGTGCCGGGGCGTGCGGAGGAGGCCTCGGATCATCTGCCGGTGGTGGCGGAGCTCGAGGTGGAGGACTAGCTGGTCACGGGCGCGCGCCGGGCCCGCGTCCGGGGTTGCGGAACAACTGCAGGGCCACGTAGCCGGCGAACAGGCTCACGATGCCCACGAGGCTCGCCAGCAGTCCGGCGAAGAACCACTCGAGGAATCCCTGGATCGCGATGATCGCCATGTCCCGCCGATGCTACCGGAGCTCGAGGCTCGGGGCCTCACCGTGCCCGGGGCGGCCCGGGACGAGCGGTATGCTCACGATCCATGGAGACCGCCACGCGACCGAGAGAGCCGGCCCACGTCGCGCGCCCGCCCGAGGAGGGGGAGTAGCGCCTCCGGCGCGCTATGCGCATCGGGCTCCTCACCGGCGGCGGGGACTGCCCCGGCCTGAACGCGGTCATCCGGGCCGTGGTGCGCAAGGCGATCGGCGTTCACGGCCACGAAGTGATCGGGTTCCGTGACGGGTGGCGCGGCGTGGTGAACGACGCCACCGTGCCCCTGCCGGTCGGAGCCGTGAACGGCATCCTGCATCGCGGGGGCACGATCCTGGGTTCCTCCGGATTCGACCCCCGACGCCCCGCCGACGGCCTGGGCATGGTGCGGGAGGTCTGCGAGCGTCACGCACTGGACGGCATCGTGGCGATCGGCGGCGAGGGCACGCTGGGGGCCGCCGCCACGCTGGCCGATGAGGGCGTGCCGGTGATCGGCGTGCCGAAGACGATCGACAACGACCTGGCCGGCAACGACTTCACCGTTGGGTTCCACACCGCCGTGCAGGGCGCCACCGACGCGATCGACCGCCTGCACTCCACCGCCGAGAGCCACGACCGTGTGATCGTGGTCGAGGTGATGGGCCGTCACGCCGGGTGGATCGCGCTGTATGCGGGGATGGCCGGAGGCGCCGACGCGATCTTGATCCCCGAGCACCCGTTCGATCTGGAGGAGGTCTGCCACCACCTGCGGCACCGCCACATGTCCCGCAGCTCTTTCTCGATCGTCGTGGTGGCAGAGGGGGCGTTGCCGGCGGAGGGAACCGGCTTCGAGCTGCCGCCGTGGGATCTGGACGAGAACGGATTCCCGCGCGTGGGCGGCGTCGCCAACCTGCTGGCGCCGGAGATCGAGCGGCGGACGGGCTACCAGACCCGCGTGACGATCCTGGGCCATGTGCAGCGGGGTGGATCTCCGGTCGCCTTCGACCGGATGCTGGCGACGCGGTTGGGTCTGGCCGCGGTGGACCTGGCCAACGCCGGCGGCTGGGGCAGGATGGTGGCACTCTCCGGCGAGGCCATCGTCGACATCCCCCTGGGCGCAGCGGTCGCCACCCGCAAGCTCGTGCCGCCGGAGCTGTACCGCGCCGCCGAGGTGTTCTTCGGCTGAACGGGTCGATCCGACGGTCGACGAGCTCCCGCTAGACTTGCCCGGCATGACGGGCTACCGCGTCGACCTGCGCTCCGATACCGTGACCCGGCCGAGTGCCGCGATGCGCCGCGCTATGGCCGATGCCGAGGTGGGCGACGACTGGTACGGAGACGACCCCACCGTGAACCGCCTGCAGGACCGTGCCGCCGAGCTCACCGGCCATGAGGCCGCGCTCTACGTCCCGACCGGCACCATGGCCAACCAGATCGGGATCCGGTTGCACGTGCAGGGCAGCGGCCACCTGGTGGTGGCGGCCGAGGGCGCCCACGTGGCCTCCACGGAGGTCATGACCTCGGCGGTGCTGTCGGGGATCGCCTTCCGCTCCGGTCCCGGCCATCCGAAGGGGTGGATGACCGCGGAGCTGGCACAGGAGTTGGTGGCACCCGACAGCTACTACGACGTGGAGATCGTCGATCTCCTGGAGGCCGAGAACACGGTGGGCCACGCCGGGGGCACCGTGCTGCCGGTGGACGAGCTGCGCGCGATCCGTAAGGTGGCCGACGATGCCGGCATCCCCCTGCACCTCGACGGCGCCCGGATCTTCAACGCCGCCGCCGCCGCCGGCGTGGAGGCGATCGAGTGGACCCGCGAGGCGACCACCACCATGTTCTGCGTGTCGAAGGGCCTCGGCGCGCCGATCGGCTCCCTGTTGTGCGGGTCCGCCGAGGCGATCCGCGAGGGGCGCCGCCTGAAGATCCTGTTCGGCGGCGCGTGGCGCCAGGCCGGCATCATGGCGGCGGCCGGCCTGATCGCGCTGGAGCAGGGCCGTTCACGCCTGCACGAGGACCATGATCGCGCCCGGCGTCTCGCCGAGGGCGTGGCGGAGATCCTCCCGGGGTCCGTCGAGCTCGATCAGGTTGAAACGAACATGGTGTACGTCGACACGGAGGCGGTGGGGCTCGGCTCGCTCGACGCCCTCGAGCGGCTGCGGTCCCTGCACGTGGGCGCCACCCACGCGGCCGGCAAGGTTCGGTTGGTGACCCACCTCGACGTGGACGACGAGAGCATCGGCGTGGCGTTGGACGCATGGCGATCGATCGCCGCCGACGTCGCGAAGGAGGCGTGATGGGTCTGTTCACGAAGCAGTACCCAGAGGAGATCGCAGCTCGGATCCCCCCGGGCCAGCGTCTCGTGAAGACCTGGCCGGTCCTGCACTACGGTCCGATCCCGTCCTTCAACGGGACGGACTGGGACCTGGAGATCTCCGGCGAGGTGGAGGACCCATTCACGCTCAGCTACCAGGAGCTCCGCGCGATGCAGGACGTGACCGTCGAGGCCGACATGCACTGCGTGACCGGGTGGAGCACCCTGGACAACGCCTGGGAGGGCGTGAGCCTCCGGGCGCTGATGGAGCGGGCGAAGCCCACCGGCGACGCGAAGTGGGTGATCGCACAGTGCGCCTACGGATACACGTCGAACCTCTCGCTGCAGGCGATGATGGACGACGACGTCCTGGTGGCATGGCGCAACCGCGGCGAGGACCTCACCGAGGAGCACGGCTGGCCCTTGCGTCTGGTGGTACCGAAGCGGTACGCGTGGAAGAGCGCGAAGTGGCTGAACGGCCTGAAGTTCTCGAAGCACAACACGCGCGGCTTCTGGGAGGTGCGCGGCTACCACATCCATGGGGAGCCCTTCGCCGAGGAGCGCTACAGCTACCAGGAGGGCCCCCGGGCCGAGCTCGAGCTCTAGCTGTCGCTCGAGCCGTCGGCAGCCCACGCCCGCAGCGTCGCGATGTCCTGCGCGTGGCGCTCCGCGTCGGCCGGCGTCTCCAGGATCAGGGGCACGGAGGTGAGGACGGGCTGCCCGAGCAGGGCGCGCCATCCGGTCTCACCGATGGCGCCGTCACCGATGTTCTCGTGGCGGTCCCGGCGCGCGCCCCGTTCGAACTTCGAGTCGTTCGCGTGGATCAGAGCCAGCCGATCGGTGAGGCCGTTCGCGGCGAGCTCGTCCACCAGCGCTACCGCCCCCTCCGCCGTGTCCAGGGTGTAGCCCGCTGCGAAGAGGTGGCAGGTGTCCAGGACCAGGCCGATCCGGTCCTCGTCGGCCGCATCGAACAGACGCGCCGCCTCCGGCAGGAACGAGGCGACGGCGCCAGCGGTTCCCGCCATCAGCTCCACGCTCACTCGCACGTGGTCGGCGGCGTCGGCGGCGATCCGCAGCGTCTCCGCCGCGCGGGTCACCGCCTCGGCCGGCCCGCCTGGACCGCCCGCGCCCGCGTGCACGACCAGGACGGAGATGCCGAGGCGGTCGCAGGCCTGCGCGGTCGCGACGGCGAGCTCCCGTGATTTCCGAAGGAACTCGGGGTTCGGCGACGCGATGTTCACCAGGTAGGGGGCGTGCGCGACGACGGGCCCCAGCCCCGCCTGCTCCCACGAACGCCGGAAGGTGCCCGCGTCCTCGTCGCTCACCCTGGGTCCGACCCACCCCCGCGCGTTTGAGATGAACAGCTGCGCACAGTCGGCGCCACGTTCCTGCGTGCCCTCCAGGGCGCCGTGGATGCCGACGCGACCCTGGCGCCGTAGATGCGCACCGACCTTCACGCCACGAAGATCTGGATCGTGTCGCCGGGGTGGACCGTCGTCCCCGGATCGGGGCTCTGGCCCACGACGTTGCCGCTCACGCCGTTCGGGACGTAGGAGACGCTCGGCACCAGGCCGTCGGCCCTGATCTGGGCGATGGCGGCGTCCTTCGACAGGCCGATGTACGTGCCGACGGGGAAGGCCTTCGGTCCCTTCGACACGGTGAGCGTGACCTCGCTGCCGTAGGGGCGCTCGACGTTGGCCCCCGGGTCCTGGGATATGACCTGATCCAGGGGGATCCGGTCGGAGAACTTCCGAAGGACCGTGACGTGGAAGCCCTGGGCCTGCAGCATCGACACGGCGTCGGCCATGTCCTTGCTCACGACGTTGGGGACGGGCCGCGGCGGCGGGCCCGTGCTGAGGATCAGCGTCACCGCGCTCTGCTCGGGGGCGGTGCCGCTGCCGGCGGGCCGCGTGTCGATCACGCGACCCTCGGGGATCTGCTCGCTCGCGCGTCTGCTGATGCCGCCGAACCGGAAGTGGGCCTCCACGAGCTGCTGCTTCGCGCGCTCGAGGGTCAGCCCGCCGAGGGCAGGCAGCTCCAGCGATCGCGGGCCCAGCGAGGGGGTGAGGGTGACGATGGTGCCATGGTCCAGCAGGGTGCCGGCGCTCGGCTGGACGCTCAGCACCTCACCCTCGGGCACCTTCAGGTCGTACTGGCCCCGTGCGATCTTCACCCCGAAGCCCGCGTCTTCCAACTGACTACGCGCGTCCTCGAGGGAGGTGTGCGCGAAGGTGGGCACCTCGGTGGTGTGCGGTAGCAGATAGGTCCACGCTCCCCACGCCGCCGCCGCCAGCGCTACGAGCACGAGCACCACGCCGACGAAGCGGCGCAGGCGCCGACGCCTCGCGCGTTCCACGCGGATCGTGACCGTGGTCGTGCCGGCCTCGGATGATCCTTCGCTCTCGGCGGTAGGCAGCGTGACCACGGGGGTGGCGTCGGCCACCAGATCCCGGAGGGACCGGGCGGGCAGCAGCTCCCGGCCGATCGACTCCAGGTCGCGGCGCATCTCGGCGGCCGATTCGGGGCGGAGCTCCCGGTCGCGCTCGGTGGCGCTGGCCACGAACGCGTCCATGTCGGCCGGAACGTCGGCGGCGACGGCGCTCGGTCGCGGCACCCGATCGGACAGGTGCTTGTAGGCGATAGCCATAGCCGTCTCGCCGGTGAACGGCAGCCGCCCGGTCAGCAGCTCGAACCCCACGATCCCCAGGGAGTACAGGTCGCTACGCGGGTCGGCCGGCTCCCCACGGATCTGCTCCGGCGCGAGGTACTGGACGGTACCGGTGACGGTGCCGGCCTGAGTCTGACGGCCATCGGCGTAGGCCCGGGCCAGGCCGAAGTCGGCCACCTTCACGACGCCGTCGGTGGTGACGAGGATGTTCTCGGGCTTCACGTCCCGGTGCACGATGCCCTGGTGATGGGCGTGCTCCAGGGCCAGCAGCGTCTGGCGAAGCACGTCGGCGGCCGGCGCCGGCTCCAGCCGGCCCTGCGCGCTCAGCAGATCCCGCACCGCCCGCCCGCGCACGAACTCCATCACCATGTAGTAGATGCCGTCGACGGCGCCCCAGTCGTGGACGGCGAC
>JBDUEF010000071.1:0-10560 GCA_040002535.1 Actinomycetota bacterium | reverse complement strand
GTCAAGGAGCCGACCGAGCCAGGCAGACCTTGACGGAACTCCTGTGACAAGCGAAGCTCTGCTCACCTGCGAACATGCAGGTCGGAGCCCCGCAGCGGTCTTCCCTGATCAGGAAGAGGTCGATGGTGCAAATCCATCCAGGCCCACACTCAAGAAGGAGGCCACACCATGGCTGATGACACCGAGGACCAGGAGAAGAAGAGCGGCTTCTTCGGCAAGCTCATGAAGATGGCCGTGATCGGCGCCGTCGTCGCGGGTATCGTGCAGTTCTTCAAGCGGCGTCGCGGGGCCGACCTCGACGACACCGAGTGGCAGGAGCTCCCCCCGCCCGCCGGCGGCTGAGTCGCGGTTGGGCATCTCTCCCTGGGCGCACGCCCACGCCGCCGCCACGGCGGCCGATGTCTCGCTCCGCCCCCTCACCTCGATCGAGGATGCCGACCGCGTCCTGGAGGTGATGGTCGCCACCTGGGGCAACCATCAGCTCCTGCCAAGGGAGATGATCGTCGCGCTCGGTGAGAGCGGGAACGTTCCCTACGGCGCAGTGGACACTGGCGGCCGGCTGGTCGGCTACGTCCTGGGCTGGGCCGGCATGGACCAGGATGGCCTCCACGTGCACTCCCACATGCTGGCGGCCCTGCCTGATCGGCGTCATCGCGGCGTGGGCTTCGCGCTGAAGCTGGCACAGCGTGCACAGGCTCTGGAGCAGGGGATCCGCGTGATGCGATGGACCTTCGACCCCATGGTGGCCCGGAACGCGTGGCTCAACCTGGGCAAGCTGGGGGCCGTGGCGGACCGGTTCCGCCGGGATTTCTACGGCCGGATGAGCGACACCGTGAACGAGGGAGAACGCAGCGACCGCCTCGTGGTCCGCTGGGATCTGGAAGCGGCACCCGGCCCTCGAGCGGCGCCGGCGGCGGTCGCGACCGTCACCGTGCCTCCGGAGTACGCGGAGCTCCGCCGGCGCGACCCGGGGGCGGCCCGTGCGGCGCGAGACGAGACGGCGGCGGCGCTGGAGTCCCTCTTCGCCGAGGGCTGGGTCGCCGTGGCGTTCGACCGGACGCGCTCCGCCTACCTCCTCGCCGCCGCGGACGCCCTCTGATGCGGCTGGCCTCGATCGAGCTGCGGCGGATCTCGCTCCCGCTCGTCCGGCCCTTCCGCACGAGCTTCGGGACCGATCACGACAAGGAGTTCGTGCTGGTGCGCGTCGAGACCGTCGACGGCGCGGTGGGCTGGGGCGAGGGCGTCGCGGGGCCCGAGCCCGGTTTCTCCGAGGAGTGGAACGACGGTCTGTGGTTCATGATCCGCGACTTCCTGGGGCCGGCGGTGTTCCACGCGGGCGAGGTCGCCGCTGAGGATCTGTCCGGCGTACTGGCCGGGGTGCGCGGCAATCCCATGGCCAAGGCCGTCGTGATCAACGCCGTGCTGGACGCGCAGCTCCGCGAGGCCGGACGATCCCTGGCCGCCTACCTGGGCGCCGAGCGAGAGCGGGTGGAGTGTGGCGTGTCCGTGGGCATCACGCCCACGTCGGAGGAGCTGATCGACCAGGTGGCCGGCTACCTGGCCGAGGGGTACCGCCGGATCAAGCTGAAGATCGAGCCCGGGACCGACGTGGAACGGGTCCGGGCCGTGCGGGAGGCCAACCCGGACGTGGCGCTCTCGGTGGACGCGAACGCCGCATACACCCTCGCCGATGTCGGCATCTTCCGAGCGCTGGATCCGCTGGGCCTGCTGATGGTGGAGCAGCCGCTGCACCACGAGGACCTGGTGGAGCACGCCAAGCTGCAGGCCCAGATCGCCACCGACCTGTGCCTGGACGAGTCGATCCGCTCGGCGGCCGATGCGGCCGCCGCGCTGGAGATCGGGGCCTGCAGGATCGTCAACATCAAGCAGGGTCGGGTGGGTGGCCTCTTGGAGGGCCGCCGCGTCCACGACGTCGCTCGCACCCAGGGGGCGCCCGTGTGGTGCGGCGGGATGCTGGAGAGCGGGATCGGCCGGGCGGCGAACCTGGCGCTGGCCGCGTTGCCCGGCTTCACCCTCCCCGGGGACACCAGCGCGTCGGCGCGGTACTTCGCCGAGGACCTCACCATCCCCTTCGAGATGGCGCCCGATGGCACCATGGCGGTGCCGCAGGGTCCCGGCCTCGGCGTGGAGCCGCGCCCAGACCGTCTGGCCGCCTGCACCCTGCAGGTGGAGTCGCTCCGTCCCTGAAAGAAGCTGCACGGCACCCTGGTTCCCTCCACCGGTTGTCGCGGGCCGCTACCCTGGAGGCCCATCCCCTTTCCCCCAAGGAGCACGCCATGGACGAGCGGCCGCAGGATCCCCCACCCCCGGGCGTCGAGGCACTGGGGTCGACATCGCTCCCCGAGCCGCCGAAGAGGCCGAAGAGCCGTCCGGGGCGCCGCCTCCTGGTCGCGCTCGTGGCCGGCCTGGCCCTCGTGGTGGGCGGCGGCGCCGCCCTGGCCTACTTCGTGATGCGGGGCGCCCCCGAGCGGCTGGTCGGCGTGGTGCCGTCGCAGGCGGACGTCTTCGTGACGGTCTACCTCGATCCCTCGGCCGGTCAGAAGGCGAACCTGCTCGGACTGGCCCGGCGCTTCCCCGATCTGGGCACGGACGACGAACTCCAGAAGCAGGTGGACGACGTGCTCGATCAGGCCCTCGCCGATGGTGGGCTCGCGCACGACGACGTTCGCCCATGGCTCGGCTCCGAGATCGGGCTCTCCGTGGACGTCGGGAACGACGGGGCCACGCACGTCGCGCTCCTGGTCGCCACCACCGACACGGAGGCATCGCAGGCAGCGCTCGAGAAGGCCGCGAAGGCCGACTCCCAGTCGTTCCAGCGCCGGGAGTACGACGGCGTGCAGATCTCGGTGGCCGAAGGGAGCGACCGGAGTGCCTACGCGATCGTGAACGAGGTCGTCGTGCTGGCCTCCGATGAGACGACCGTGCGGCGTGCGATCGACGCCGCGCACGGGACGACCCCCGACATCGGCACCTCGCAGGTGTACCTCGACACGGTCGCCGCCCTGCCGGACGGCAAGCTCGGGGTTGCCTTCGTCAACGTCGCCGGCCTCGTCGACCAGTTCGGCTCTCAGGCCGCGGCCTCAGCCGCGCTCGGCGCCGGCGGCCTCGGCGAGCTCGACGCCATCGAGGGGCTGGGGATGTCGTTGTCGGCCGAGACCGACGGCCTCGCCCTGGATGTGACGACGAACTACGACCCCGCGAAGCTCACCGCGTCGCAACGCGATCTGCTCACCGCTCCCGACCACGACAACGCCACGCTCGCGTTCGTCCCCGCCGACGCCTTCGCGGTGATGGCGCAGGAGCACATGGACACCATCCTGAAGACGACGCTGGACCAGATCGAGCAGGCGTCGCCCGACGCGGCCACCTCGATCGATCAGGCCGGGATCCACGACCTGTTGGCGGCGATGACCGGTGACCTCGCGCTGGAGGTCGGACCCGCCGCCGCCGCGCCCGTCTCCGGTGCGCTGCTCGTGGGCACCGACGATCCCGAGACGATGGCGACCTTCTTGCAGGGGATCGCCGTGTTCGGCAGTCAGGTCATGGCCCAGCAGAACCCGACGGCCGTGCCGCCGCCGCTAGCCACCGAGGAGTATCAGGGGGTGAAGATCTCCTACCTCGACGATCCGACCCTTGCCAGCTCGGGATTGATGCCGGCCTACGCCGTGATGGACCGCGCTGGTGTGATCGCGACGTCCCCCCAGGAGATCCATCAGCTCATCGACACGCAGGCATCGGGTGAGGATGTGCGGACCGCACCGGTGTTCTCGTCCGCCACCGCCACCGTGCCCTCGACGGAGGGGGTGTTCTTCCTTGACGTGCAGGCGATCGCCGCGACGGTTCGCGAGAACCTGCCCCCCGACGTGCAGGCCATCTACGACCGTGACGTCGCACCCAACCTGGCCCCTGTCACGGCCCTCGTGGTCGGATCCGAGTCCGACGAGCAGCATCAGCGACTCCGTGTCTTCCTGCAGATGCGCGGCTCGAACCGCTGAGCCGCGGCAGATCGGCGCTTTTCCGCCGGGCTCCTTGAGGCGGGCGCGGTCGAGGGCCACACTAGCGCTCACGTGAAGAAGCACGTCGTACAGGCGGAGACCTTCGAGGTCGTCGACGACCAGGGGCGCGTGCGCGTGCGCCTGGGGGTCTCCGTCGAGGACGAGCCCTTCGTCTCGTTGCACGACGACACCGGCCGGGTACGGGCGCGGTTCGCGCTGGGGGCCGACGGATCGGCCGGTCTCGCGATCGGTGACGACCAGGGCAAGACCCGGGCCACGTTCGGTCTGTCCTCCGACGGCTCCGCCAGCCTGGCGTTCGGTGACAAGAACGGGAAGGTGCGGGCGAAGTTCGGCCTCGCTCCGGAGACGGCGCCCACCTTCGCCATGCAGGTTCGCGAGGGAGGGGAGTTGCATCACGTCCTCACCCTGGCCGAGCAGGGCTCGCCCACCATGGGTCTGTACGACCGGACCGGCAAGGTGCGCGTGCGGCTGGGCCTGGCGGCCGAGGGCTCGCCGGTGTTGCGCATGCTCGACCGCGACGGTGAGATGCGCGCGGTGGTGGGTCTGGCCGACGACGGGACGCCCTTCGTGCAGTTCCTGGACGAGCGCAAGCAGGCGACCCAGACGATCCGATGACGGGATGGTGGGCGGTGGCCTTCGTCGCGGAGTGGGCGCTGGTCGTGGTGCTGTGCGTGGTTGTCGTGGCGCTCGCGCGACAGGTCGGCACCCTGCACCTGCGGCTGGGACCACGAGGCGCGCTGGAGATCGATACCGAAGGCCCGCCGCTGGGCGAGGCGCCGCCGCCACGCTCAGCGCTCCGGGACGGCGGCGGGGAGCTGGTCCTGGGTGGACCGGGCACACCCCGTCTGGTCCTGTTCGTCTCCCCCACCTGCTCGATCTGCAGGGAGGTGAAGCCCTCGGTGCCGGCCGCCGCCTCAGCCGCCGGGTTGGCCCCCCAGCTCGTGCACGACCCGGATGCCGAACGGATGTGGAACGTGCCGGGCACGCCCTTCGCGGTCGTGATGGACGCGACCGGTGTGGTGCGAGCCAAGGGGACGGTGAACAACCTCGAGCAGCTCGAGGGCCTGGTCGATACCGCCGAGGGGCGCGTCGCCGACGAACGGGAACGACGAGCCGGGTGAGGCGCCCGCCCCTGTCACCGGTGGAGGACGTCGGCGTCGCACTCGCGCGGCGGACGAGCCGACGAGGCTTCCTGGGCCGCGTCGGTCGCGGGACGGTCGCGCTTGCCGGCGGCGGCTTCGTGGCGGCGGCGCTGTCGCGGAGCCGCGCCGAGGCCTACCACATCTGCGGCCATACCTACACGACCGGCTCCTGTCCGCACCCCTACTCGCCGCTGTCCCGGACGGATCGCTACGGGTACCCGGTGCATCCCACATACGGCTACCCGGTCGATGACAGCGGCAAGATCTACACCGACGCGGCCACGCAGATACGCCACAAGACGTGTGAGGAGTACGTCCACCTGATCTACGACTTCGTGCATCACCCCCGCTACGGCGGCGGCTGGACACGGTGTTGCTACGGGCGGCTCCGTCATATCCAGGACTGCTGCTCGCGCTCGCGCGTCCGGATCAACGGTGACGGCGCGGTGCGAGGGTACTGCCCCACGCACCTGAAGGTGTTCTGCATCACGTACCGAGAGCTCACGGTCACGTGCTGAGTAACCCTGTCCTGATCGCCGTGGTGGTCACCTCGATCGTCGCCGGGGTCTCCACCCTCTTCGGCCCCTGAGGCCTGTCGATGGTGGAGACCATCAGCCCCGTCGGGTACGGGGACAACAGGGCGAGGTGGCTGGCAGCCGTTGGGCTGCACGCGATAGGCACCACGGCCGCCGCCGCCGCGTTCGGCGCCGTGCTGGGCTCCGTGGGCGCTCTGACGGGTCCTCCCGCCGGCGCGGCGGGAGGCGCCCTGGTCGGGCTCGTCGCGACGGCCTATGCGGGGCGCGAGGCCCTCGGCCTGCCCGTGCCCGTACCGGCGGCCAGGCGGCAGGTGCCGGACTGGTGGCGGTCGTTCTTCGCATGGCCGACCGCGGCGCTCCTGTACGGCGCGGGTCTGGGGATCGGCTTCCTCACGTTCCTCTCGAACGGCGGGCTGGTCGTGGTGGCGGTTGCGGCCGTGGTCTCTGGACGCCCGTTGACGGGCGCGCTGCTGCTCGGGTCCTTCGGGCTGGCGCGCGGACTCTCGCCCTTGGTGGCGTGGCGGGTTCGCTCCCGCGAGGCGGGGACCGCGCTGGTGGACCTCCTGGCCGCGTCCGACCCGCGCCGGTGGCGATGGCTGAACGCCGGCGCCATCGCCTCCGTGGCGGTGACCGCGCTGGGCGCGCTGCCCCGCTCCGTGGCCACGGGACCGGACGGAGGGGTCCGGGCCGGCATCGCCGTGATCGCCGCAGGTCTCGTTGCCGGCACGTTCGCCTGGGCGGCGGTCGCGAAGCTGCTACATCGTCGGAGATGGCGGCACACGCTGGCCGGGTACTCACTGCCGGCGGTGCTGGCCTCGATGCTCGAACCGGGCCTGCCGCTGGCCGAGCTCGGCGTGCCCCTCGCCGTGCTCCTGGGCTACCGGAGGGAGGCGGCGTGGCTGGCCCTCGCCCTGCTGGCGATCTTCTCCGTCGCGATCCTGCGCTCGCGGGTGCGTGGGGTCGGCGACGAGATCGCCTGCGGGTGCTTTCGAGGAGGAGCGACCCGGGACTACCGGCTGCTCCTGGCACGGAACGCCCTGTTGGCGGCGGTGGCCGCCACGTCGATCTCGGCGCCGGACGTCCCGCTGCTGCGATGGCCTGGCCCGCCGGGCGAGGGAGAGGTCCTGCCCTTCGCGCTGGCCGTCACCGCGATCGCCATGGCAGGTTTCACCGCGTGGAGGACGGCGACGTGGCTCCGGTGCCCACGGCACGCATGAGCAGAGTCCCGGCGATCCCAGGGCGTCGTGGCGTCGTGACGCTCGCCACGCTCGCGGTGCTCGCCGCCATCGCCCTACCGGTCCTCGCCTCACGGCTCCTCATCACCGACCCGAACGACACGGCGGGGCTGCTCGACGTCCATGAGGTCAAGTTCCGCGACCTCGACGGCACGCCGCCATCGTGGACCGTCATCACCTTCAACGACTGGACCGTGCGGCAGCTCTGGGATCGAGGCTACGTCCTGGTGAACCTGGACACGCGAAGGAGCCCGGAGGTCGATTACTACGCGCTGGTGCGTTCGGACCGCGACCGTCTGCGGGCCAGCATGTGGCGACGCCGCGTCGACGCGCCCGATCTCCGGCTGTTCGCCCTGTCGGTCGGCCGCCGTCAGCAGGACGGTCTGGAGGTGTGGATACCGCTGCGCAGGCTGTCCTTCGGTGCGGATCGCACGCTGTACCGGTGGTCGGTCACGACCCTGTTCACCGATGGGCCCTGCTCCGGCACCTGTGTGGACCTCGCGCCCGACACCGGCATGGTCGATCAACCGCTCGTCACCGCCTCGCCCACGCCCAGCCCCACCTAGCGCTCGCACGGACGGGGCCACGCCCTGCGGCTGTTCAGGGGTGGGCCCGATGGGGTCCCCCGAACGTCCGAGTTACAGGACCGGGCCTCTGCTGTCGAAACACCAGGAGGAGAACGGCCTTCGAGAGATCGTGGCGGGCGAGGGAGAGACCTATGCGCGTACGTAAGACCGACCGGACCAGATGGGGTACGAAGCTCGTGTTGGTGCTGCTGGCCGCCGCGTGCGGCGCCGGCGCCTCCTACGCGAAGGGGCAGCAGGAGGTGGTGGCGGCGAAGGCGGAGACCTCCGCCACGGCCGAGTCGGCCGCCTACATCCAGCAGGAGCTGGTGCAGACACTGAAGCATCGGCCGGCCGGCGACGACCCGGCGAAGTTCCGTCGGTTCCTGTCCGAGAGCGCGGTGCCGGCGGACGCGAGCGCGATGCGTCTGTGGGCCGCCGACGGGACCCTGGTGTTCTCCTCGATCGCCGAGGACACCACCACCGTGCCGCTCACGCTGGTCTCGGGTGTGCTGGCCGACGACACCGTGGTGAACGAGCCCGATGCCGACATGCTCCGCACCTACGCCAGGGCCGCGGAGTTCGTCGGTGAGATCGACCTGGACGCCGAGACGATCCGGGGCGGGGCCACCCTCCCCTGGATGGTCGGCGAGTTCGGTCTGATCGGCGTGGCGATCGTGCTGCTGGGTGCCGCGCTCTTCGCGGGCAATCGCCAGTCGAAGCCGGCTCCTCGCAGCGACTGGGGGCAGACGCAGACCTTGAAGCAGACGAAGAAGGAGCTCGGCACCTCCGATCCGGACCTCGAGAAGATGCGCGGGAAGATGGAGAAGGCCGAGGGCTCCCGTCGCGCCATGGAAGACCAGCTCAACATGCTGCGCTCGCAGATCCAGGCCGGCGACGTCGGCTCGGCGGCGAGGGTCGAGGAGCTGGAGGGGCATCTGAAGGACGCGCACGGACGCGTCTCCGACGCTGAGGAGCGCAACGCCGAGCTCACGCGTCGGGTGGTGCAGGTGGAGGCCGCCGCTGCTGCCGCCGGTCCCGCCGTGCAGCGAGCCGCGGCCCTGGAGACGGAGCTGACGGCCGCGCAGGCCCGCAACAAGGACCTGGAGCGGAAGGTGACCGAGCTGGACGCTCGCGCCGGCCAGCTGGACGAGGTCCAGGTGAAGGCGCGCCAGGCCGAACTCCAGGTATCCGAGGCCGTCGATCGCGCCACGGCGGCCGAACGAACGGCGAGCGACCTCCAGTCCCGCCTGACGGCCGTCGAGTCCAACGGGCACGGCGCGGACGAGCAGGTGCGCGTTCTGCAGGACGAGCTGTCGAGGGCCATGAGCACCACGCAGGAGCGCGACCAGGCGCTCCGTGAAGCGCAGGCGCGAGCCGAGACGGCCGAGCAGTTGCTGGCGGCCTCGGAGGGCCGCGCCGCCTACGCCGGATCCCTCGCCAACAAGGACGGGGCGCCATCACCGGCGTTCGATCCCTGGACGAAGAGCGCCGATCCCGCCACGGAGGAACACGTCCGGGGCCTGGAGATCGCGCTCGCCGACGCTCGGGCCGAGGTCTGGGCGGCGGCGCCGGCCGATGATCGCCCCTCCCTGGGGGTCGTGGAGACGCATGCCGTCCCGGAGGACGATGTACAGCCACAGGCGCCCCAGGAGGTGGATGAGGGATCCGCCCTCCGCGCGCAGCTCGAGCGCATCGGCGAGATCGTCGAGCACGGCGGTGAGGCCATGAACGTCGAGGATCTCCGTGGACGGCTGACCAAGTCGGCGGCCCGCAAGAAGGGCCGCTTCGGCGAGGCGGACACCCCTCCGCATTGACGGACCGGGCAGGCGCGGGTCGGGCGAGAAGGAAGGGCGGGACGGTGGAGCCCCGCCCTTCCCGTGATGCCCATGCCTTCAGTAGAGGTACGGGAGCGCCGCCGCGCTCGCGTGGCTCCGCGAACGCGGCGTACGCTCCTCTTTCTTGATGGATCTCAGCCGTCTCCTCGGCGATCGGGTGGCTAGGTGACGGTGAAGTCCGTGTGCATCCCCTGTCCGTAGTGCGCCGGTAGGTTGCAGACGAATGCGTAGTGGCCGGGCGCGAGGTCGATCGTCAGCGTCTTGGTCGCACCGGCATCCATGTCTCCGGTCTCACCGACGTTCGTCCCGGCGGTGTCCTCGTCGATCCGGGCTGATTCGCCCTCGAAGCTCTCGATCGGGAAATCACCGGCCGGGGTGTCGGTCTGGAGCACCACGAACTCGTGCGGGATCGTCCCGTCGTTCTTCACCGTGAAGGTGACCGATCCTGCCGGCACCGTCGTCGCGGTCGGCGTCACCGTCCATTGTTCGAGCGTGACTCCCACGTCTGCGCCTCCAGCAGCCGGGTCCGACGAGCTCGTCGAAGTATCCGACCCGGAGCATGCCGTGCCGATCAGCAGGATCGACGCCGGGATCACAACCGCCCATCTTCCGAGCAACCTCATCTTGTCCACCTTCCCTCGTTGAACGTGCACCGGAAGCTTGCGATGGAAGACGAACGCGAGTGAGGGCCGAACGGCCCCGCCGTCTAGGGCCGTTCGGCACCGACCGGCGCTTCCGGGCCGGTCGTGCGCTCGGTACACGGGATGTCCGACGGATGCTGGAGGAGGGCTGTCCTGCCAGGTTGCCGCATCCCCCGGGGACGGAGGGGGTGCAGAAGACCCCATCCGAGGGTGTCTCCCGCTGGCCTGTCTCCGTGGCTCGTGGTCAGGCGGGCCGGCTGTGTCATTCGTTCCGGACGATGACGCCCACGCCCCCGCGAGTCCCGACCCTTGACGACATCGATCAGGACTCCGCTCGGTCGCTCGCCACCCGCCCGCCTCAGCACGTCGGGGGCGCGGATCCATCTGGTCACGGCTGTCTGTGGCCGCCAGGGCCGATTCAGCCGACTTCCAGCCTGGCAACGTATCGGACTAGACTCGCGTGACCGTGACCGCACCGCTCACATGCCCGGCCTGCTCGGCGACCAACGATGGCGACCAACGGTTCTGCACGACCTGTGGTGGGTCCCTCGCCGTGGCGTGTGCCGTC
>JBDUEF010000070.1:0-10935 GCA_040002535.1 Actinomycetota bacterium | reverse complement strand
GGCAGGTCGGCGGCGTGCTCACGCCGATCCCGCCAGGGCCTCTTCTGGGCTCTCGCCCGCCGATCCCTTCGGCGGTTCGTCTCCCCGCCAGCCGGGCTTGGCACGCCAGATCACGTAGGTGAGCGCCCCGAGTGGGATCGGCAGGACGTAGGTGACGGCTCGAAACAAGAAGACTGCGGCGACGACCCGCGGCCTGTTCCCCCCGACCGCGACGAGTCCGCCGATGTAGCCGAGCTCCACGAACCCGACGCCGCCCGGCGTGACCGGCAGGGCGGTGAGCAGCCGGCCGAACGTGTACACCGCGAACACCTGCACGGCGGAGACCTCCCCTTCGGACACGCCGACGTGGCGCAGCGCGAGCAGCAGCACGGCGTACAGCGCCAAGTGGCTGAGCAGGGTGGTGAGGGTGATCGGCAGCCAACGGCGTCGGACGAGCTGTACGGCGTCGGCGCGGAACGCCTCCGCTCGGTCGCCGCCGTCGGTGAGCGGCGCCCTCCGTGCGAGCGCGCGGAGCCACGACGCGATACGTCCCAGGCGATCGCCCACCTGACGCGCGAAGGACTCCTTCCACAACACGAGGGCCAGGACCGCCACCGCCGCGATCAGCATCAGGACGCCGACCAGCGCCGCATCCACGTACGCGCCACCTCTCCCTTCGGTCGCCGCCAGCGCGACGATGGAGATGACCGGCAGCGCGAGCTTCGTGAAGATGTTCCAGATGCCGGTGACCGCGACGTACAAGGCGATCGTCCCACCGGTGAAACCCCAGGAGCGCAGCATCGTGTAGGTCGCTCCGACCGCCACCGCCCCACCGGCCGGCACGACGTTGGAGACGGCGGTCGTGGTCTGGGTGAGGACTGCTGCCTGACCCAGCTTCAAACCGGGAAGGGCGGCCATGGTGGCGAGCCAGTACGTGAGCAGGTTGAGAGCCGTGACGGCGAGGAAGGTCCACAACGCGAGCGGAGAGAGTGCCGCCACCGTGGTCACGACCTCGTCGTAGTCGGCGATGCGCGGGATCGCGTAGGCGAAGATCCCCACGACCAGCACCAGCGAGACGATGCCCGAGATGACCCGACGCCTCGTGCCGGCGCCGCCTCGAGGGGGCGGGTCGGCGTCGCGCGACCCGGTCGCACGACCGTTCGTCCTCTCCGGCATCGCGCCCGAGACTACCTGCCCGTCCGGCTCGGTTCCGGCGCGACGATCACCTGCGGCCTCGCCTTCGGTCCCTCGTCCTGGTAGACGCCGACCAGCCTCCCCTGCGGCGAGAACACCGCGTACGGGCCCCCGAGCCCGGCGGGGCCCAGGATGCGGCCGTGCCCCGCGGCGATCGCCTCCTCGCGTTCCAGATCCACGCGGGGGAGGTGGGCCACCACGCGCTCGAGCGGCAGCGGGGTTCCCGGGGCGTCGGGCGGAGTGGCTCGTTCGACCTCGAAGGGCCCGATGCTGGTGCGGCGAAGACGCGTGAGGTGGGCACCGCACCCGAGCGCGGTCCCCACGTCCGCCAGGAGCACCCGGACGTACGTGCCGCTGGAGCAGACGACCCGGAAGTCGACGTCCACACCCGCGGCGCGCACCAGCTCGAACCCACGCACCCTGATCTCGCGCGCCGCCGCCTCCAGCACCTCCCCCGCCCTGGCCGCCTCGTAGAGCTTTCGGCCCTCCACCTTCACCGCCGAGTACGCAGGTGGATGTTGCATCGACGATCCCTCCAGCGATGCCATGGCCCGACGGATCGTGTCCGGCGTGATCGTGATCGGAACCGCCACGGTGCGTGTCTCCTCACCGTCGGCGTCGAGGGTGTCGGTCTCCACGCCCAGGCGCGCGGTGCCCTCGTAGGTCTTGTCCAGGTCGCCGAGGAAGCGCAGCAACCTCGTCGCCCGGCCCACACCGATCAAGAGCAATCCCGTGGCCATGGGGTCGAGGGTCCCGGCATGGCCCACCTTGCGGGTGCCGAGCGAGCGTCGCACACGGTCGATCACATCGTGCGACGTGATGCCCGGGGGTTTGTCGATCAGCAGGAGTCCATCGACAGGCACGCCCCCGGAGGAGGGCGTCACCGGTCGACGGGCTCGCCGCGGAGGGCGCAGACGAGCCGGTCGATCGTCTCGGCTGGGCCGTGGGCAGAGGTGTACCCCGCCGCGAGCCGGTGCCCCCCGCCCCCGAAGGCGGCGGCCACCGCCGAAAGGTCGTGATCACCACGCGACCGGGCACTGACTTTGAAACGACCGTCCTTCATCTGCTTGAGGACCGCTGCGACGTCCACGTCGCGGGCCGTGCGGACGACGTCGATCAGGTCCTCGGTCTCCTGCGCGCGCACGCCTGCGGAGGTGAAGTCGGCCTGTGTGACATAGGTCCAGATCAGGTCGGCCTCCGGCACGTACGCCATCCGTCCGAGCGCCGTCCCCATGAGCGACAGGTACTCGCGCGCGTTGTCCTCGTACAGGGCCTGCACCAGGGTTGTGTGGTCGAACGGGTGCTCCCGAAGCTCGGCTGCGATCCGCAGCGTCTGGGGCCTGGTGGCCTGGTACTGGAACTTCCCGGTATCGGTCACCAATCCCGCGTAGAGGCATATCGCGGTCTCGTCGGAGATCGGTCCTCCCATCTGAGTGATCAGCCGGTAGACCATCTCGCAGGTCGACGAGGCGTCCGGGTCGATCAACGGGATCGTGCCGAGGCCCTCGTTCGAGCGGTGGTGATCGATCCAGATCAGCTCCTCCGCACGATCCGCCGAGGCCTGCAGACGACCCAGCCGGTCGGCGGACCCGCAATCGCAGGTCACCATGACCGCGGGCGCCCGCGGGAAATCGGCCGCCTCCACCAGACGTTCGGAGCCCGGCAGCAGGGAGGTCCACCGTGGCGGCTCCAGGGGCTCGTTGGGGAACGAACAGACCGTGTCCACGCCGCGAGCTCGCAGGAAGGCGGACAGGCCCAGCATGGACCCGAGCGCGTCCGCGTCGGGGTTCACATGGCAGGCGATGGCCACGGTGGTGGCACCACCGAGGACCTGCGCGGCACGCTCTAGTGCGTCGGTCACTCTGCCTCCTGGTCGTGCAACGTCCGGATGAGGGCGTCGATGCGCTCCCCGTTCTCCATGGAAAGATCCTCCTCGAACTCGAGCTGCGGGAGGTACCTCAGACGTACCTGGCGTCCCAGGATGGTCCGCAGGTGTGGACGGGCGGACCGAAGCCCGGCCCGGGTGCCGGCTCTGGCCTTCTGATCGCCGAGCGACGTGTAGAACACCCAGGCGTGCCGCAGATCCGACGTCACCTTCACCCCGGTCACGGTGACGAACCCGACCCGCGGGTCCTTCAGCTTCAGGATCTCCTCGGCGAGGATCTCGCGGAACTCCTCGGCCACCCTATCCGTGCGGCCCGTCATGTCTCATCCTCCGGCCAGTGCAGATCGAGCTGGGTTGCGATGATCTCCACGTCTGACCACCCTTCCACGAACCGCTCCACCTGATGCATCACCTTGCGTACGTGGTACTGCTCCCGGTCCACCGCCGCCACGGCGATCGCGGTGCGCTGCCAGAGATCGTGGTGGTCCACCTCGGCCACCGACACGTTGAACGTCGAGCGAAGGGCGGCGTGCAGGGACCTGAGCACGTGGCGCTTGCCCTTGAGCGACGCGCAGCCGGGAACGCGCAGGTCGAAGCGCGCCGTCGCGGTGAGCATCGCTAGAGGGAGCGCGCCACCTCGCGCACCTCGTACGCCTCGATCACGTCCCCCTCCTTGATGTCCTGATAGCCCTCGATCCCGATGCCGCACTCGTAGCCCTGAGCCACCTCCCGGACGTCGTCCTTGAATCGGCGCAAGGAGCCGAGCTTCCCCTCGTAGATCACGATCCCGTCGCGCACCAGCCGAGCCTTGCCGTCGCGCCGCATGGTGCCGCTCAGGACGTAGGAGCCCGCGATGACGCCCAGCTTGGGCACCCGGAAGAGCTCGCGCACCTCCGCGCGGCCCAGCTCGGCCTCACGCTGCTCGGGCTTCAACATGCCGGACAGGGCCGCCTTCACATCGTCGATGGCGTCATAGATCACGCGGTACAGGCGCACGTCGACGCCCTCCCGCTCCGCGAGCTCTCTCGCCTTCGTGTCCGGCCGCACGTTGAAGCCGATGACGATGGCCCCCGATGCAAGCGCCAGGCTGATGTCCTGCTGGGTGATGCCCCCGGCCGCACTATGCACGATCCGCACACGCACCTCGTCCTGGGGCAGCTTCAGCAGTGCATCGCTGAGCGCACCGAGCGATCCCTGGACGTCGGCCTTCACGATCACGGTGAGCTCGGGGATCTCCGAGAGCTCCGCCTGACGCATCAGGTCCACCAACGTGGGCGGCCGGGTCGTGACCAGCTCGGCGGCCCGCGTCTTCGCCTCCCGTTCGGCGGCCAGATGACGGGCCTCGCGCTCATCGCTCACCTCCCGGAAGTCATCCCCGGATTCGGGGACCGCGTTCCAGCCCAGGATCACCACGGGCTTGGACGGGCCGGCCTTCGTCACCGTGCGACCCAGCTCATCCTGCATCGCGCGGATCTTCGCGTAGGCGGTGCCGCTCACCAGCGCGTCGCCCACATCCAGTGACCCCTTCTGGACCAACACCGTGGCGACGGGGCCGCGACCCTTGTCCAGGTGCGCCTCGATCACCGTGCCCCGTGAACGCCCGGTGGGATCGCCCTTCAGCTCCTCCAGGTCGGCCACCAGCAGGATCGTCTCGAGCAGGCCGTCCAGGTTCAGCCGCGCCTTCGCCGAGACGTCGACGAACTCGTATGTCCCGCCCCACTCGGAGGGCACGATGCCGAGCTCCACCATCTGGGTGCGGACTCGCTGAGGATCCGCCTCCTCCTTGTCCACCTTGTTGACGGCGACCACGATGGGAACCGCCGCCGCCTTCGCGTGGTCCAGGGCTTCGACGGTCTGGGGCATGACACCGTCGTCGGCGGCCACCACCAGAACCGCGATGTCGGTGACCTGGGCCCCTCGCGCGCGCATGGCGGTGAAGGCCTCGTGGCCGGGCGTGTCGATGAACGTGATCTCTCGCTCCCCCACGTGCGCCTGATAGGCCCCGATGTGCTGCGTGATGCCGCCGAACTCGCCCGCGACGACATCGGTGTCGCGGATCGCGTCGAGCAGCTTGGTCTTGCCGTGGTCGACGTGACCCATGATCGTCACGACCGGCGCCCGCGTGACCAGGGCGGCCTCGTCCACGTCCTGGGCCACCTCGGCCTCAGCCTCGTCCTCCACGCCCACGATCTCCGCGTGATAGCCGAGCTCGGCGGCGACCATCCCGATCGCGTCGTCGGACAGCGAGGTGGTGGCGGTGGCCATCTCCCCGGCGGTGAACAGGATCTTCACGACCTCCGCCGGCGAGCGGCCGAGCTTGTCCGACATCGTCTGGGCCGTCGACCCACGGATGAAGCGCATCACGGGAAGGGTCGGCACCACAGGGGTGGGCGCCGCCTGCGCCGCGACGGGCGTGGGAGGAGACGGGGCGGGAGCGGCCGCCACCGTCGGTGGTGCCTGCGGGGGGTCCGGTACCACGGTGAGCAGGGGTGGGGTGGTCGTCGAGGCCGCCGGTTTGGGCGAAGACCTGGCCTTCTTGGGCTTGGGCGAGGGCGGTGGCTCGAGCACCTCGCGGCGCTTGGGCGCCGTGGTGGCCTTGCCACCGGAGGCTCGGAGCCTGGACACCATGTCCTCGGGCACGCTCGAGGATGCCGAGCGGCCGGTCACGCCCATCTCGTCCAGGGTGGTCAGCAACTCTTTGCTGGTCACGCCCAGTTCCTTCGCAAGTTCGTGAACCCTCAACCTGACCTCAGTTCCTGCTCGATGACATCCCGTAGCCTATCGGCTCCGTCGCGTCTCGCACCGGCTCGCAGCGCCCGCGCGAGCCCCTCCCGCGCGAACGCCGCCTCCACGCAGCCCGGATCTGGATGCACGTACGCTCCGCGGCCGGGCGCCGACCCCGAGGGATCGACGAGGAGCGAGTTCTGCGAGGTACGCACGATCCGAAGGAGCAACGCCTTGGGAGCCCGGCGCCGGCAACCGACGCACGACCGCTCCGGGCCGGCGGGCACAGACGCCCCTTATCCGTCCGAGGGTTCCGATGCGGCTTCGGCGGTGGTCGCGGCCGGATCCGGCGGGGCGGCCTCCTCAGGGCTCGTCGGCTCGGCGGCCGGGGGCTCGGCGGCGGCCGGGGCCGGCTTCGGGCGCTGATCCTCCGCGAACTGGGTCTCCGATTTGATGTCGATCCGCCAACCGGTCAGGCGCGCGGCGAGGCGAGCGTTCTGCCCCTCCTTGCCGATCGCGAGGGACAGCTGATAATCCGGCACGATCACCAGCGCCGTCCCCGTCTCGGGGTCCGTGCGAACCTCCTTCACCTTGGCGGGCTGCAGCGCGTTGGCGACGAACTCGCCGGGGTCCTCGCTCCACGGCACGACATCGATCTTCTCTCCGCGCAGCTCGTTCACCACCATGCGGACACGGCCTCCCTTGGGCCCGACGCACGCGCCCACCGGGTCGACGGCCGGCTCTTTGGACGAGACCGCCATCTTCGAACGGTGGCCCGGCTCGCGAGCCACCTGCTTGATCTCCACGATGCCCTCCTCGATCTCAGGCACCTCCATGGCGAACAGCGCCTTGAGGAGCCCCGGGTGGGAGCGGGACACGACGATCTGCGGACCCTTCGTGCCCTTGCGCACCTCGGTGATGTAGGCCTTGAGTCGCTCCCCGTTGCGATACGGCTCCGACGGGACCTGCTCTGCCTGCGGCAAGAGCGCCTCCACCTTGCCGAGGTCGAGGAGCGTGTAGCGGCGCTCGGACTGCTGCACGATGCCGGTCACCACGTCGCCCTCGCGGCCGGCAAACTCTTCGTAGGTCATCTCACGTTCCGCGTCGCGGAGCTTCTGGAAGATCACCTGCTTGGCGGTCTGGGCGCCGATACGCCCCTTGAAGTCATCGGTGACGATGACCTCCTCCTCCGACAGGAATCGCATCTCCGTCGTCGGTTCGGCGCCCTCCTCGACCGGGGGCACGTCGATCTCCTCCAGCTGCTGCACCCAGACGCGCAGGTCGCCGGACTCCGGGTCGATCTCTGCGCGCGTGCCCACGAACTCGTCGTCACCGTCGGGGTTCTGCTGCTTCCACCACGTCTTGTAGGCAGAGGCCATCGCCTCCTCGAGGCCAGCGAGGATCGTCGCGAACGCGACGCCCTTCTCACGCTCCAACTCACGGAGCGCGGCGATCATCTCGGCATTCATCTGACACCGCTCCTCTTCAATTCTGCATCCCAGTCGGCCACGGTCCGCGCCGACGCGATCTGGTCATAGGGCAGTCGCACCTCTCCACCGTCGGTGGCGACCACGATCGCCTCCGCGTCGGCCGCGATCAGCGCGCCCACGTGGGTGCGGGCCCCGTCAACCCGCTCGGTGGTCCGGATCTTCACCCGGTCCCCTACGCGCCGCCCGAATTCCGTGGGCTGCCGCAGGGGGCGCTCGATGCCCGGCGAGGAGACCTCCAGCTGGTAGGGACCCGGGGTGAAGCCCTCCAGGTCCAGACGGCGGGAGACCTTCTGGGCGGTGTCGGAGATCGTGTCCAGGTCGACACCGCCGTCCCGGTCGACGACGACCCGGAGCACCCTGCGGCCGCCCTCCCGGTTGAACGTCACCTCGACCAGCTCGAGCCCTGCCGCCTCGACCACGGGTGCCACCAGCGCTTCCGCGTCCACCTGGCAGACCCCCTCCGTCGAAAACAAACGTGGGCGCGAGCCCACGTCAGACGTGCTCCGATGCGTTGTCGGAGGTCAGTATACAGCCGTTGCCGCAGCTAGCGGCCGCGACGCTGGCCGTCCGGGGTATCCCAGTGGTCCCGACGGTTCATTCGCCTGGACAGCCGCGGCTCGTTCCAGCCGTCGTGCGACCGGATTCCGAGGGCCCTGCAGGCGTCCTCGGCCGCCTGCCGGGAACCGAACTCCTCACGGACCCAGAGACCGGTGAGATCCACCAGTAACAGGTCCCACGTGGCCCTCCCCACGTGCTGCACCACACCCTCGACCTCCGGCCGGAGCGCCGTGAACCGGCGGAGGGACCAGGGGATCGACGCACCGTCCATCACCCGAGCCTAGCGCGGTCAGGGCGACTCGGCGAGCAGCGCCACGGCCGCGTCCGCGGCGGCCTCCAGCGGCGCGGCGGACCGCTGGCCGGTCGACCGGAGCTTGAACTCGGCCTCGCCACGCTGGAGACCCTTCTTGCCCACGACGACCTGCACCGGGTAGCCGATCAGGTCGGCGTCGGCGAACTTCGCGCCTGCGCGCTCGGCCCGATCGTCCAGCGCCACCTCCACGCCCCGCTCGCGGAGCTCGCCGTAGATGCGCTCCGCGTGGGAGCCCACGGCCTCCTCGTCGGCGTTGGCGAGGATCACCACCACCTCGAAGGGCGCCAGCGCCTTGGGCCAGCGGATGCCCCCCTCGTCGTGGTACTGCTCGACCACCGCCGCCATGACGCGGGAGATGCCGATCCCGTAGCACCCCATCACCAGGGGCTTCTGGGTGCCATCCTCGTCCTGGAAGGTGGCGTCCAGCGGCGCCGAGTACCGCACGCCAAGCTGGAAGATGTGGCCCACGACGATCGAGCGCCCGATCTCGATCGGCCCACCATCCAGAGGACACCTGTCGCCCTCGCGGATCTCCACGAGGTCCTCCCACCGGTCGACACGGAAGTTGCGGTCGAGGTTCGCGCCCGTGACGTGCGTGTCCGCACGGTTCGCACCGGTCACCCAGTTCGCGCCCCCTCGAACGGAAAGGTCGGCGAAGACCGTGACGTCCTCACCGAACCCCTGCGGGCCCACGTACCCCTTCGCGAAGCCGTGCGCGGCGAAGTCGTCGTCGTCGAACCTGCGCACGACCGCCGGGAAATGCAGGCGCGCCAGCTTCTTCTCACTCACCTCGCGGTCCCCCGGCACCAGCACCGCCACGGTTCCGCCATCGATGTCGAACAGGATGTTCTTCAGGGTCCGCTCCGGCGGCACGCCGAGCTGCGACGCCACCAGGTCGATGGTGGCCGCCCCGGGCGTGTCGACCTCCACCATGGGCTCCAGCGCCTCGGACGCCGGGTCGGGCGGGCGAGGCGTCGCTGCCTCGGTGTCGGCGAGGTAGTCACCGTTGCCGCATCGCACGAACAGGTCCTCACCGACGTCGGCGACCGCCATGAACTCGTGGTTGACGTCGCCGCCGATCGATCCCGGATCGGCCTCCACGATCACGTAATCGAGGCCGCAACGATCGAACACCCGGCGGTAGGACTCGAACATGATCCGGTAGGACTCGCGGAGACCCTCCTCGTCCCGATCGAAGGAGTAGGCGTCCTTCATCAGGAACTCCCGGCCCCGCAGGAGGCCGAAACGGGGACGCCGTTCGTCCCGGTACTTCCACTCGACCTGATACAGGTTCAACGGCAGGTCGCGGTAGGAGGGGTTCTCGGCCGCCACAAGCGGGGCGACCACCTCCTCCTGGGTGGGGCCGAGCAGCATCTCGCGGCCGTGCCGGTCCGCGAGCTTGAATGCCTCGTCGCCGTAGACCTGCCACCGCCCCGTCCGCTTCCACGGCTCCGCCGGCAGGACGATGGGCATCCGGATCTGCTGGGCGCCGGCGTCGTCCATCTCCTGACGGACGATCCGCACGATCTTGTCCATCGTGCGCACCCCAAGCGGCAGCGTGGTGTACACGCCGGCCGCGACCTTGCGCACGAAGGCGGCCCGAAGGAGGAGCCGGTGCGACGCCACGTCGGCCTCTGCCGGATCGTCACGGAGCGTGGGTGCGAAGAGGGTGGACAGGCGCATCAGGGTCAAGAGGATACCGATGCGGGCTGCCGGCGATTGACGCGGGGGGATCCGACTGTCCAGAATCACGCCATGGGCGCACGTGGCATGACCTGGGTCTGGCGCCGGGCTCGCTGACGGCCCCGGGCACCCGCGTCCAGACATCCCAGCTACAGACCGCGTCACGACGATGAACCCCGGGCACATGGTCCTGGGTTCGATGTCGTTCGAAGCCCGGTGAGGACCGCCACACGGCACGCGACGTGGCAGGAGGCCATGGTGGAGCAGACGTTGCAGATCCACCCGGGGAGAGACGTGTTCACCTCGCTCGTCGCCGAGCGGCCACTCGCGCCGGTGTGGGCGGAGCTCCTCGCCGACGTCTCCACGCCGGTGGGACTGTTCCCCGCCGTCGCCGGGAAGGGCCCTGCGATCCTGCTGGAGAGCGTGGAGCGATCCGAACGGTGGGGACGCTACTCGTTCGTGGCCGGGGATCCGGCCGCCGTCGTGATCGTGGACGCCGACGGCGTGGAGATCCTCGACGTGGCCAGGGAGCTGCCGTGGGCCGTGCCGGCACCCGGCACCCCTCCCCGCGAGGCCCTCACCGCCATCGCGAGATCGCTGGCCGCCTCGCGGGTGCCCGAGCTCCCGGCTCTCACCGGCGGGCTCATGGGGTACCTGTCCTACGAGGCCGCTGGGCTGCTGGACGGCCACCCGGCGCCCGACCCCGACGGCGCGCCGTGCCCCCCGATCGGGTTGATGGTGATCGACCGGGCCGTGGTGTTCGATCACTGGCGGCAGCGGCTGCTGCTGGTCGCCCATGCGCCGGTCGGTGGCTACGATGCCGCGGTCGCCGCCCTGGAGGAGCTGGCCGCCCGCCTCGGCTCCGCCTCGCTGCCTCCGCTCGCGCCCGTGAGCGAGGCCGCAACCGACCACGCCGCTCAGGGCCACGCGAACATGGAGGACGACCGCTACCGGGAGATCGTGGCGACCTTCAAGGAGCACATCCTCGCCGGTGACATCTACCAGGGCGTGCCGTCGCGACGTGTCTCCTTCCCCGCGACCGAGGGGGGCTTCCCGATCTACCGGCGGCTCCGCGTGTCGAACCCGGCGCCGTACATGTTCTTCGTGCG
>JBDUEF010000069.1:0-10986 GCA_040002535.1 Actinomycetota bacterium | reverse complement strand
CGATGAGGTCCACAGTGAGGTACGGAAGAGCCGTGGCCGTGGTCGCGCTCGGGGTGCTGTTGCTCGCCGCCTGCACGAGCGGCGGCGAGGCGACCGGCGGCGGATCCGGGGATCGGGCGGCATCGGTGCCACCAACCATGGTGCAGGTGACCCTCTCGGACTTCGCGATCGCCCCCGCGACGATCGCGGTGCCGGCCGGTCGAGCCGTGACGTTCCGGGCGGAGAACTCGGGGGAGACCCCACATTCCTTCGGCGTGGTCCTGGGCTCCGAAACCCTGGAGAGTCCCATGATCGACCCCGGAGGCGCCGGGGAACTCACCGTGCCGTCGTTCGAGACCGGTACCTACGATGCGCTGTGCACCGTCCCCGGTCACGATGGCCTGGGCATGGTGGCGATGGTGGTCGCGAGCGACGACCCCACTGCCGGCGGAGGCGCCGAGGCTACCTCGCACACGGCATCCTCGATGACCGCGGAGCAGATGGCGCAGATGCACGAGGCTGGCGTCGCAGCGTTCCCGGCGGCGACCGAGGGCACCGGCAACGAGGCGCTGAAGCCCGAGATCGTGGACGGCGTCAAGGTGTTCACCCTGTGGGCGATGCAGGTCCAGTGGGAGGTGTCGCCCGGGTCCTCAAAGAGGCGATGGCGTACAACGGTCAGGTCCCCGGGCCCGAGCTCCGGGTGCGCCTGGGCGATCGCGTCCGGATCATCCTCCAGAACTAGATGAACCAGCCCACCGTGCTGCATCTGCACGGGATGACGGTGCCGAACGCGGCCGACGGGGTCCCCTTCATCACACAGGATCCGGTGATGCCGGGGGGCTACTTCCCGTACGAGTTCACGGTGCAGGACCCGCCCGGCATGTACGCGTATCACTCGCACTTCAACTCCACCGAGCAGGTGGGGAGCGGTCTGTACGGCGCCGTCCTCGTCGAGCCGGCCCGCGGCCGTTGGCCGTACCCCGCGCTCGAGGTGGACGCGACCGACGGCTCGGTCCGTGACGCCCCTGCGCCCCACATCGACGTGGAGTCGACGCTGTTCCTGGGCGACGGGCCGCTCGGCTTCGTGCTCAACGGGAAATCCTTCCCTGCGACCCAGCCGATCGTGGCCGATCGCGACGACTGGGTGCTGATCCACATCGCCAACGACGGAGCGATGCTGCACCCGATGCACCTGCATGGCTATCACTTCGAGGTGGTTGCGCAGGACGGCTTCCCGCTGCGTGAGCCGTACATGGCCGACACGCTGGTGGTTGCGCCCGGACAACGCTTCGACGTCCTGGTCCACGCCGTCCACCCAGGCACCTGGGCGTTCCACTGCCACATCCTTCCCCACGTGGAAGGGCCGCAGGGGATGTTCGGTATGGTGACCGCACTGGTGGTGGAGTAGGAAGGTCGGTACGCCCTCGACCCTCCGGCTCAGATCGGGATCGTGAGCCGGAGGGTCGTGCCCTCCCCGGCCGTGCCCTCGAACGCGATGTCGCCGCCGAGCGCCCTCACTCGATCCCGCAGGTTGGCGAGTCCCATGCCCTCGGCAAGTGTCTCGAGATCGATCCCGACACCGTCGTCGTCGATCTCCAGGACGGCGGTCCCATCGCGTTTCCCGCGGCGCAGGGAGACCCGGCAGGTCTCGGCCTGCGCGTGGCGCCCGACGTTGGACAGGGCTTCGCGTGTCATCTGCACCAGGTCGCCGGCCCGGGAGGCGAGCGACCCGGCGGTCTCATCGTCGACGTCGACCACCGTCACCACGCCCGACCTCGTCTCGAACTCCGTGCCCAGCGCACGGAGCGCCTGGTGGAGCTGCCGGTCGGCGAGAACCCCAGGGCGCAGGCCGAAGATGTAGTTGCGCAGGTCACGGATCGCCCGGTCGATCTCACCGACGGCACCCTCGATCCGGCGACCGAGCTCCTCGTCCTTCGCACGTGACGCTCCCGCCTGCAGGTCCATGCCGACGGCGAACAGCGACTGGATCACGCCGTCATGCAGCTCTTTCGCGATGCGCTCGCGGTCCTCGAGCACCGACAGGCGCTGGAGCTCGTCATGCTGCCGCCGCGTCTCCTGGTGGAGGCGAGCGTTCTCCACCGCGACACCCGCCTGCGTCGCCAACACGACCAACGCTTGCTCGTCGCCCTCGGTGAACTCGGGCGCCCCTCGCTTCTCCGTGAGGTAGATGTTGCCGAACACCGTTCCCCGGGCGGAGACGGGCGCGCCCAGGAAGGAATGCATCGGCGGGTGGTTCGGGGGGAAGCCGGAGGATCGCCGGTCCGCGGCGATGTCGGGCAGCCGCATCGGCCGGCGCTCCCGGATCAGCGCACCGAGGATCCCGTGACCGGTCGGCGGATCGCCGATCCGGGCCCGCTCCGTGGGCGAGACGCCCTCGGTGATGAACTCGTCGATGCGTCCGTCCTCGCCCAGCACGCCCATCGCCCCGTACCGGGCGCCGGTGATCGCGACCGCCAGCTCGATGATCCGCTGGAGCACGAGGTCCAACGGGAGCTCGGCCGACAGGACGAGCCCGGCGTCGATCAGGGCCCGCTCCCGACGCTCATCCATCCCCTCGAGCGTAACGCCCCGCGGACAGGCGGACTTCGGCTTGCGGGCCTCCGTGGGCGTGTGCGAAGCTAGCCGCCTGCTCGAACCCGCCCCGGCCGCGAGGCCGGGGCGCGACGGCGGCACGACGCGGGCACGTGCCGCCGTCACCTTTTCTGCGTCGCTGGAGCGGATGGAGTTGCTATCGTGTCGACTCCGGGCGCGTAGCTCAGCGGGAGAGCGCTCGCTTCACACGCGAGAGGTCGCAGGTTCGAAACCTGCCGCGCCCACCACTGCGGGGGATGCAGCGACCATGACGGGGACGGAGCAGCGGCGGGTGCGTGTCGGCGACCTCGTTCTGGACCATCGGCCGGCAGCGGGCGCTGCGACGGCCCCTTCCATCCTGTTCGTCCATGGCCTGTGGGCCGGTGCGTGGCTCTGGGACGGGTGGCTGGGCATCGCCGCCGAGCGGGGGTGGGACGCCTGGGCGATCGAGCTGCGTGGGCGCAACGGCAGCCGGCCGGGCACTGAGCTTGGCCGCGTGCGGATCCGCGACTTCGTCGCCGACGTCAGGGAGGCGCTCCAGCACATCGGCGAGGCCGCGCTGGTTGGGCACTCGATGGGCGGGCTCGTGGCGCAGGCCGTGGCTGCCGAGGACCCCCGCGTGCGGGCTGCGGTCTTCCTATGCAGTGTCCCGCCGAAGGGTATCGTGGCGCTCAGCGGGCCATTGCTGCGTCAGGCCGGTGCGTACCTGCCGGCGATGGTACGGAGCCGCACGTTCGCCCCGCGCCGAGCCGACGCCGACGCCATGGTGATGAACGAGCTGGACCCTTCCCTGCGTGGGGAGCTGTTCGAGCGGTTCATCCCCGACTCCGGGACTGCCGCCCGGGAGATCGCCCTCGGCAGGGTCGCGGTGGACCCGGGCCAGGTGCGCATGCCGGTCCTGGTGGGGGGGGCGACCCATGACCGCATCTCGCCGCCGACGGTGCACGCGAAGCTCGTCCGGCGGTACGGCGCGGACGAGGTCGTCTTCGATGGACGGGGCCACCTGGTGATGCTGGAGGAGGGCTGGCAGGCGCGAGCCGTCCAGGTGCTCGAGTGGGCCGGCCGTGCCACCGGCGCGTCGCTCGATCGCTCGCGGACCTAGGAGTCGCCGGCAGATCCTCGTCGGATGGGCATCGGGGCTACCTCCCGTTAGCGTGTAGGGACCCGACCGTCAGGAGCCAACGCAGCATGAGCCTGCCATCACCACAGCCGCCACGCACCCAGGCCGGCGCCATCGCACGTGCCGTGGCGCTGCGCAAGGTCTACGGCGAGGGCGACGCCGCCGTCGAGGCGTTGAAGGGCGTGAGCGTGGAGTTCGCGCCGGGTGCGTTCACCGCCATCATGGGCCCCTCGGGATCAGGCAAGTCGACCCTGCTGCACTGCCTGGCCGGACTCGACACGCCGACATCGGGCTCGGTGTTCATCGGCGATGTGGAGATCACCACGTTGAGCGAGAAGCACCTCACCGAGCTCCGCAGGGACAAGGTCGGGTTCGTGTTCCAGGCCTACAACCTGGTGCCCACGCTCACCGCCGCCGAGAACATCACGCTGCCGCTGGATATCGCCGGCCGCGATGTGGACCGGCCGTGGTTCGACGAGGTCGTGGACACGGTGGGTCTGCGCGATCGGCTCCACCATCGTCCCGCGGAGCTCTCGGGGGGTCAGCAGCAGCGCGTGGCCGGCGCCCGAGCTCTGGTGAGCCGGCCCGAGATCATCTACGCCGACGAGCCCACGGGCAACCTGGACTCGAGGTCCAGCGCCGAGTTGCTGGCGTTCCTGCGCGATGCGGTGACCCGGCATGCTCAGACGATCGTCATGGTGACCCACGATGCGAACGCGGCGGGCTACGCGGACCGCGTGATCTTCCTGGCCGACGGGCGGGTGGTCGACGAGATGCTCGAGCCGACCGCCGAGCGGGTGCTGGACCGGCTCAAGTCACTGGAGGCGTGAGCCTCGTGTGGCGCGCCACCCTCAAGAGCCTCCTGGCCCGCAAGGTGCGGCTGCTGCTGACGGCGATCGCCGTCGTGCTGGGCGTGGGGTTCGTCGCCGGCACCTACGTCCTCACCGACACGCTGAACGCGGCCTTCGACACGCTGTTCGCCACGTCCACCGCGGCGGTGGACGTGCAGGTCCAGGGCGTGAGCGCCTTCGATGCGCAACAGGGCGGGCCGGGTGGTGGCGGAGGCTCGGAACGCGAGCCGGTGCCGGAGTCCGTGGTCACCTCGGTGCAGGGGGTGGCGGGCGTGGCGCAGGTGGTCGGCAACGTGCAGGGGTACGCGCAGATCGTCGACCCCGCCACCGGCGATGCGGTCTCTCCGGCCGGTGCGCCCACCATCGGCAGCTCCTGGACGCCGGTCGCGGGCCTGACCGTCGTCCAGGGGCACGAGCCGCGGAACGGTGGCGAGGTGGCGGTGGACGCGGGGACCGCGGCGGCGCACGATCTCGCGGTCGGTCAGACGATCACGGTGCTGCTCCAGGGGCCGCCGCGCGACTTCGCGATCTCCGGCATCGTTCGCATCGGCGACACCGACAGCCTGCTGGGGGCGACCCTGACGGTCTTCGATCTCGGCACCGCGCAGCAGGTGATGGATCGGGCGGGCGTCTACGACTACCTGAGCGTCGTGGCCGACGACGGCGTGTCGGCGGTCTCGCTCCGCGATCGGGTGACCGGGGTCCTGCCGAAGGGCTTCCAGGCGGTCACGGGCGCCGACGCCGCGCAGGAGGCCGCCGATCAGGTGAGCGAGGGGCTGGGGTTCCTGAAGACCTTCCTCCTGGTCTTCGCGCTGGTCTCGCTGTTCGTGGGCTCCTTCATCATCTTCAACACGTTCAATATCATCGTGACCCAGCGCGTTCGCGAGCTGGGGCTGCTGCGAGCCCTGGGCGCCACCCGTCGCCAGATCCTGGTCTCCGTGGTGGCGGAGTCCTTCGTGACCGGAGCCCTCGCATCCGCCGTCGGCATCGGCGCGGGCATCGGCATCGCGATCGGTCTGCAGTGGCTGCTGAAGAGCGTGGGCGTGGAGCTTCCCTCCACCGCAACGAAGATCCTTCCGCGAACGGTGATCGTCTCGCTCGTCCTGGGGACGGTCGTCACCGTCGCCGCCGCGATCTTCCCGGCCCGGCGGGCGGCACGCGTGGCGCCCATCGAGGCGATGCGGGAGAGCGGGGGTGTCCCGCCGTCGTCGCTGCGACGCCGGGCGCTGTCGGGTGGCATCGTGTCCGCGATGGGGGTGGGGCTCCTGGGCGCGGGCCTGTTCGGCAAGCCGAGCAATGCTGCGGCTGTGGTGGGCGCCGGCGCCGCCGTCACCTTCCTGGGGGTGGCGATCCTTTCACCCTTGTTCGCACGCCCGCTCGCCGCGTGGATCGGCGCGCCGTTCCGCGGGGGGGCCCTGCCCGGGCGGCTGGGCCGGGAGAACGCCATGCGCAATCCGCGCCGCACGGCCTCCACCGCGTCGGCCCTCATGATCGGTCTGGGCCTGGTGACCTTCGTGGCCGTGGCGGGGGCCTCGCTCAAGTCGTCGGCGAGCGCCGCCCTCGACCGGGTGATCCGCTCGGACTTCATCGTGTCCACCACGAGCTTCTCCCCGTTCGGACCGCAGGTGGTGGCCGACCTGGCTGCCGATCCGTCGTTCGGCGCCGTCTCGGCGATCCGCCAGGGTCAGGCGAAGGTGGGCGGGTCCACGGCCTTCCTGGCCGGCACCGACCCCGCCACGATCGGCCAGGTGGTGCACCTGGAGTTCCGCTCGGGCGCTCTCGATGCCCTGCGAACCCCCGGGACGGTCCTGATCTACCAGGGGGTGGCGGACTCGAAGGACCTTGCCATCGGCGACCAGATCTCGATCGAGTTCTCCCGGACCGGCGCGCAGACCTTCTCGGTCGGGGGGGTGTACACGGACAACTCGATCCTGAACGACTACGCGATCTCCGTGGCGGACTATCAGCGGAACTTTTCCCAGCAGCTGGACTCGATCGCCTTCGCCACGATCGCCCCCGGCGTGAGCACGCACGAGGCGGCCGGCGCCATCGAGCGGATCACGGCGGCCTATCCCAATATCAAGGTGCAGAACCAGGCGGAGTTCAAGGCGACGCAGGCGAACGCGATCGACAGCTTCCTGGCACTGGTGACGGTGCTGCTGCTGATGGCGATCGTGATCGCGCTGTTCGGCATCGTGAACACGCTGCGCCTGTCCATCTATGAGCGGATCAGGGAGATCGGTCTGCTGCGCGCGGTGGGCATGAGCCGGCTGCAGGTGCGGCGCATGATCCGGGTGGAGTCGGTGATCATCGCGATCCTGGGGGCGTTGCTGGGTGTGGCGGTCGGCATCGCCTTCGGCATCGCGATGCAACGGGCGCTGGTGGGGGTCGGTGTGACCGAGCTCGCGATCCCCGTGCGTCAACTGCTGCTGTACGTGCTGGTGGCGGCGTTGGCCGGTGTGGTGGCGGCGATCCTGCCCGCGCGCCGAGCGGCGAAGCTCGACGTGCTGCAGGCGATCTCCTACGAGTAGCGGTGGCGCATGCGGGCCGGGGCATCGCCGGCGGATATCATGCTCGCCATGCCGCGACTACGCCTGCCCGATGGATCCACCACCGAGCTTCCCGAGGGGGAGCCGGTCGGCAGCGCGCTGGGCGCCGGCGCGATCGCCGCGCGGGTCGACGGCGATCTCCGCGATCTCTCGTTCGTGCCGGCGGCTGACTCTGCCGTAGAACCGGTGGATGCCGCCTCCGAGGACGGCCTGCACGTGCTGCGGCATTCGGCTGCGCACGTGCTGGCACAGGCCGTGTGCGACCTGTATCCCGGTACCCACTACGCGATCGGGCCCGCGATCGAGGACGGCTTCTACTACGACCTGGAGCCGCCGACGGCGCTGTCGGCCGGCGACCTGAACCGCATCGAGCAGAGGATGCGCAAGATCGTGAAACAGGACCAGCCGTTCGTCCGCGAGGAGCTCTCGCGAGCCGACGCGCTGGAGCGTTTCGCCGCGCAGCCCTTCAAGCGCGAGATCATCGGGTCGCTGGACCCGGACGAGGTTGCTGCCGCCGACTCGGTGAGCGTGTACGCGAACGGGGAGTGGAGCGACCTGTGCTTGGGCCCGCACGTCCCCTCGACCGGCCGGCTCCGCGCCTTCAAGCTCACGCACCTGGCGGGCGCGTACTGGCGCGGGGACGAACACAACCCTCAGCTGACCCGCGTGTACGGGACCGCGTGGGCGAGCCAGGAGGACCTGGACGCGTACCTCCACCGCCAGGAGGAGGCCGAGCGCCGGGACCACCGGAAGATCGGTCTGGAGCTCGATCTGTTCAGCTTCCCGGACGAGATCGGATCGGGGCTCGCGGTGTTCCATCCTCGGGGTGGGCTCGTGCGCCGCATCATGGAGGACTACTCGCGCGAGCGCCACCAGGCCGGCGGCTACGAGTTCGTCAACACCCCGCACATCACGAAGTCGGACCTGTTCGAGACCAGCGGGCACCTCCAGTGGTTCGCCGAGGGGATGTTCCCGCCGATGGAACTCGACGGTGGGGCGCAGTACTACTTGAAGCCCATGAACTGCCCCATGCACATCCTCATCTACCGCAGCCGCACGCGGAGCTACCGCGAGCTGCCGCTGCGGCTGTTCGAGTTCGGCAGCGTGTACCGCTACGAGAAGTCCGGCACGATCCACGGGCTCACCCGCGTGCGGGGCATGACCCAGGACGATGCCCACATCTTCTGCGCGAAGGAGCAGATGGCGGGTGAGCTCGCCTCGCTCCTCACGTTCGTGCTCGACCTGCTGCGCGACTACGGACTGTCCGACTTCTACCTCGAGCTGTCGACCAGACCCGAGGGCAAGGCCGTGGGCACCGACGATGAGTGGGAGGAGGCCACGGAGACGCTCCGCATCGCGGCCCAGGGTATGGACCTCGAGCTCGTGATGGACGAGGGAGGCGGGACGTTCTACGGCCCCAAGATCAGCGTGCAGGCGCGCGACGCGATCGGCCGCACGTGGCAGATGTCCACGATCCAGGTGGACTTCCAGCTGCCCCAACGCTTCGACCTGCATTTCGCGGGCGACGACAACGCCCGGCATCGCCCCATCATGATCCACCGGGCCCTGTTCGGGTCGGTGGAGCGATTCTTCGGTGTCCTGACCGAGCACTACGCCGGCGCGTTCCCGCTGTGGCTGGCGCCGGAGCAGGTGCGGCTGGCTCCCGTCGCCGACCGGCACGTCGACCACGCGAACCACCTCGCGTCGCGTCTGCGCGCCGAGGGCCTGCGTCCGTTCGTCGACGTATCGAAGGAATCGGTGGGCAAGAAGATCCGCGCGGCACAGCTCATGAAGGCCCCGTACACGCTGGTGATCGGTGACCGGGAGCTGGAGTCGGGCGCCTACACCGTCAGGGATCGGGCCGGCACCGAGACCGGGGCGGTCACCTACGAGCGTCTCGTGTCGACCCTGAAGGATGAGGCCGCCACACGCTCGCTCGCGCAGTCGAGCTTCGAGGCCTGAGGCGTGGAGCGCCTGTGGAGTCCGTGGCGCATGGAGTACATCGAGGCCCATCAGACCTCGTCCGCGCCGCAGGGGTGCGTCTTCTGCGCGCTGCTGACCGAGGGCGACGCCGACGGCGACGGTGAGCGGATCCTGCATCGTGGGGAGCTCGCGTTCGTCACGCTCGCGAAGTACCCGTACAACCCGGGTCACCTCCTGATCCTGCCGGTCCGACACACGGGCGACCTCGAGACGCTGCAGGCCGACGAGGGAGCCGAGGTGCAGCTGCTGCTGCAGCGATCCGTTCGGGCGCTCACGGCGGCCTCGGAGCCCCAGGGATTCAACGTGGGTCTCAACCTGGGTCGCGTGGCGGGTGCGGGGATCCCCGAACACCTGCACTGGCACGTGGTGCCCCGGTGGGGTGGCGACACCAACTTCATGCCGGTCGTCGGGCAGACACGGGTGCTCCCGCAGATGCTCTCGGAGACCTACGAGCGGCTCGCCCCGTACTTCGCGTGATGACCGGGTCTCGCGAGGGGTTCGCCGAGGTCGAGGGGGGCCGCATCGCGTACGAGGTGGCCGGCGCCGGGCCGGCCGTCGTGCTGGTGCATCCGGGTCTGTGGGACATGCGCGCCTGGGACGAGCAGTTCGAGCTCTTCGCGGAGCGGTTCACGGTCCTGCGGTACGACGTCCGCGGCTACGGCCGCTCGAGCCGTCCGGCGGGGACGCCCTACTCGCACGTGCGAGATCAGGTGGCGGTCATGGACGCCGCCGGCGTGGACGTCGCCGCGATGGTGGGGTGCTCCATGGGCGGCGGGGTGGAGATCGACTTCACGCTCACGCATCCTCAGCGTGTCCGGGCCCTGGTGGTCGTGGCGTCCGCGGTGAGCGGCTTCCAGGAGAACGAGGACGAGGAGGGGTGGTGGGACCGGAGGGCAGCCGGCATGAAGGAGGCGTTCGACGCCGGCGACCTGGAGCGGGTGCAGGAGATCCGCCTGTCGATCTGGGCGCCCCTGGGGACCGACGACCCGGCCGGCCGCCGGATCCGCGACATCGCCTTCGACAACATCCACGAGATCACGATGGACGAGAGCGCCGCCGAGGAGCTCGACCCAGCGGCGATCCACCGCCTGGAGGAGATCGCCTGCCCCACGATGGTGATCCCCGCCGACCACGACCCGCCCGATCTGCAGCGGGCCTCGGCCGAGCTGGCGGCGCGGATCCCGGGCGCCATCACCGTCACGATCCCCGACACCGACCACGTGGTGGCCATGCGGCAGCCCCGCGCGTTCAACGACGCGGTGCTGGCCTTCCTGGAGCGCACGGCCTGATGGACCGCGTCTTCCTGACGCTCGCGGCCGCCTTCGGGTTCGCCGGCGTGGCGGCGGGCGCCTTCGGCACGCACGCGCTGCGCGCGACGGTGACGCCGGAGCGCCTCGCCGCCTTCGAGACGGGCGCCCGGTACCTGCTGGTGCACGCGTTCGCGCTGTTCGCCGTCGAGTGGTTCCGGGCGGCGGGACCGGACCAGGTGGCGGAGTCCTGGGCCGGGGTGTGCTTCGTGGCCGGCGCCCTGACGTTCAGCGGCAGCCTGTTCGCCCTGACGCTCACCGGCGCGCGTCGGTGGGGCGCGCTCACGCCCGTCGGTGGCGTGCTGTTGCTGGCCGGCTGGGCGCTGCTGGGTGTGGCGGCGCTGACGGCGCCGATCCCGTTCGACCTGATCCGCTGAGGCCGGCTAGCGGTGGGCCCCCTCGCGCGCCTCCTGGTGCGCGTCGATCACCTTCTGCGCGAGGTGCTGGGGCATCTCCTCGTAGTGATCGAACGTCATGGAGAACGCGCCGCGTCCTCCCGTCATCGAACGCAGGTCGATCACGTAGCGCGCCACCTCGGCCTGCGGCACGGCCGCGCGGATCACCTGCTTGCCGCCGCCGGCCTGCTCCATGCCGGCGATCCTGCC
>JBDUEF010000068.1:0-11344 GCA_040002535.1 Actinomycetota bacterium | reverse complement strand
CCGCGATCCCGACCACGGTATCGAAGCTGTTGCCCAGCACGATGTTGGCGGTCTTACGCGCGACGCCCGGGAGCGAGACCAGCTCGTCCATCGTGTCCGGGACCTGACCGGCGAAGACCTCGACGATCCGCTGGCAGGCGCCCCGGATCGACCTCGTCTTCTGGTTGAAGAACCCGGTTGATCTGATGTCGGTCGAGAACTCCTCCACGCTGACGTCGAGGTAGTCCTGCGGCGTGCGGTACTTCTGGAAGAGGGTCTCCGTCACCGTGTTCACTCGCTCGTCGGTGCACTGCGCCGACAGGATCGTGGCGACGAGCATCTCCAACGGGTTCGAGGCGAGCAGCGCGACGGTTGCGTCCGGATAGGCCTCGGTGAGACGGGCCACGATCGCGGGCGCTCGATCGGCGATCGGGCTCGCGGATGTCAGGGGGGCGGCGGGCATCGGATCCTCTCGGCGTCGACCCGGGGATGCTACCGCTCGGCCCCGCAAGCTCGACGATGCGGCGAGCGCGCCGTCTACCCCGTGGGCAGAGCGAGCGTGAACCGTGAGCCGGCCGGGTGATGGGCCCAACCGCCCCGCGTGCGCGCGTGCGCCGACGCAGCGCCCAGCACCTCCCAGTCGAGACCGTCACCGACGAGGGCGGTGCGCTCGTCGATGGCCACCAACAGGTCATCCGGGGGTACCGATGCCTCGATGAAGCGTGTCAGCCCCGGCACGTAGCGATCCAGGGCGTCCCAATGCGGACCGAACCACACCTGGTGGAACAGGCCTAGGCCCGGCTTCCACGCCTCCTGCCCGACACTGCGCGTGGACGAGTCGATCGCCCGATCGCCCAGACACGCGATCCCCGCGCTGCACCCCCCATAGGCGAGGCCCCCGTCCATGGCCGCCCGGAGCGCCGCCCAGAAGGCGGTGCCGGCGAGCGTGGCCGACAGGTACGCGGGGTTCCCGCCGGAGAAGAAGACCATCGACGCCGTTGTCAGCCTCGCGACGTGGGCGGGGTCCTCCGCATCCTCGCGCGTGCGGATCGGCACGACCTCGGCGGCGATGCCCAGCCCGTCGTAGTGGGCGAGGCCCATCGAGGCCCAGAGGCCGAACACCTCGTCGCCCTCCGGGGCGGAGGCGATGGGGAGCACCAGCACGCGCTCGCCCCCGGTGCGCGATCGGCCCAGGAGCCACCGATCAACCTCCGCCGACCAGGGCTCGAACTCGCCGGAGCCCAGCAGCCCCAGGACCCACTGGCTCACGCGTTCCCACCGAGTGCGGAGGGCCGCAACTCCGCGTCCAGACGCGCACCGATCTCCGCAGCGACGTCGAGCGTGGCGTCCAGATCTTCGGCCTCGGTGCGGAAGTTCACGATGCACGCTCGCAGGACGAACCTGCCCTCGAGCACGGCGTTGGAGAAGAACGTGCGGCCGTCGAGCTGGCACTCGGTCATCACGCGCTCGTTCAGCAGCGACAGATACGGCTCCCGGTCGGGCCCCGCGGGCAGATCGGACGGCACGTACCGGAAGCAGCAGATGGACAGGCCGACGGGTGTGGCGAGCTCGAAGTCGGGCCGCTCCTGCGCCCGGTCCCCCAGGTACCTGGCGAGCGCCGCGTCGTGGGAGATCCGCTGCATGTACGCGCGGCGGCCGTGCGCCAGCAGCGACACCCACACCTTCAACGACTGGTTCCCCCGGCTGAACTGGGGGCCAAGCTGCGTGCCGTCGATCCCACGCGCGGTTCGCTCCCTGTCCTGATGCACGTAGGTGGCGGTCACGGCGAACGAGTCCGACAGGAACTGGAGATCCCGCACCAGCACACACCCGCCAGTCAGGGGCGTGTACAGCCACTTGTGTGGATCGAAGGCAACGGAGTCGGCTCGTTCGATGCCTGCGAACAGGGGCGCCAGATCCTCGGTGAAGGCCGCCGGGCCGCCGTACGCCGCGTCGACGTGGAACCACAACTCCTCCTCCTCGCAGAGGTCGGCCAGAGCACCCAGCGGGTCGATCGCGCCCGTGGCAACCGTACCCGCCGACGCGACCACCGCGATAGGCCGGATCCCGGCGTCACGGTCGTTCCGGATCGCCTCACGCAGCAGATCCACGCGGATCCGATATCGCTCGTCCACCGGGATCGAGCGCACCGAACCGGTCCCGATCCCCAGCATGTCCGCGCCGCGGGCGCTCACCACATGCGTCTCGGTCGACAGGTAGATCGCGAGTTGCGGGTGACCGGCCAAGCCCTCGCCGCGCACATCCCACCCCGCACCCCGGTCGCGCGCCACCTTCAGCGCCACGAAGTTCGCCATGGCGCCTCCGGAGACCAGGATCCCGCCGGCCTCCGGCGCCATGCCGAACCATCGCGAGAAGGTGCTCGTCAGGTGCCGCTCGATCTCGGATGCCGACGGCGACAGCAGCCATCCGCCCGCGTTCATGTTGAGACCGGCCGCCAGCAGATCCGCGGCGGCGCCGGGCACCGTGCCGGCACCGCTCACGTAGGCCATGAACCGCGGATGGCCCGGGTACATGGATCGCTGGAACACCATGTCGTGCAGGTACGCGAACAGCTCGTCCTCGGGCATCGGCTCGTCGGGGATCTCGATCGCCAGGGCGTCGCGAACGTCGCCCGTGGTGACGTGGTTGGTCACCGGCAGGTCGCGCAGCCGCTCCAGGAGCTCCTGGTAGAGGTCGGCCGTGCGATCGGTGAACGCCCGTGCCCGAGGCGGGTCCCAGTCGAGATCTCTCCGCGGCTGCGGTCGGCCGGTCACGCTGCGTCCCTCTGCCCACCCAGACGGAAGCACTCCTCGCGCATCGCGCGGCGGAAGAAGTCCTCGCCGAACGCCGCCACCATGGCCTCGACCTGGCTCACGTGCTCCTCGATCGCGCGCAGCTTGAGCTCCAGCAACGCCGGCTCGAGCTCCAGGTGGATGCTCATCTCGGCGACGGGGGTCACCGGAGGCGTGCCGGGACGGAAGACGTCGAACCGGTTGAGCTCCGGGACGAACTCGGCGGACCACTCCGGGGAGTAGGTGGCGTAGTGCAACCGGGCTCCTGGGGGCGCCGACGCCCGGAACGCCTCGGTGGTCCACCGGCAGACGTCCTGGTGAGCACGGTGTCCGGTCATCCCGTCGGGCCCGAACGTGAGGACCGTGTCCGGGCGCACGTCGGCCATGGTGGCCGCCACCTCGGCGGCGCCCGACTCGGGCAGGGCAGTGTCCATATCGACATCAGGAAGGCCAAGGAACCGGTGCTCGGTGACGCCCAGGATCTCGAAGGAGCGGAGCAGCTCGAGCTCGCGCACCTCGCCCATCGTGGCGGGTGGCCACCGCTCCTCGTCCATGGACCCGCCCTCACCGCGGGTGGCCGTGACGCACACGACGCGCGATCCGTCTCGGACAGCTCCGGCCATCAACCCTGCGGAGAGGTACGTCTCATCGTCGGGGTGCGCCCACACCCCCAGCACGGTGCCCATACGCCTCACCTCCCGGCGCATCCTAGCCAGAGAGGGCAGCGGTTCGCTCAGCAGGATGGGCCGGGCGACAGACGCTTGCCTCGGTGGTTGGGGAAGGTGATGTCGGTATGTTGCCAGCAGTGCGAGCTGGGGTTGTAGATCGAGAGCGTGGTCCTGCAGCCTGGCTCGGTACAGATGCGGCCGGCGGCCTCGGCGCGGTTCGGGGCGGGGAGCCTGCCCGGGCGTATGCCTCTCATCGGTCGACGACCTCCTTCGACCGACCTTCGACACCAGCCGGAGCGCGGTTCGCTCCCGGGCGAAGGGGTCAGACGCTGGATGGCGGGGTGGAGTGAGGCTCACCCAGCATCTGCATGACCTTGTCCCTCAGGGCCTGGGGGATCTCGTCGCAGCCGCAACGCGAGGCCACCAGCTGGCGGACCTGACGCTTGAAATCCGCACGTTCCATGCACGGCGAGCACTCGTGGAGGTGCGAGTCGAGCCGCATCCGCTCGGACGGCGCCATCTCCTCATCGAGGAACCGCTCGATGTCCCGCAGGGCCTCTTCACACTCAGGTTTCACGCACGATCCCCCGTTCCACGGCTGTGTCCCACAACGCCTTCTCCAGCGCTTTCCTTCCCCGGTGCAGGCGGGACATCACGGTGCCGATCGGGATGTCCAGCATCTCGGCGATCTCCTTGTAGGAGAAACCCTGGACGTCGGCCAGCAGGACCGCCATGCGGAATCCCTCCGGCAGGGCCTCCAGAGCCTGTTGCACATCCTCGTCGGGAAGCTGCTCCAGTACCTCGGACTCGGCCGAGGGTTCGACGCTGCCGGCCCCGAGACGATCGAACAGGTACCACTCGTCGATGTCGTCGGGGCCCTCGACGGTGACGGGCTCGCGCTGCTTCTTGCGATAGGTGTTGATGAAGCTGTTGGTGAGGATGCGGTACAGCCACGCCTTGAGGTTCGTGCCCTCCTTGAATCCGGCGAAGCCCCGGTAGGCACGCAGCACCGTCTCCTGGACCAGATCCTCCGCATCGGCCGGCTTGCGCGTCATGCGAAGCGCCGAGGAGTACAGCCCCGAGAGCAGCGGCACCACGTCGCGCTCGAAGCGGGCGCGGAGCGCCGGGTCCTCTTCCGGTGGTGCGTCTTGGGCCGTCGACACGCCCCAACCGTACACGCTGGTCGGGGCGCTGGGATGGGCGCCGGACGTGCCTCGGATCGGGTCGGCGGCCCGGCAGGCTTGCGGGGCTCGCGGCTGTCATAACTCCCAGGTCGGTGGGAAGATGCGTGTCATGGCCGACAACAAGAAGCGTGGGCTGGGCAGCGGCGGACAGGGCGGGCCGTCCATGCCGCGCCCGAAGTTCTCACCGTGGCTGGCCATCCCGGTCCTGCTGCTGCTCCTGATCGTCATCAACAGCGTCCTGTCCGGCGTGGGCACGAAGGGCATCGACTATTCGACCTTCACGCAGTACGTCCAGGACGGGAAGATCACCGACACCGTCACGATCTCGAGCTCCGAGATCTCGGGGTCGTACACCGAGAACGGCGAGAAGACCGCGTTCACCACGCAGCTCTCGCCGAACTTCACCGCCGATCAGCCCTTCCGGGACTTCCTGGACGCCCAGGGGGTGAAGTACAAGTTCACGCAGCCGAGCATCCTGACGAGCCTGCTGATCAACATCCTGCCCTTCGCCCTCATCATGCTGCTCGTGTACTTCTTCATCTTCCGCCGGATGGGCTCGGGCGCCGGCGGCGCGCTCAACCTGGGGAAGAACAAGATCAAGGTCTACGACCGCAAGGAGATGAAGTCGACCTTCGCCGACGTCGCGGGCGTCGACGAGGCCAAGGACGAGCTGCGCGAGATCGTCGACTTCCTGAAGAACCCGAAGAAGTACCAGCGCCTGGGCGGGCGGATCCCCAAGGGCGTGCTGTTGCTGGGACCCCCGGGATGCGGCAAGACGCTGCTGGCCCGGGCCGTGGCCGGCGAGGCCAACGTCCCGTTCTTCTTCATGTCGGGCTCGGAGTTCGTGGAGATGTTCGTGGGCCTGGGCGCCGCGCGGGTGCGGGAGCTCTTCCAGCAGGCGAAGGAGAAGGCGCCGGCGTTGGTGTTCCTGGACGAGATCGACACGATCGGCAAAGGCCGGGGCGGCGCCATGAGCTCGGGTTTCGGGGGGCACGACGAGCGCGAGCAGACCCTCAACCAGCTGCTGGTGGAGATGGACGGCTTCGACGCCAGCAAGGGCGTCATCATCATGGCCGCCACGAACCGGCCCGACGTGCTGGATCCCGCTCTGGTGCGCCCGGGACGCTTCGACCGCCAGGTGGTGGTGGACCGTCCGGACCTTCTGGGACGCGAGGAGATCCTGCGCGTGCACGCGCGTGGGGTGGCCTTGGACTCCGCGGTGGACCTGAAGACGATCGCCGCACGCACGCCCGGGTTCACCGGCGCCGACCTGGCCAACGTGGTGAACGAGGCCGCACTCCTGGCAGCGCGCCGCGAGAAGAACTCCGTCACGGCCGCCGAGCTGGAGGAGGCGATCGACCGGGCGTCCGTGGGCCTGGAGCGCAAGTCCCGCGTCATGAGCGAGAAGGTGAAGACGCGGGTGGCCTTCCACGAGATGGGTCATGCGTTGGTCGCGCACTTCAGCCAGGATTCCGACCCGGTGCACCGCATCACGATCATCCCCCGAGGCACCGCCGCCCTGGGCCTGACGTGGACCCGTCCTCTCGAGGACCGGTTCCTGTCCACCGAGCCTGAGTTGAAGGACCTGCTCTCGCGCGCCATGGGTGGGCGTGTCGCCGAGGAGCTCGTGTTCAAGGAGATAAGCACGGGGGCACAGAACGATCTGGAGATGGCCACGCAGATCGCTCACGCCATGGTGGCCGAGTACGGCATGAGCGAGAAGGTCGGCCCGATGTCGCTCGGCCACGAGGAGCCCAATCCGTTCTTCAGCGGCCCGAAGGTCTCCGCCGCCACCGCGCAGACGATCGACGAAGAGGTCACCCGGCTGCTGAACGAGGCACACGACCAGGCGGAGCGGATCCTGAAGGAGCACCGGGAACTGCTGGACAAGCTCTCGGCGCTGCTGCTGGTCGTGGAGACGATCGACGGGGACGATCTGGAGGCGTACGCGGCGGGCACCAAGCCGATCCCCGACTCGGACACCGCGCGCCGGGGGCTTCCGGTGGCGGTGCCCGTGGCGCCGCAGTCTGCCGCCTCTGAGCGCCTGCGATCCCCGACGCCGCAGACCCCTCCGATGCCGGTCGTGGACTGACCGCACCGGCTTCACACGTCGACGTCAGCCCGTGCCGTCCGGCGGAGGCTCACCGGACAGCACCAAGTCCCACCGGTCCCGCCAGTGATCCAGGAAGCGGTAGAAGTTGCGCTTCGACCAGGTGGCGCGCTGGGCCGGCGGCGTCTCGAACCACATCCGGTGCGGGTGCTTGGTGACAGGCACCGGAACCACCATGGCGCGCAGGCGCGCGTCACGCACCCGGAACGACCAGTCGATGTCGGCCGTGCGGTACCAACGGAACCTCTCGTCGAACGGCCCCGCGATCGTGAGCACCTCGCGTCGGAACGCCATGAGGTAGCCCTCGATGGCATCGCATTCCCCCGCCTCCGGCGACTCGTCGAACTCGCGAAGGTCGCGGGTGACGATGCCGAAGGGACCGCAGATGCCCACACCCGGGTCACTCAAAGCCGCCTCCAGCGGGCCGAGCACGTCACCGGCCGGCTCGATCGAGCCATCCAGCGCCAGGACCACGAGCCCCCGAGATCGACGGAGGCCGGCGTTGCGGGCTGCGGCCCAGCCGGTCCCCTCCTCGAGCGCGACCACCTCGACGCCCGGCCCCCAGCCGGCCGGATCGGCGCCGGTGACGTCGGCGACCACGAACTGCACGCGTCGCGCGCCCACGGTGGCGCGGAACGCCCGGATCGCCCGGACCACGTCCTGCGGCCAGCCCTCCACGACCCAGTGAAGGCTCGCGTCGTAGGTAGGGTCCTGGTCGAGGACCGATCGCACGGCGGAGGCCGGGAGCCGCGGCAGAGGCTGCGCCACCGTCGGTTGCAGCTGCCACCCCGTCGGCTCGTCGACCACCGTCCATCCGGCGGCGGCGATCTGGTCACGCAGCGCGTCAGCGGCTCCGAAGTCGCGAGCGGCGCGGGCGGCGGCACGCCGTTCGGCCAGGGCCCGGAGCTCGGCCGGTGGATCCGGCATCGGGGAGGCGGTCCCTAGACCGTCGCGGATTTCGTGGCTGTGCGCAGCCGCGCGGCCATCGCCTGGAGGGTCTTGATCGCGATGGAGGGGTTCTGCCGCACGAGCCCGCGGAACACCCACTCGGTGAGGCCCAGGAGTTTCACGTCGGTGTCTGCGGTGACGGTCGCGGTCCGAGGCCCCCCATCCAGCAGGGCGATCTCGCCGAAGAACTCACCGGGCCGGATCGTGCCCTTCTTCAACCCACCGATCGTCACCGACGCCGTGCCCTCGGTGACCACGAACAGCCCGATGCCGGGCTCGCCCTCACGGGCGATCACGATGCCCGCCCTGTGGTTGATCTCGCGGACGGCGCGCGCCACCACCTGCAGCTCCCGCTGCGAGCACCCCGAGAACAGGGGCACCTTCGACAGCTCAGCCGCGACCTTTCCGACACCCACGTGGAACCTCCTCCGCACGCCCCGCGGCCTGGGAACCGACCGATCCCCCGGATTCTAGACCCCCCGCCGCGGGCGGCGTCAGGTGGCCCTCGAGCAGTTGCGCTCCTGCAGGACCAGCGGGTCCCTCGGCCGCTGGGTGAAGTCGAACCCCCCGAGCAGATCGTTCGCCTCCTGGTCCCGCCCCGTCAGCGCCGGGAGATCATGGAGCCGCTCGATGAAGCGCAGGACCGAGGAGAACTCGGACGTGTCGGAGAAGACCGCGCCGCGCCGGGCGTACGGCCCGATCATGAGCAGCGGGACGCGAGGACCCATCCCGTACATATCCACGTGGGGAGGCGGGACATGGTCGTAGAAGCCACCGAAGTCGTCCCATGTGAGGAAGATCGCGGTCGACCTCCAGTCCGGGCTCTCCATGATCGCGTTGATGGTGCGCACGGTCCAGTTCTCCCCGTTGCAGAGCGTTCCCAGGTCCGGATGATCGGACTCCGGCGTGGGAGGGATCACCCACGAGACCTCGGGCAGGCGCCCGCCGCGCACATCGGGCACGAAGGACGACGTCTCCACGACGTCGTTCCACATCGGGCCGTTGCGGACGTGCGGGATCGCCTTGAATGCCTGGTAGTACGGGCTGTCCGTCGTGTAGTAGTTCCAGCTGACCCCCGCGCGCTCGAGCAGGTCGGGGAGCGTGCGGATGTCGTGGCAGGGCCATCGCTCCACCCAGGTCGCCGCGATGTCCCTGACCCTCGCCTGATCCTCCATCCTGACCACACGGGCTGCGGCCTCGTCGGACAGCTTCGGGAAGCTGAAGAGGCGTTCGGTGGGATCCCCGCAGTAGTCGCCGATATGCCCGTCCGTGCCTCCCTGCCCCAGCAGCGGGCGCTCGTTGTCGACGTAGCGGTCGGTCTGCGCCGCCACCACGAACATGTGCTCGATGAAGGTGGGGCCGTAGGTCGAGCTGAAGAAGTGGTCGCCGAGGGTGAATGCCTGCGCGTAGCGCCAATAGTTCGGGATCTGGTCGGGTGCGTACTGGATGTAGCCCTCGAGCTTGTGCCCGCCATCCAGCCTGTCGAAGCAGTTCATCTCGCCGCCGTTGACCGCCGTCACGCCGGCGAGGAATCCGTGGGCGGCGCCCGGGGAATCGTCGTGCGCGCGTTGGAGCGGCACGACCGTGCCATCGCAGGTGGCGCCCTCCGTCGCGCCGTCCGCGCCGGGGAACCGCCCGAAGAGGTTATCGAAGGTGCGGTTCTCCTTCACGATGAAGACGACGTGGTCGATCTTCTTCCGTGCGATCCGCCAGTCGCCTGCGGTCCCGCCCGGAGCGGCGGTGACGCTGGGCAGAGGCGACGGGCCCAGTGTCCGGGCGGGAGTGGTCCCAACTGCGGCGTCGCGAGCGCCCGGATCACACGCGGCCACGACGAGCGCGAACACCGCGAGGAGCACCAGCCCAGGAAATCTGACGCGCGCTGTCCTGATCACGCAGGGATCCCTGTTGAACGGTCGCATCTGTGGGCCGGACCGTCCATCCCACCTCCGGGGATCGGGAGCGTGCAACGTACACCCCCCGGACCGGAGGACGACACCGAGCCCATGTTCAGGCGCCCGAGATCCCGATCTCCACGATAGACTCGTCGCACGATTTGCAGCGAGGTAGGCAACGGGAGGCGATCACGACTCATCGCGCGAGCGACGGAAGGCGTGCGTTCGTCCCGACCGTAACCACCTCGTTGGTGATCATCGTCGCGTGGTTCGGGACCAGCCTCCCGGCCCAACCCGCCGGCGCAGCGGGATCTGGGTCCGAGCAAGGCGGTGACTCGGGCGGATCGATCCGGTCGGGCCTCCCCGACATCGTTCTGATCCTCTCGGACGATCAACGCTGGGACACCCTCTGGTCGATGCCCAACGTCGAATCGGAGATCGTTTCCCGTGGAGTGACATTCTCGAACGGCTTCGTCGTGAACGCGTCCTGCTGTCCGAGCCGGGCGACGATCCTTACGGGGCAGTATTCGCATACGACCGGCGTGTACACCAACCGCTCGAGAAAGCCCTACGGCGGTTTCGATGCGTTCCGTGATGGTTCGACGATCGCCACCGCGCTTCGATCCGCCGGCTACCGCACTGGACTCTTCGGGAAATATTTGAACGGATACAACGACACGTACGTGCCGCCTGGCTGGGATCGTTGGTTCGCCTCCAACGGTGGCGACCAGTACTACGAGTACGAGGCCAACCGAGACGGGGTGTCTCACACGTTCGGGTCGGATCCGGCTGACTACAGCACGGACGTCTTCGGGCGCGCTGCCGTGAACTTCATCGAGCAGACGGATCCCTCCACGCCGCTGTTCCTCTACTTTTCCCCACACGCCCCCCATGGGCCCGCCGTCCCCGCGCCAGGCGATGACACCGCGTTCTCCGCGCTCGACCCCTCGCGACCGCCGAGCTACAACGAGCGCGACGTGGCGGACAAGCCGTGGTACGTACGACGCCAGCCGAGGATCGACCCTCAACGCAAGGCGGGCATCGATGCGTTCCGCCAGGATCAGTATGAGACATTGATCGACCTCGACCGGCAGGTCGGCGCGATCGTCGCTGCCCTCGATGCGACGAACAGACTCTCGAATACGCTCCTCGTCTACGCATCGGATAACGGGTTGCTCTGGGGCGAGCACCGGTTGACCGGAAAGGGCGTTCCCTATGAGGAGAGCATCCGGGTGCCGTTCGCCGTTCGATACGACCGGTGGATCAACCAGCCGTCGATCGACGAGCACCTCGTTTTGAATCTCGATCTGGCGCCCACGTTCGCCGACGCCGCGGGCATCGACCTCCCCCAGGCGGAGGGACGGAGCCTGCTCCCATTGCTGTCGGGAACCTCGCGCCGCTGGCGGAACCGCTTCCTCGTGGAGCATCTCAATCTTGGCGTGGGAGGCGTCCCCACGTATTGCGCCGTCCGCAGCGAGCGGTACGCCTGGATCGAGTACGGGAACGGCGAGGAAGAGCTGTACGACCTGCGTCGCGATCCCTTCGAACTGACGAATCGCGCCGTACGGCCCAGGTACAGGACCGCACGCCGGCACCTGAGCCGCGCATTGCGTCGCCTCTGCAGGCCGCCACCTCCCGGGTACACGGTGTAGCGCGGCGTGGCTCGAAACTCCTCTGGGACGGAGAAGGCCACCGCCGGAGCGATGGCCCTCTCGTTCGTCGCGGGGACAGGATTTGAACCTGTGACCTCTGGGTTATGAGCCCAGCGAGC
>JBDUEF010000067.1:0-11413 GCA_040002535.1 Actinomycetota bacterium | reverse complement strand
ACGAAGTCCGTGAACGACCGGAAGAACACGTCGTGGTGACCGGTCCGGAGAACCAATTCGTGAAGGCCCTCGGCGCCTGTCGTCGACGAAGGTGATCCCGCCCTCTTTGAGGAGCCGGCCCGTGTAGATGAGATCGAGGTCGGCTTCCTGCCCTGACTTCGGGCGCGTCGGACGAGCAGAGCCGGGCTCTCCGATCGGGCCGCAGGTCAGCGCACGAGACGGTCGAGCCGCCTGTCGTTCAACCGCCGGCCGCCGGTCTGGCAGGTGGGGCAGTAGACAACCTCGTGGGACTCGTAGGACACCCGTCGCAGATCGTCGCCGCAGACCGGACAGGGCGTGCCGGAGCGGTTGTGGACCGTGAAGTGCTCGCCGAGCTTCGTGGGGAGCCCGCCGGTCCGTCGTCGCTCCGCGGCGGTCGCCTCCTCCAAGATCGCCTGGAGGGATGTCACCAGACGGTCCCGTTCGTCGGCCGTGAGCTTGGCCAGCGACGCGAAGGGCGACAGACGGGCACGATGCAGGGCATCGTCGCTGTAGCCGCGCCCCACACCGGCCAGCGTCCGCTGATCGCGCAGGATCGTGTGCACACGCCGTGTATCTTCGCCTGTGCGGAGCCACGCTGCGGCCTCGTCGGAGTCCGCCTCGGGACCGAGCTTCTCCAGGGGGCCGTCGTCGCCGGGCGCCAGCGCCCAGACCCCCGCCTTGCGCTGCGTGCCGAACTCCTTGATCAGCACGGACGGGCGGGCGTCGAACCGCAGCCGGGCCACCGCACCCCGCGGTCTGGTCGTCTTCGGCGGCGACTCCAAGGCCACGCGGCCGCCCTGCGACAGGTGCACCAGCAGCCGCGGCCCCGCCAGCTCGAACACCAGGTACTTGCCGCGCGTACCGACGCCCTCCACCGTGCGACCGGTCAGCGAGTCGAGCCGGGGTTCCACCGTCTTCAGGGCCGAGAACTGCAGGAGGTCGACGCGGTGCAGATCGGCGGGCACCACGGCCGCCTGTACCCGTTCGGCCAGCGCCCGGATCTGAGGGAGCTCCGGCATGGGCGCTCACCCCTCCCGGGCGGCTGTGCGGATCGCCTCGATGCACTCGTCGATCCGGTCCCGATGCGTGCGATGGCTCACGATGCAGACCCGCAAGGTGTACCGGCCGTGGATCATGGTGCTGGACAGGAAGACCCTCCCGCCGGCGTTGATGCGCTCCAGGAAGGCGGCGTTGGCGGCGTCGTCGGCGTCACGCAGCCGGAACGGCACCACCGTGAGCTGCGGCGGCCACGGGACCTCCACCTCCGGGATGTCCTGCAGCGCCCGGTACAGGTGCGTGGTGAGATCCAGCTTCTCGTCCAGCGCGTCGCGGAACGCCGCCACGCCGTGCAGCTGCAGCGGCATCCACACGCGCAGTCCCCGGAACTCGCGAGACAGCTCGGGCGAGTACTCGCTGTAGTTCGGGAGGTCGCCGGGGGGCGCCAGATCCTGCAGGTAGTCCGCGCTCACGTGATGCGCGTCGCGCAGGGCCTGGCCGTCCCGGATCACCAGGGCGCCGGTCCCGTACGGCAGGAACAGGCCCTTGTGCGGGTCCAGCGTGATGCTGTCGGCCGCGTCGATACCCGCGAACCGGTTGCGCCCCCGCTCCGTGAGCTGGAAGAAACCGCCGTAGGCGGCGTCCACGTGCATCCACAGCCCCTCGGCACGCGCGACCGCCGCGATGTCGGCGATCGGGTCCACCGCGCCAGTGTTGGTGGTGCCGGCGCTCGCCACCACCAGGAACGGCCGCATGCCGGCCGCGCGGTCCTCGCCGATCCGCCGGCGCAGATCCTCGACGTCGATCCGGAGCTGATCGTCGGTGGCCAGCGCGCGGAGATTCTTCACGCCGAAGCCGGCGAGCTTGGTGGCCTTCGTGATGGAGGCGTGCACCTGCTCGCTGACGTAGTACGTGCCGTCCAGGAAGTCCTCCCCCAGGCGATCGTGGCGAGCGGCGACGACGGCGGAGAAGTTCGCCATCGAGCCACCGGTGGTGAGCAAGCCCTGCGCGCCCGGCGGAAGGGTGAACAGATCGCAGAGCCAGCGGACGACGTTCTCCTCGATCTGCACCATTGCGGGGCTGGCCTGCCACAGCCCCACGTACCGGTTCAGGCCGTGCGCCAGGAACTCCCCCAGCGCGGCCGTGTACAGCCCACCGCCGGGGATATACGCGAGGTAGCCGGGACCGCTGAACTCGAAGGTCCGGCGCGCGGCGGCGTCGAGCGTGTCCATCAGCTCGTCGAAGCTCACCTCGCCGAAATCCGACGGCGGACCGGCGATCGACCGGGCGAACTCGAGCCCCTCCGCCGCGTTGGTGGCCGGCGCCTCGTCGAGCCCCTGGATGAACCCGATCAGGTACTCGACCGCCGCCCGACCCATGGCGCGCATGTCCTCGGCAGCGGGGTCGAGCGGCAGCATGGCGTCATGGTAGCGGCGGGCCGCGCCGGAGCGGATGCCGGCGGACGTCCCGGGCCGGGCCAGGCTCAGCGCGGCGCCGGCGTCACGGCGTCGAGGAGCCGGGTCGAGGCCACGGCGATCTGGTCCACCGCCGTGGTGAAGGCCTCGGAGTTCCTCCGGCTCGGCTCGCGGTAGCCGCTGATCTTGCGGACGAACTGGAGCGCGGCCGCGCGGATCTCCTCGTCGGTGGGCGGTTCGTCCGCTCGCCGCAGGGTCTTGATGCTTCGGCACATGCCCTGCAGACTACCGTGGCGCACCGGGCCCGTGGCGCGGTGGCCGTATCAGCCGCCGTCGCGCCGCCTGCGTGCCAGAGCGCTGATCGCCTCCATCACACAGCGGTGCGCAAGGGCCGCCGTTACCTCCGCGTGGTCGTAGGGCGGCGAGACCTCCACCACGTCCATCCCCACCAGCTCCACGGCGCCCACGATCTGCCGGATCGCGCGGAGCAGCTCGCGCGAGAGCATGCCGCCTGCCTCCGGCGTGCCGGTGCCCGGCGCCATGCCGGGATCGACCACGTCGATGTCCACCGAGAGATAGATGCAGTCCGGTCCGTCCAGCGCCTCGGCGATCGCGTCGGCCACCACGGCCTCCGACCCCCGCTCTTCGATCTCGGCCATGGTGTGCCACCGGAGCCCCTGCTCGCGCATCCACTCGAACGTCTGGCGTTCGGGCCAGTAGCCGCGAAGCCCCACCTGCACGAAGTTGGCCCCGTCGATCCAGCCCTCCTCCAGCAGCCGGCGCATGGGCGTGCCGTGGCCGACCAGCGACCCCCACTGCTCCGCCCCGGTGTCGGCATGGGCGTCGAAGTGCACCATGCCGACCTTCCGCGGGAAGCGGTGGCGGGCCACGGCGGCAGCGCTCGGATACGTGATGGAGTGATCGCCGCCCAGCACGATCGGGATCGCACCAGAGGCGGAAACGCGGAACACCTTCTCGTGGATCACCCGGAGGCCCCGGTCCAGACGCGCCGGCACGACCGGTGCGTCGCCCGCATCGACGACCGTGAGGCCGGCGTATGGCTCGACGCCGAGCTGGATCGACCACGCGGTTCCGTGACTCCACGCCGTGGGTGCCATACGGATCGCCCTGGGTCCGAACCGCGCGCCCGGCCTCGAGGAGACGGCGTCGTCCAACGGCGCCCCGACGATGGCGACGTCGGCCGACGCCGCCGCCAAGCTCTGGTCGTCGGTCGCCCACGGCAGCTTCTCGAAGGAGCCCCGCCAGTCCGAGTAGTACGGGAGATCCTCGCTGGTGAACTCCGTGAACTCGTCGTCCGACCGGAGCTCGCTCTCCTCGATGCGGAAGTCGCGCTCGTCCATGGCGCCACAGCATGCCATAGCCGGTGGTGTCATCGGACACGCTGCACGAGCAGCCGTCCGATCGCTCCGCTCCCCTGTAGGCTCGCGCGATGCCCGCTCCCGGAACCTCCCGCTGGGGCCTCATGCTCGTGGGCGCCGCGCTCCCCTGGACCTGGTTCCTGCTCCGGGACCTGGGCGGATCGGTGGAGGGCGTGGCCGTGCTGCTCCCCGTGCTGGTGCTGGCCGTACTCGTCGTGATCCTGGGGGTCGCGGTGGGCCGGCGACGGGCAACCCTCCTGCCGGTGGCCGCCTCGCTCCTCGTGTTCGGGCTCGTGAGCGTGGTGGGCCCGCTGCTGCCCCACCGGGGGCCCGCGCCCGAGACTCCGCTGACGCTCGTGTCGGCGAACCTGTTCCGGGACAACCCCAGTGCCGGCGCAGGCGTGAGCACCCTGCTGGCGGTCGGGGCCGACGTGGAGGTGGCGGTGGAGACCACCACCCAAGATCGCGCGGCCATGGAACGGCTCGATACCGCGCACCCGTACACCGCCACCGACGACCAGCTCGTCGTTCGCTCCCGCTACCCCGTGACGGCGATGCTGGACCCGAAGCGTGTGCCGGCCCATCGCATCCTCCGCGTCACGATCGAGGCCCCGCAGGGGTCCTTCGTCCTGTACGCCGTGCATGCCCTGAATCCCCTGTCCGAGTCGACGTTCGCGTCCCAGCTGTCCTGGGTCGAGCGGCTGCTGGCCGGGGCATCGGCGGAGTCGCTGCCCGTCGTGATGGCGGGGGACTTCAACATGAGCGACCGCCAGCTCGGATACCGGATGCTGGCGGGAGCGCTGCGAGATGCGATCACCGCCGGCGGCTGGGGTCACCCGACCTACGCCGATGGCATCTGGGCGCCCCTGGTCCTGCGGATCGACCACGTGTTCGTCTCGCGGGACTGGTGCGGGCAGGGCGGTCGCACGGTGGACATCCCGGGCTCCGACCACGATGGGGTCGCCGTGGCGATCGGCCCCTGCTCCTGAGCCCCCATCCTGAGGTGGGATCGGAAATGGCCCGGCGCCGCCCAGAGGGCGGCACCGGGCTCCTTTCCGATGCCGTCGAGCTACGGAGCGGGCTTCGCGAGGTCGCTCATGGTCGCGAGGCCGTACTGATCCGCGGTGTCGCCGGTGACGACGAACGAGTTCTGATCGTTCGCGGCGGCGTAGTCCAGGATCGTCACGCCGTTTGTCTCCAGCAGCGGCGTGAGCGCCTCCACCACCTGGTCGGGGTCGCCGGAGATCGTGGCACTGGGATCGAGGAACAGCAGCTCGCTCGAGAGGTACTCGGGCTTGATGTCGATCTTGCCCGACTGCAGCGCCTTGTCCGACACCTCGCGGCTGCCCAGATCGAGCTGGCGGTTGACGGTGTAGCCCGCCGCCTCGAGCGCCTGGGCGTACATCTCGGCCATGATCTGGTTCTCCGCGAACGCACCGGAGACGCCGACCGTGAGCTCGGTGCCGGCCCCGTCGCCACCGCTCGGCACCAATCCCTGCTGTTGCAGGAAGTCGCCGGCCACGGCGTCGGGGTCCTGCTTGTCGATCTCCACGAGCTTGTTGAGCCCGGCGATCGTGGGGCTGTCGACGGCCGCACTGATCGAGTTCAGGATCTGGGCGATCTCATCGTTCAGGACCTCGGTGCGGACGACCGGCGCGATGTTCTCCGTCGACTGCAGCTGCTTGTCGTCCTCCAGGACGACCCATCCGTTCTCCGCGATCACGCTGGAGGTGGAGAACAGCAGGCCGACGTCGATCTGGCCCGCCTTAAGTGCGGCCACGGTCTGCGGGCCGCCGGTGTCGAGCGGCTTGAAGTCGGCGAACTCGACACCGTAGGTCTCCTTCAGACCGGGGATGCAGAACGGGCGGTCGGGACACTCGGGCGGCCCGCCCAGCGTGAGCTGGCTGGCGATGGTGGCACCACCGGCGCCCGAGGGCGTGCCGGAAGTGTCGTCCCCACCCGACGAGCACGCGACGGCAACCAACGCCATCGCCAGCATCGCCGCCCCGAGGACGAGCGTGCGGGATCTCCGCATTGGGTCTTCCCCCTTCTGGTCGGCCGGAGGCTGCGTGTCCTCCGGTCAGGTCTTCGACCCTAACAGGCCGTTGCGTGATGGTGTCTCGGAGGCTCGCCTGCGTTACGCGGGTGCGACCGCGCTGGCCAGCCGGGGGCGGGCGAGCCTGGCCAGACCCCCGAACACGAGCTCCGCGACGATCGCCAGCAGGGCGACGAGGATCGCGCCCGCCACCACCAGCACGTCGTCGCCCTGCGCGAACCCGTCCACGATGAACCGGCCCAGCCCTCCGCCACCGATCAGCGCCGCGAGGGTGGCGGTCGCCAGCACCTGCACGGCCGCCGTGCGGATCCCGGTCATCATCAGCGGAGCGGCGAGAGGCACCTCGAGGCGGCGCAGGACCTGTCCGCCGGTCATTCCCATCCCGCGCGCCGCCTCCACCGTGTCACGATCCACCTGCTGCACCCCCACATAGGTGTTCGTGAGGATCGGCGGGATCGCTAGCAGGATCATCGCGATGACCGTGGGGCCCAGGCCGAACGCGATCTTGGGCCAGTAGTCGAGCATGACCTGGAAGACGATCGACAGGATCGCGAACGAGGGGATCGCGCGGCCGAGGTTCGCCACGCTCACCGCCAGGAACTCCCCCCGACGCGTGTGTCCGATCGACAGACCGACGGGGATCGCGATCGCGCACGCGATGCCAACCCCCAGCCCCGAGTACAGGAGGTGCTCCTGCAACCGGACCGCGATGCCGGGAACCTCGGCGCCCCGCCAGTTGGCGGGGTCCAGGATCCACCGGATGGCCTCGGCGAAGACGCTCACCCCATCGTCTCCTTCGTCGGCCGCCTCTGGCTCTGGGTCGCCCGATCCGTTCGCCTCGTCCGCGCCCATGGCGTCAACCACCACTCCACGCCCAGCAGCGCCGCATCGGCGGCGACCGCGAGCGCCACCGAGAGCACCGCACCGAGCAACGTCAGGGTCGAGAAGAACTCGCGGAGGCCCCGCAGGATGAAGTGTCCGAACCCGCCGAGTCCGATCAGGGCCGTGATGGTGACCAGGCCGACCGTGGTGACCGCGGCGATGCGCACACCGGCCACGATCACCGGCATTGCCAGCGGCACCTCGACGCGCCACAGGATCTGACGGGGGGTGTACCCCATCCCGCGAGCCGCCTCCTTCGCGTCCTCGGGGACGCCGTCGAGACCGGCGACGGTGTTGCGGATGAAGATCAGCAACGTGTAGCTCACGAGGCCGATCAACGCGGTGGTGATGCTGAGCCCGGTGATCGGCAGGAGCGCCACGAACAGCGCCAGGCTCGGGATCGTGTAGAGGATCCCCGTCACCCAGGTCAGCGGAGCGTAGATCTGCCGGTGCCGGTGCGCCAGCAGCGCCAGCGGGAACGAGATGGCGAAGCCGATCACCAGCGTGAGGACGGTCAGCTGCAGGTGCTCGAGCCCTCTGGCCTTGATCTCGTCCAGGTGATCGCCGATCCAGTCCCACCGGATCAGGGGCTCGGCGGCCAGCCGCACCAGGTGCGCGACGCCGGTCACGAGGTGATCTCCTCGCTGATCCGGGCCAGGGTGAGGATGCCCAGGTACCGCTGGCCCTCGCTCGCCACCACCGCCACCTGCGTACGGGAGGTGACGATCGAGTCCAGCGCCCGGCGCAGCGAGTCCTGCGCCGTCACGTACGCACTGAAGGGCCGGGTCGCTGCATCGCCCACGGTGGGCGCTCCCTGCAGGGCCCCGGGATCGACCCAGCCTCGCAGCTCGCCATCATCCACCACGCTCGCCCACCCGAGTCCCCACGATCCGATCACGCGCAGGGCCTCATCGGCAGCGGTCTGCGAGGTCACCACCGGCCCCTCCTCGATCTCGATGTCGGACACGCGGATCAAGGCCAGGCGCTTCAAACCTCGCTCGCCGCCCACGAACGCCTCGACGAACGCGTTCGCCGGGGCTCGTAGGATCTCCTCGGGTGCGGCGTACTGCTCCAAGACGCCGCCCGTATCGAGGATGCAGATGCGGTCGGCCAGCTTGACCGCCTCGTCAACGTCGTGCGTGACGAACACGATGGTCTTGCGGAGCCGCCGCTGGATCGCCATGAACTCGTCCTGCAGGCGCGCACGCACGATGGGGTCCACCGCCGCGAAGGGCTCGTCCATCAGCATCACGGCCGGATCGGCGGCCAGGGCCCTCGCGACGCCCACGCGCTGCCGCTGTCCGCCGGAGAGCTCCCCGGGGTATCGGCGGAGGAACTCCGGATCCAGGTCGAAGAGAGCGACGAGCTCCTCGGTGCGCACGCGGATCCGCTCGTCGTCCCAGCCCAACAGGTGCGGGACGGTGGCGATGTTACGCTCGATCGTCTGGTGCGGCATCAGCCCCACGCTCTGGATCACGTAGCCGATCCCGCGCCGCAGCTGCACGGGATCCTGCCTGAGCACGTCGACGCCGTCCACCAGGATCGTGCCGCCGCTCGGCTCGATCAGGCGGTTGATCATCTTCAGGGTGGTGGTCTTGCCACAGCCGGAGGGGCCGACCAGCGCCACCGTCTCGCCCTCGGCGATGTCGAACGACAGATCGCCGACCGCCGGTTCCGACGAGTTGGGGAAGCGCTTCGTGACGCCCTGCAGCGAGATCATCGGTTCGGCCACGCCGTCTCCTGGTTCTCGCGGGAAACGCTGAGGATAGACCGGATGCGTGGCGAGGGTCGGTCTACCCGCGCCTGCGCAGGTCGGACAGGATCACGCGAGCGGCGTTGGCTCCCGGGGCGCCGGTGATGCCGCCGCCCGGGTGGGCGCCGGCGCCGGCCAGATACAACCCGTCGATCCCGAAACGGTAGCGGGCGTGCCCCAGCATCGGGCGCCAGGCGAAGAAGCTGTCCATGCCGTGCTCCGCGTGATACAGATGCCCGCCGGAGAGGCCGAAGTCGCGCTCCATGTCGGCCGGCGTGATGACCTCCCGGGCCGTCACCAGCTCGCCGAGCCCCGGCGCGTAGCGCTCCAGCGTCTTCACCACGACCTCGCCCAGCCGATCGCGCTCGGAATCCCAGCCTGCCTCTCGGAGCGTGTGCGGCGCGGCCTGTGCCAGCACGCTCATCACGTGCCGTCCCTCCGGCGCGAGGCTCTCGTCGAGCAGCGATGGGATGGTGACCTCCATGAAGGGCTCTTCAGCGACCCGCCCGTACTTCGAGGCGTCGTAGGAACGTTCCAGGTAGTCGATGCCCGGTGCGATCACGATCCGCCCCTGCAGCTGGTCGGTCGAGTCGGCACCGGTGAACGTCGGAAGCCCCGACAGCGCCAGGTTCACCTTCGCCGTCACACCCGGCGTGCGGATGTTGCCGGCCCGCCACCGCATGTACGGCCCCAGCACCACGGGGTCGACCAAGCGAGTGAGGGTCCGCTTCGGATCTGCGGCCGTCACGATCGCCGAGGCCCGGAGCGTCTCCCCTCCCGTCAGACGCACGCCGACCGCGCGACCCGAGTCGTCGGTGAGGATCTGGGTTACCTCCGCCCCTGTGCGCACCTCTGCACCGTGCGCCTGCGCCGCTCGGACCAACGCCTGCGCGAGGGCGGCGGGCCCACCCCTGGCGTACGTGGTCTGCCCGATCGCACCGCCGTCGTTGCCGGCCGAGTCGTTCAGGAACACGAACGCCGTGCCGGCGGACCACACCCCCATCCCTGTGAACAGGATGCCGCGGGACGCCACCGCGCCCACGACCGCATCGTGGTCGAGGCCCTCGCGTGCGAAGTCGGCGATCGCCATAGGGATCGCGCGCGTCACCTCGCGGCCCGCCTTCGCACCCAGCCCCCGGAACGCGCGGCCGAGCTTCAGCCCGGCGATCGCATCGCCGACCGACGGCTGCTTGATGTCCGGCGGCGTGGCGGCGTTGACGTGGGCTAGGAAGCTCGCCAGCGCCCTCACCTTCTGGTCGAACATCTCGTAGCCGTTCGCGTCAGCCTCACTGATCGCGCGCAGACCGGCCGCCGTGCGCGCGGCGTCGGCGTAGAACGTGATGCCGTCGCCGTCGAGCTGCGGCGCGAAGGCGCGGACCGCCGGCTCGATCAGCTCCAGGCCGTGCCGGACGAGCTTCAGGTCCTTCACCACCGACGAGCGCAGCCGACCGACGGTGTGCATCAAGGACGGCACCTCCACACCGGGCTCCAGCTCGCTGTTGGCGAGGATCCCGCCGGCCACGTCGCGGCGCTCCAGCACCACGACCTTCTTCCCAGCCTTCGCCAGGTAAGCGGCGGCGACCAGACCGTTGTGGCCGGCGCCGATCACGATGGCGTCGGGGTTCGTCATCTCAGGCCACCCGCCTTCCGCCGCCCCGGGCCTCCTTCAGCAGCTCCAGCGCGGCGATCCGACCCGGCGCTCCCATGATGCCGCCGCCGGGGTGCGTGGCCGAGCCGCACATCCACAGATCCCTGACCGGTGTGCGGTACCGGGACCACGCCGGTACGGGTCGGTTGAAGAACAGCTGTTCCAGCGAGAGCTCGCCCTGGAAGATGTTGCCCTCCGTGAGGCCGGTGACCCGCTCGATGTCGAGCGGCGTGATGAACTGCTTGTGGAGGATCAGGCTGCGGATGTTCGGGACCCGCTCCTCGATCGTGTCGATCACGTTCTCCCCGAACCGCTCGCGGGCGGCGTCGTCCCACACGGCGCCGCCCGCGAGGTGGTACGGCGCGTACTGCACGAAGCAGCTGACGATGTGTTTGCCCGGTGGTGCCATCGACGGATCCACCAGCGTGGGGATGATCATGTCGATGTAGGGCCGGGCGCTGGGACGGCCGTACTTCGCATCGTCGTAGGCCCGCTCCATGTAATCCAGCGAGGGGCTGAAGCTGATCGCCCCTCGCAGCCACTCGCCCACCCCGGGCTTGCAGGCGAGCTCGGGCAGGCCGTCCAGCGCCAGGTTCACCTTGCCGCTGGAGCCGCGATACTTGTACCGGCGCACCTCGGACTCGAACTCCGGATCCAGCGTCCCCGCCTCCAACAGCTTCAGGAACGTGAGGTTCGAGTCCAGGGAACTCAGGACGTAGCCGGCCGCGATCTCCTCGCCGCTGTCCAGGACCACGCCGGTGGCGTGGCCGTCTTTCGTCTGGATCCGCGTGACCGGACATTCCGTGCGGATCTCCGCCCCGAGGGACAGCGCCGCCGACGCGATCGCGTTCGACACGCCGCCCGTGCCGCCCTTGGGGATCCCCCACGCGCGGAACGCACCGTCGATCTCACCCATGTAGTGATGCAGGAGCACGTAGGCCGTCCCGGGCGAACGAGGCCCCTGGTACGTCCCGATGATGCCCGAGGCGCTCATCGTCGCCTTCAACGGCTCGGTCTCGAACCACTGATCCAGGAAGTCGGCGGCGCTCATCGTCATCAGCTGGATGAAGGTCTGCTGCAGGCGTTCGGGCAGGTCGCGGAAGCCCTTGACCAGACCGGTGAGCGGCAGCCACTCCATCGGATTGATCCTGCCCGGGTCGGGGGGGACCACCGACAGGATCGGCTTGATGAACCGCGCCATGTCGGCCATCAGGGGGCCGTACTCCTCGTAGGCCTCGGCGTCGCTCTTCGACCATCGCCGCA
>JBDUEF010000066.1:0-11777 GCA_040002535.1 Actinomycetota bacterium | reverse complement strand
TCCGGCCGGACCAGAACGGCTGGAACACCCACGGGGCCGAATACCTGGCGAAGCACATTCCGGGCGCTCGGTTGGTGCGGTTGTCTCCCAGCGAGGATGTCCCGCCGTATCTCGGCGACACCGACGAGACGGTCAAGGAGGTCGAGAAGATCGTTCGGTCGCTTCGTCGCGAGCAAGAGGACTTCGACCGGTTCCTCACCACGGTCCTGTTCACCGACATCGTCGGCTCGGCGGCGCGCGCAGCCGAGCTTGGAAACGGTGAATGGCGACGGCTTCTCGAGCGCCATCACGCTACGGTGCGCATGTTGCTCGGGCGCTATCGCGGCAAGGAAATCGACAATGCCGGGGACGGGTTCTTCGCCCATTTCGACGGCCCGGGTCGGGCGATCAAGTGCGCACTCGCGATCGAGGACTCCGTGAAGGCGCTCGGGCTGGACGTGCGTGCCGGAGTGCATACCGGCGAGTGCGAAGTTATCGATGGGAAGCCGGGCGGGCTCTCCGCCGTCGTCGGCGCGAGGATCGGAGGCATCGCCGGGGCCGGCGAGGTGCTCGTGTCGCAGACAGTTCGTGACCTCGCCGGCGGCTCAGGCCTCAGGTTCGAGGACGCGGGCGAACACGAGCTTAAGGGTGTCCCCGATCACTGGCGCCTTTACAGGGTGGTGAACGAACTCGGATAGTGAGTCGCCGACAGGCTCAGATTCCAGGTCGTTACCGCACACGCGAACTCAGCGAATTGAACACCTCACCCCCAACCTTCGTCGGAGCCTTCCAGCTCGAGTGGTCAGCGGGGCCTGCGCAGGAGAATTCGGCCGCCGGCGGGAAGGTAGCCGAAGCGCTCGTTCAACCGCCGGATCGGCGTGTTCCGCTCCTCGTTCTGCGTGACCGCGCGCGTGTAGCCGTTCTCCTTCGCCCACCGAAGCTGCCTGCTCTTGAGCGAGCCCGCGATCCCGCGTCCACGCCAGGCACGCTTGACGGCGGTGAGGTCGTGGTGGGCGGTGTGCGGCTGCGCCTCGGTGAGCGACCACTTCGAGTAACCGACCACATCGGTGCCAGCCACCGCGAGGAACGTCCACTCGGGGCGGTCACCGGAGCCGGACATGTCGTACGCAAGCCAGTCCTCGAAGCTCAGGATCTCGGAGTCCTCCTCGCCCGGGATGTCGGCCGCGCCCTCCAGGTAGACCTCGTAGATCCCCTTGACCAGTCCGGGCCGCTCGGCCCACGTGAGGAGCTCGACACCATCGGGGGGCTCGAACTCAGGCAGCTCGCCGGTGAGGTCGAGCGCGACCCGCAGCTCACGACCGATCTCGGTGAAGCCGCGCCGCTCCGCGAAGCCGATGCTCTCTTGGTCGCCGACCTCGACGTGGGTAAGGAGCGCGTCACAGCCCTGGCCGCCCGCCCAGCGCACGAGCTCGTCGAAGAGTGCGGAACCGAGCCCGCGGCGGCGGCTTTCCGTCGGCACGAGCGGGGAGACGATCGACTCGGGGCGGCCCGGCTCGATCACCGCCGATGCGACCGCGACGAGCTCGCCGTCCTCGAACGCCAGCAGACGCGAGTAGGAGCGCGCGGAGTCCATCCAAGACCGGAGGTTCTGGGCCGTGATCGCGTCGTCGGGAATCACGACGTTGTGGATCGCGACCCACCGCTCGAGGTCATTGTCGTCATTGGTGGGGCGGATCTCGACCATCGCACCTACGGTACCTAGCTGTCGGAGTTCTCGACTGGCAGGAGTCCACTCGGCGGACGTCCTCGCTCGATCGCTGATCGGCACACTGACGTTGCTTGCCGCGGACGGCAGCTCAAGCAAGCCGTGACTCCTCGAGGTCGATCAGCAGCTGCGAAACAGGTCCACATGCGCGGGCGTCATGAGCGAACCCCGGCTGCCCACTAGCTGACCGGGTCACATTCCAGGCCTCGACCGCGCACGCGAACCTCCCGGGATGGACACCTTCGTATCGCTCGTCAGTCCATCACAGGTACCCTTCCGGCACCGGTCCGACTACCTCGACGGAGTATCGAGTGGCGATCCCGGACAGGCGCTGCTCATCGGCCTCCCCCTTCTTCATGGCCTCGCTCAGGTCCTCGAAATAACCAACCATCGCAGCAGGTGTATAGAGGTTGAGCTTCCGGCTCGCCACGTTGCCCACTCTGAACCCGTGGGTCGTCTTGGCAGGGATGAAGATGAACGACCCAGCCGGGCAGCGGAACTCCTTCCCGTCCAGGAAGATCATGTACTCACCTTCGAGAACGTAGAACGCCTCTGCAGCGTCGTGGTGGATGTGCAGAGGCGGGCCGAAGCCCGGTGGCTCGTCTGCTTCGAGCAGCGTGAACACTCCGCCCGTCTGATCACCGGTCGCCTTGACGGACATCGAGAACCCACCCAGATCGATCAGCGTTCCTTCGCCGGCTTGAAGAACATATTCCTCGCCAACGCCAGCACTCACTGTGCCCTCCTTATATCCGTCGCGTGATCATAGTCCGGAGGGATTCTCGACCGCGATTGTGATCGCTGTCTGTGGCGCACGCGAACTCCACTCGTCATCTCCTGTGGGTACGCCGTCATGTCCACGCGCCCCCGGCGCTTGACGCCGCCTCGACCACGAGCTTCGCCCTCAGGATGACGGACCTTGAGAAGGGGCCTTTGCATAGTTGACGGAGGTCATGGCGAACAGACCCGACGATGTGTGGATGGATCGGAAGGAACGAGCTCAGTCCTTGCGGATGTGGAGCTTCTGCTGGCTAGGTAGTAAACCCCCACTCATGGCGTCGCCCATCCCCATGGAGACGACGTTGGTGAGGCGCTGCGGCGTCGTGTCGGGAAGCGCAGAAGCCGCAGCCCATCGCGCAGCCGGCCTGGGAGCTCACGCAGACCGTCACGCGGTCGGGGTGGCCCGTCAGCACGGCCTGATCAGATGCCGGCCGCCGAGCTTCAGAGGCGCCTTTCGGGTGGCGCCGTGGTCGGCCGTTCGTTCGTCCAGTACCTCCAGGCCGATCGGCAGCTCGACCGCGAGGCGCTCCCGTAGTGCGGGCGACAGGTCGGACATCTGGTCGTAGGTCGCGGCGCACTTTCCACAGTTGCGTGTGGACCTTCGTCGCGCGGAAGACCGGCTCGCCCCAGGCCACGAGGCGGCGGCGGGTCGGTGAGCTGCTCTCGAGTCAGGTCGTAGACGGTGGCCATCGGTCAGGCGAGCGTAGCTGCTAGCGTCGCCAGCGATGGAGGGAGCGGGCGCATGGGCGGGGGTGGCCGCGATCTTCGGGGTCGCCGCCGTGGCACAGGGCCTGTCCGGCTTCGGGTTCTCGCTGGTGTCCATCCCGCTGCTGGCGCTGGTGGTGCCGGTGAAGGCCGCGATCGTGGCCGGAGCGATGCTGGGCCTGGTGCAGTCCGGTGCGATCGTCGCCCGCGACCACCGGCATGTTGCTTGGCGGAGCGCAGGCATCCTGATCGGGGCCTCCTACGCCGGGATGCCGATCGGTCTGTTCGTCATCACGCGGGTGGAGGAGCGCCCGCTCCAGGTCGTGATCGCGGTGACGGTGCTCGTCTTCACCGGGCTGCTGTGGCGGCGCGTGCGGCTGGCGACCGGCTCACTCTCGGCCGAGCTCGGCGTCGGCTTCACCAGCGGCGTGCTGTCGACAAGCACGGGCATGAGCGGGCCGCCGCTGGTGATCGCGCTCCAGGCTCGGGGCGTCCAGCCCAGCGCCTTCCGCGCGACGCTGGCGACCGTGTTCGTCGGTGCCTCCGTCGTGTCGCTGCTGCTGTTCTGGCGCGCCGGCCTGATCACCGGCGAGGCCGGCCGGGTGGCGGCCGCCGGTCTTCCCGGACTGATCGCGGGGATGCTGATCGGCGAGCTGGCCTTCCGCCGTGTGGATCACGAACGGTTCCGCGCGATCGTGCTGGGACTGCTCGTGGCGAGCGCGATGCTCTCGCTCGTCGGCGCCCTCATCTGACCGCGCTCGCTCGGATAGGGCCCCGATCAGTCGTTTCCCTCGCCGTGACCCTCCGTGAACAGCTTCGGAGTCTGCTCTTCCGCGAGGAAGTCCAAGATCAGGCGGTTCACGAGCTCCGGCTTCTCGAACAACAGCGCATGATCGGTCCCCGGTACCACGGCCAACTGCGCGTCCGGGATGGCTCGTTGCATCGCCGCCGCGTGCTCAACCGTCACGAAATCGTCGTCGGCCACCATGACGAGCGTCGGTATAGAGACGCCCTCGAGGTCCTGAAGCACGTGGTTCGGCTCGGTGCTCCAGAGCTGCTTGAGCTTCCCGACCACGATCCCGAGGTGTTCGGGGCCGTCGGGGGACAGCGCTTCGTACGGATCTCGGAGCATCGGGGGAAGGGTATCCGTAGCGAGGTCCTCCAGCTCGGCTGGCATCTCGGGCGTCATCCCGTCCAGGTTCGCGGCCGCCGACATCATCACGAGCTTTCCGACGAGGTCGGGCCGGGCGAGGGCGACCTCGAGGCCCACGTTCCCGCCGTCGCTCCAACCCACGAGGTGCGCCCGGGAGAGGCCGATCGCGTCCATGAACGCGATCGTGTCCTGCGCCATGTTCGCGAAGGTGATGGATCCTTCGAGATCGGGCGTGCGCCCGTGCGCACGACGCTCGGGCAGTACCACGCGGTAACGCTCCGCCAGAGCCGGCGTCTGCGCCTCCCAGGTCTCGATCGTGCAGAACCCACCGTGCAGCATCACGACCGGCTCGCCGGTGCCACGCACCTCGTAGTACGTCCGAAGCGCGCCGGCATAGACGTAGTCCCCCGCGCTCGTCCCGTCCTGCTCGATCATGGCCACCACGCTCCTCGCCCGAACTGTCCTGAACCCTACGGAACACGGGCGCGCCGCGTCATCGGCTACTCGAAGCGCGTAGTCTGCGCCGCGTGGCGCCGCTCCCCATCCCGTTCGACCGGCCGGTGGACATGGCCGGCACGCTGTTCCCCCTGCGGCGCGGCATCGGCGACCCGACCACGCGGATCCACGGGCGCGTCGCGTGGCGGACCGCCCGAACCTCGGCCGGCCCGGTGACGATCCGACTCACGCAGGTGTCCCCGGCACTCATCGAGGCCGACACGTGGGGGCCGGGGGCGGAGGCCGGCATCGCCTTCGCACCGGCACTGGCCGGCGCCCTGGACGACCGAGCGGGCTTCGATCCCTCGCTCCATCCGGTGGTGGCCGAGGCCGCCCGCCGATCCCATGTCCGGCTGACCCGCACGCTCGACGTGATGCCGGTGCTGCTGGCCGCGATCTGTGAGCAGCAGGTGACCGGCGTCGAGGCGCGACGCGCGTGGCGGGGGCTCGTGCGGGCCACGTCGGCGGCAGCCCCGGTCGCGCCGGGCGGCCCGCCCCTGCTGCTGCCCCCCGATCCCGACCGCGTGTGCGCTCTGCCCTCCTTCACGTTCCATGCGATCGGACTCCCAGCGCGCCGTGCAGCGATCGTCCGCGATGTGGCGTCGAGGCCGATCGCCGTGGAAAGGATCACCGGCCTGCACCCGGCCGAGGCGCGCGTCTGGCTCCAGCTGCTTCCCGGCGTCGGCCCCTGGACCTCGGCCGAGACGGCGCGGCTCGCGCTCGGCGATCCGGACGCGATCTCCGTGGGCGACTATCACCTGCCCAACCTCGTGGCCTGGGCGCTGGCAGGCGAGCCCCGCGGCACCGACGAACGGATGCTGGAGCTGGTGGAGCCCTTCCGGGGCCACCGCGGCCGCGTGCAGCGACTGCTGGAGTCCACGCCGATCCGCGCTCCCCGGTACGGACCGCGAACAGAGGTCCGAGCGATCGAGCGGTGAGTCGGGCTCTACCCCGCCGGGTCCGCGATCAGCGGCGGCTCATCCGCGTCACCCTCGCCGGCGTCGCGTCGCGCCACTCGGATCACGATCACGGCGGTCGCGCCCAGCACGATGAGGCCGCCGGCCACGATCAACGGCGTGAGCTGCTCGCCCAGCACGAGCCAGGCCGATACCGACGCCACCACCGGCACGCACTGGGTGATCAGCGACCCGAGCCACGCCTCCACGTGCCGATGCGACCACGCCACCAGCACGTGGCCGATCGCGCCGGGGAAGATGGCGATCGACACCACCCACAGCCAGTCCCGGCCACGAGGCGGGGCGAGCGAGGTTCCGGAGAGCGCTGCCACAACCGTCACGCACACGGCAGCCACCAGCATCACCGTTGCGATGTACTCGAGCGGACCCACGTGCTGGCGCGCTCGCTTCGAGTACAGCCAGTAGCTCGTCCAGCTCAGCGTGCCGAGCGCCGCCAGCAGGTCGCCGCCGAGGCTCCACGACGACGTCTCGTGGGAGCCGGCCGCCACCAACGCCACGCCGCCGAAGCAGGCGAGGCCGAACCATAGGTCGCTGCGCTGCATCCGTTCGCCGAACCATCGCGCGGCACCGATCGCGATGAAGATCGGCGCCACCGCGCCGATGATGGAGGCGCTGGCGATGCTGGTCAGGCGGAACGCCGCGAACGTGATCGAGATGTCCGCGGCGAACACGACGCCGCCGAGCGCGCACCGCCGGATCGTCTCCCATCGCAGGCGGCGACCGGTGGCGTACAGCGCGCCCACGTTCAGCACCACGCCGCACCAGAGTCTCCATGAGGTGAACGCCAGCGTGGGCATGCCAACCTCGCGGAGCACCAGTGGCACCAGTCCCCACGCGAGCGTCGTGTAGGACACGGCGAGGATGCCGAGGGTTCGACGGGGTGTCTCCGTACGGGTGGGCGCGGCTGCGTTCACGCCCACGAAGGTACCGCGCCGCGGCGGAGCCTCAGACGGTGCCGCTGAATGTGTCGCAGGCGTCGGGATTGCCCGCGTTGAATCCGTTGCGGAACCACTGCACCCGCTGCTCGGACGAGCCGTGCGTCCAGGTCTCAGGGTTGATGCGGCCGGTGGCGGCCTTCTGGATCCGGTCGTCGCCCACCGCCGCCGCCGCCTTCAGGCCCTCCTCCAGGTCACCGGCCTCCAGCACGCCCGCACCCTGCGCCGCGCGGCCCCACACGCCGGCGAAGCAGTCCGCCTGGAGCTCCTGGCGGATCGACAGGTCGTTGCGACGGGAGGGGTCGTCGCGCACCATCTGCTGCACCTGCGCATCGATCCCCAGCAGGGTCTGCACGTGATGGCCGATCTCGTGCGCGATCACGTAGGCCTCGGCGAAGTCACCGGGCGCCCCGAACCGGGTCTCCAACTCCTTGAAGAACCCGGTGTCGAGGTAGACCATCCGGTCGGCCGGGCAGTAGAAGGGACCGACGTCCGACGTGGCCTGGCCGCAGCCAGTGCTCGTCGCCCCGGTGAACAGCACCACGCTGGTGTCCTCGTAGGTCTTCCCCGTCCGCTGGAAGATGTCGTCCCACGTCGTCTGCACGTCGTCGGTCACCGCGTCCACGAACTGCCCCGTCGGGTCGGTCGGGTCCACCGAGCTTCCCCCGGCTGGGACCGTGCCCGCCTGGCCGAACGGGGCCGTGGCATCCCCAGGCACGCTGCCACCGCCGCTGCCCAACAACTTCGGCACGATGAAGATCAACAGCAGGACAAGGATGATGCCGCCGATCCCCATGCCGCCACCGATCGGGAAACCGCTCCCGCCACCTGAGCCAAAGCCCCCGAGGGAACCCATGCCCGTGCCCTGGCCACGCTGATCGATCACGCCGCCGGAGCGCCGTCGCAGTCGTCCGAGCTTCATGCCGCCATCCCTACCAGGACAGGGCCTTCCTGAAACGCGGGAACCACGGGCGACAGGCTCCGGAGGTGGAACAGGTCTGGCGGTCGGTCGAGCCTCTTGTTCCCGCTGATACCGCTCGGCCTCGTGCTCAGCACGGTCGCGACCGTGCTGCTGGCGCGTGCTCGGATGCGGCGCGGGGAGGCCTCGCGGCTGATCGATGCGTGTCGCGGGCTCAGCCCCGAACAGTTCGAAACGTCCGTGCCCGGCCCGTACGGAGCGATCCTCGACACGATGCGCCACCTCGTGGACGGTGACTCCACGTACCTGGTCTGGCTCACCGGTGATCGCTCCCACACGGTCGAACAGGATGGGATGGGCCTCCGTGACGAAGACCGACGAACACGAGGCGGGTGAGTAGGCTCCCGACTGTCCCATCGGCGGATCTTGGCCGTATCGATGTTGCGCTGACGTACTGCCCATGGCACCGCACCCGTGGCCGTACGCCGGCCGGCACGCGGCCTGGTCAGACCCGTGTAACGTCGCCCCGCAGCGGCCGGTCTCGCCAAGGAGGTGCATCTGTGACCGACAAGAGTCGCTTCTTCGTGGTTCCACCGGGAGACGGGGAAGATCTAACGGCCTCGTCCGGCAGCGTACGGCTGAAACTGACCGCCGCACCGACACGACACAGCTTCTCCCTCCTGGAGGTGAACAGTCTCCCCAACGACGGGCCCCCACTTCATCGGCATCTTCCGGCGGATGAGATCTTCTACGTGCTCGACGGGAACTACTGGTTCGAATGCGATGGAGAGCGCGTCGATGTCTCGACGGGTTCGCTCGTGTTCGTCCCGAGGGGCGCATCGCACCGCTACGACACCTTGACGGGTGGACGACTCCTCATCATGTTCACACCAGCGGGGTCCGAGGGCTTCTTCTCGGACTGGGCTCGACTCGATCGCGAGACAGCTGGGGTCATCGAGCCGGGCGACTTGGCACGCCTCGCGAGCGGATACGGCATCGAGCTCCTCGCCGGAAGCGACGACGCTTCCGAGGAACCGAATGGAGCGCACGGCGTTGACGCGTAGGTTGATCCTGGATGTCTCGAGTCTGATGTACAGGGCGCACTTTGCGCTGGGAGACAGCGTCCGAACCGCGGACGGGCGGCCGATAGGTGCGCTGCACGGCTACCTGGACATGGTGGCGCGCCTGGTCAAGTCGCGGCGGCCCGACGAGATCGTGCACGCCTACGACCACGACTGGCGTCCTGTCGCGCGCACCGACCTCTATCCCGGCTACAAGGCGAACCGTCCACCAGACCCGGAGGGCCTGCCCGAGCAGTTCGTCCTGCTACGGGAGATCCTCGGGCCCACCGGCATGCTGCAGGCGCAGTCGCCCGCCTGGGAGGCCGAGGACGCGATCGGCGCGTTCTGCGTGGACGCCGGCGCAGGCGACCTCGTGGAGGCGGTCTCCGGGGACCGCGACCTGATCCAGCTCGTGCGCGACCCGGTCGTGAAGCTCCTGTTCACGGTGCGCGGCGTCAGCGAGCTGCTCGAGTTCGACGAGGCTGGCGTGCTGGCGAAGTACGGCGTGCCGGCGTCCCGGTACGGGGAGTTCGCGATCCTGCGCGGCGATCCCTCGGACGGCCTGCCTGGCGTGCAGGGGGTCGGTGAGAAGACCGCGCGGTCGCTCGTCGAGACCTACCCGACGATCGACGCGATGCTCGAGGATGCGGCCAGCACCACACCGCAACCGGGACCCTTGAAGGGCAAGCCGGGGCTCCGCTCGAAGCTGCTCGGGGCGCGGGAGTACCTCGAGGTGATGCGACGGCTCGTGCCGATCAACGTGGACGCGAGGTTGGAGCTATGGGCCGGCGAGCGCGACCACGAGGCCCTGGGGCTGCTGGCGGAGGAACTCGGCGTGAAGGGCCCCGCGCAGCGGCTGCTGGCGGCCCTCGACAGTGCCGGCTCCGCCTGAGTCGCGTCAGCGGCTCCTCCGTGAGAATGTTCCGGCATCGACCCGGGGAGGATCCGATGCCACATGTGGAGGTTGACGTGAACACCACGCTGCCGCCTGAGCGCGTCCGCGATGCGCTCCTGGACTTCACCGATCGACGGCCCGAGATCTGGCCCGGCCTCGAGCGGAGCCTGTACGAGGTCTACGAGGTGGGCGAGACCACCGCCGATATCAGAGAGGGCAGCACGCTGCCCGGCACCACCATATGGGCGCGCGAGCACTATGACTGGTCGGACTTGGACACGGTCCGGTGGACAGCGGTGGAGAGCAGCTTCTGCACGCCGGGCAGTCGCGTGATCGCCACGCTCGACCCGACGGACGCGGGCGGCACTCGGATCCACCTCGACTGGGACCGCACGGCCACGACGTTCGGTGCGCGGGTCGTGATGTTCCTCATCACGACGACGAAGGGCAAACCGCTCGTGATGTCGATCGAGAAGGCGCTCAGGAAGATGGAGTCCGAGCAGCCTCCGACCCCTGACCGCGGTCGCTACGACGCCGGGTCTTCCCGGTGCGAGGGGTTCGTGAGGGCCAGCCGCGTGGCGATATTGCCGGTCAGGCTGGCCGAGCGCTGTCCGCCCTCGTTCACCAGCCGCAGGAACGTGTCGCCCGGCATCCGCCAGAGGTCGCAGTCCGTGAGGGCCGTCACCGTGGCCGTGCGTGGCACGTTGTGCAGCAGCCCGATCTCGCCGAAGTAGTCGCGGTCCACCAACTCCCCCACGCGGCCGTCGCGATCGGTGTTGACCAGCAGGCGACCCGACGCCACCACATACAGATCGTCGGACGCCTCCCCCTCGCGCAGCACGACTTCGCCGGCCGGCATGTGGAGTGGGCGGAGCTCGGCGGCCAGTGCCTCGAGCGCTGCCCGCGACGCCCCGGTGAAGATATCCAACGCGTAGAGCAGGCCCACCCGGGGCTTCAGCTCCTCCATACGGGCGGTCGTTCGCCGGTCGATCGTGTGCGCGCGAAGGAGCACCAGGAGCCCGGCGGCCAGCACGACGCCCGAGATGGTCAGGACCGCGCCGGGTACGTCGAGCAGGCCCACGAGCGGTGGGGCCACGATCGATCCAAGCAGCATCGTGCCGACGACCAGCGAGTCCACGGCGCCGATCGCGCGGCCCATCACCTCGTTCCCCAGCATCCGCTGAAGGCTGGTGAGGATCAACACGTCCAGGACGATCGAGGCCGCCCCGTCGAGCGCCACCAGCACGTAGCCCAGCTCCGGCGAGCGGACGAACGCGAAGCAGGCGAAGGACAGACCGGTGACGATGGTCGCGAGCCCGAGGGTCACGCCCTGGCGGGTCCGATCGGCGGCGCGATGCGCAACGGCCGCCGCGAGGATGCCGCCCACCCCGAACGCCGCGTACAGGAAGGACAGGCCGTTCGCGCCCACCCCGAGGCGGCCGGCGGCCAACAACGCCCACAGCACGATCTCACCGCCGTACAGGAACCCGTTCGCGCACCACGCCCCCACCAGCACCAGGACATCGGCCGACGCGCCGATCGCGTGGACGCCCTCGAGGATCCGCTGCCAGGTGCCGCCGGCCTTCACGTGCTCCTCACCTCGTGCGGGCCCCAGGTCGGTCCCGATCAAGCCGACCGCCAGGGCCGAGCCCAGGAACGTGACGGCGTTCGCGAAGAACGCCGTGGACGATGAGCCCAGGAGCAGGAGGACGCCACCCACCGCCGGGCCCAGCGCGATGCACGCGTTCGTGACGGTGCCCGTGACCGAGTTGGCCGCCGCCAGTTCGTCCTCATGCACGATCAGTTGCAGGCTCGCGGCCTCGGCCGGTGCGTAGGCCACGGCGAACACGGAGCACAGACCGGCGAGCGCGATCGCCAGCGCCGCCGAGGACGTCGTCAGGTCTACGATCGCCAGCGCCGCCATCACGCCGGCGCGGAGCACGTCGGAGGCGATCATCACCTGCTTGCGCGGGAACCGGTCGGCCACGACCCCACCGAGCGTGCCGAGCGCGACGTACGGCAGGAGACGGACGATCCCCGCCGCCGCCACCCACGACGCCGAGCCCGTCGATCGCAGGACCAGCACCAGCAGCGCCACGTTGTACAGCCAGTCTCCGGTCTGGCTGATCGCGAGACCGGCGGTGAGGAGCCG
>JBDUEF010000065.1:0-11964 GCA_040002535.1 Actinomycetota bacterium | reverse complement strand
CTCTCCAGGTACGCCTGCCGCAGCCGCTCGACCTTGCCCGGCTCGCCGGCGAGCTCCTCCGAGGTGAGGTCGGGGCCCTCCTCGGGCTCGATGAGGGTTCCCTGTCCCACGGCGCGGCGCTCGATCCACCGGTGCACCTCGGTGCCGATCCTGGCCGCCGGTCCACTGAAGCGCGGGAGCGGGCGAACGCTGGTCCAGTAGAAGCGTTTGGGGCACCGGGCGTACTCGATGACGCCGCTGGCCGATACCGCGGTCGGGCGGCCCGGTTCGATCGGACCGCCCTCGAGCGCCTCTACCTCCCGCAGGTGTGCCGCCAGGGATCTGCGCTGCGCCGCTGCCGAGTCGAAGGTCCGGCGACCCTCCGCGTCCAGCAGCTCGGCGAGGCCGGCCTGCACCACGCCACCGGCCTCCGCCACCTCCACGGCGGCTGCGCGCCAGCCGGCGGGGAACACCAGGTCGACCTCGGCGCGGAGCGCCGGCTCCGGCCACGGGCGGACGAGGGCCTGCCGGTACCCGAGCAAGGGGTTCTCCTCGTCGTCGGGCTCGGGGCCCAGATCCACGGAGGCGCCGGCCTGGCCGCCCCAGGCCACCAGCTCCTCGAAGAACGCGCTGGGCCCCTTCGCGTTGAGGTTCTCGCCGTACCAATGCGCGCAGGACACGTACAGATCACGACGGGCACGCGTGAGGGCGACGTAGGCGGTGCGGCGCTCCTCGATCACCTCCTGCTCCTTCAGCTCCTCCTTGAAGTGGCTGAGCACGCCGTCGAAGGCCGGCAGGATCGCCGCGTCGCCCCGCAGCTCGAAGTCCAGGGACTTGCCGCGCTCGGCTGGGTTCTGCTGGATCCGTGGGTTGGGCATCAGCCCCCGCGCCATCCCGGGGACGAAGACGTGATCGAACTCCAGGCCCTTCGCCACGTGGATCGTCATCACCTTCACCGAGTCCTCATCGGAGGGCTGCACCGGCGCCCAGTCCTCCCGGTCGAGCCGCAGCACGCCGTCCACGTACTCGAGGAAGGCGCGCAGCGTGAGATCTCCCTCCACGGGCTCGAAGGCGTGCACGGCGTCCAGGAAGGCGGCGAGGTTCCGCGTGGTCGCCTGCGCGGCGGCCGGCTCGGTGTCGGCGTCGAGCTCGGTGAGGATGCCCGTGCGCCGCACGATCTCGCTCAGGAACTCGGCCACCGGGCGGCGCGCCTCGATCCGCAGGCTCAGCAGCTCGTCGCGGAACTCGGTGAGCCTGGCGCGACCCTCATCGGATAGACCCTCCACCTCGTGCAGGCGCTCCAGCGCCTCGGCGAACAGGAACGGCGTCGCCTCGCCCTCCTCCTCGTCCTCGGAGCGCAGCCGGATCGACTCCTTCTTCGCCAGGGACGCCACCAGCGCCAGGTCCTTGTAGCCCACGCGGTACCGGGGACCCATGAGGATCCGCGCCAGCTCCACGGAGGCCAGCGGATCCAGCACCGCGCGGGCGTACGCCAGTACCTCCACGACCACAGGCACCTTCAACAGGCCCGCGAGACCCAGGATCTCCACCGGTACGTCGCGCTCGTCGAAGGCCTGCTGCAGCAGGAAGAACAGTCGGCTGGTGCGGCAGAGGACCGCGATCTCCGACCACTTGCCGCCCTCGTCGTGCAGGCGCACCGCCTCGCCGGCGATCCACCGCGCCTCCGACATCTCGTCGGGGTGGCGGCCGATCACGACCCGGCCTTCGCCGTTCGGTGGGTGCGGGCGAAGCGATTTGTCCGGGTCCGGTCGTTGCGAGGGGGGGAGCGGCGCGATCAGCGTGTCGGCGGCGGCCAGGATCCGCGAGCCCGAGCGGAAGTTGGTGTACAGGGGGAGCTTGACGGCGGGGGCTCCGTCCGTACGACGGAAGGTCTGGGGGAAGTCCAGCAGGTTGTAGAGGCTGGCGCCGCGCCACGCGTAGATGTTCTGGTCGGGGTCGCCGACCGCCGTGACCGGATGCCCGCCGCCGAAGACGGTATGCATGAGCCTCGCCTGCGCGACGTTGGTGTCCTGGTACTCATCCAGCAGGACGGCCTCGAACCGCGCGCGGTACTCCGCGGCGATCTCCGGGTGCGCCTCCACCACGCGCAACGCCAGCGCGATCTGGTCGCCGAAGTCGATCACGCCCAGCTGCCGTTTCAGATCCACGAAGACCTCGGCCGCCTGGGCCAGCTCGATGCGCTCCAGCGCGGCCTTGTACGCCCGATCCGAGCGGTGCTCGGCCAGGGCCGCAAGGCGCTGCTCGCTGTGCGCCACGATCTGCGCCGGCGTCACCAGGTGGTTCTGCGCCTGGTCGTACAGCTCCAGGATGTTGGCGATCACCGACGGCTGCCATTCGGTCTTCACATGGTCGAAGGTCATCAGGTCCAGCACGCGGCCGCAGAGCTCCGCCCGCTGCGCGGTGGTGAGGATCCGCTGGCCCGGCTCCACCCCGGCCAGCATCCCGTGGCGCTCCAGGAGCTCCGCCGCGAAGCCGTGATAGTTCGTGATCTCGGGCTCTTCGCCCTCATCCAGATCGAGCTGTGCCAGGGCGCGGCGAACGCGCAGCCGCAGATTCTCGGTGGCCTTGTTGGTGAAGGTCAGACACAGCACGTTGCCGGGCAGCACGCCCGGCGCATCAACCCGGCCGGTGGCGGCCAGGGCCAGGTAGACCACCCGCGCCGCCATCACCGAGGTCTTGCCGCTGCCCGCCCCCGCCACCAGCACGAACGGCTCGAGGGGATGGGAGATCGCCGCCCACTGCTCGTCGGTGGGGTGGGCGCCCATCGCGCGGACGATCTCGTCGGGCGCTGCGGCGGGCGTACGTCCGCTCATGCGTCCACCTTCCCGAAGACCGGCCGGCCCTCCGGCCACAGCGAGCACAACGTCTTGTACTCGCAGAAGAAGCAGTTCGCGGCGGGGTTCGGCCGGTAGGTCTCGGCGGCGATCAGCTCCTTCTCGCGTGCGATGAGCTCCGCGAGCTTGACGCGCACGCGCTCCTGATACGCCTCCGTCTCGCGCTCGGGCACCTGCCAGCGACGCAGCTCGATCGTTCCGTCCCGCCAATCACCCTTCAGGTACGCGAGCTCGACGGCGGTCACCGGCCGGAACTCCGCCAGCTCCTCCGAGGAGTTGACCGCCAGGAAGTAGATGCCCAACTGCAGTGACTCCTCGGCCTTGACGCCCTTGGGCGCCGCACCGCTCTTGTAATCGGTGATGCAGGTGCCCCCCTGCACGGTGGGCCCGATCCGGTCGATATAGCCGACGATGGTGGCTCCCTCGAACTCGAAGTCGAAGTAGCGCTCGATGGCGAGAGAGGGGATCTGGGCGTACCGGTCGAACCAGTTCTTCAGCATCCTGGTCTTACCGAGGTACCGGAAGGCCTCGCTGACCGCGATCGAGGGGAACTCCTGTGGGCGCCAGCGGGCGTCCAGCGCGGCGATGATGGCGCTGGGCTCACGCGGCAACTCGCCGCGCTCCACCTCCTCGATCAGCTTGTGGACGGTCTTGCCGACCCACGCGTGGTACCCGCCCGGGCGACCCAGCCCCAGCTCGTCGGAGAGCACGTGCTGCAGCTCGCAGTTCTCGAGCTTGCTGAGCTTCGAGTAGGACAGGCGCAGCGTGTCGTGGAGCGGCCTGCCGGTATCGGTCCAGTCGCGCTGGAACCACCAGCTGCGCGGATCCACACCGAGGGCAACCAGGCCGTCCAGCGCCGCCAGCCGTGTCGCCGCCGGCGCATCCAGCGTTGCGAGCGTGCGCCGCCACGAGGCCGCCGCCTCCGGGACGGACACCGGCTCGTCGTAGGGCCCGGCGGGGGGGTCGGTCCATGGCACGCCGGCCTCGTCCACGAAGCGTGAGCGGGCGGAGCGGTCGGCGTCATCCCCGTGGGCATCGCTCGCCACCGCGACCACCCGCCGGCGCGCCCGGCCCACCACCATCCGGAACAGCCGACGCTCGTCCTCCAACCGTAGACGGTTGCGGGCCGACCGCGTGATCTGCCCCTGCAGCACCGCCAGGTCGAACATGGGCTCCGGACGGTGCAGGCTGGGGAAGCTTCCCTCGACCGCCCCCGCCACGAGCACCGTGTCGAACTCCCGACCCGCGGCACCGTGGGCCGTCAGCACCTGCACGGCGTCGGTCCGTCCCCGCTCGGAGGCGGCGTACCCGGGTCCGTGCTCGCCGGCCTCCAACGATTCCACGAACGCCTGCACCGACCGATCGGTGCCGACGCCGGCCTCGGCCACGATGTTCGCGAGCGCGACGACCGCGTCGAGCTCGCGGCGCGCATCGGGGGAGCCCTCGGCGGCGGCCACGAGCCGGCGCGAGCAGGGCAGGTCGTCCCACAGGATCTTGAACGCGTCCAGGACGGAGCGGGCGGCGACCTCCTCGGCGCGGGCGAGCGCATCGCGAGAGGCGTCCACATCCAGCACCTGTGCCGGCGAGAGGCCGTCGGTGTGGTGCAGGGCGGACGCGCCCGTGCCGTCCACGGCCAGGGCGGTCCGCATCAGACCGCGCGCAGCGGCCGGCGAGAGACTCACGATGTCGCCGGTGAGGATCGACTCGATCAGCTGCTCGCGCTCGTCGGGTCGCGCCAGCCATCGGAGCGCGAGGACGTAGGGGAATGTGGCCGGCTCCGCCCCCAAGGACAGTCCGCTCTCGGGCACCGCTCGTGGCACCCGCGCGTCATCCAGCGCACGCAGCAAGCCCGCCAGGTGCGACCCCTGCCGGCGCACGATGACGGCCAGATCCACCCATGGGATGTTCTCGTCGACGTGGATCCGGCGCAGCTCGCGTGCGACGGCCGCGTGCTCCTCCGAGATGTGGGACGCGCACCACGCCTCGAGCGCGACGTGGGTCGGCGCACGGTGCGGGGTCTCCAGCGGCACGTGGGTGGCTCCGAACCGCTGCGTGAACCGCAGGATCGGTACGTCGGTGGTGCCCTGGAACGAGAAGACGTGCGCCCCGGGATCGCCCGCCGCCACCAGATCGGGTGCGCGCAGGCCCAGCAGCAGCGCCTCTGCCGCGAAGGTGCTGTCCTGCAGATCGTCGACCAGCACGTGGTCGAACAGCGGCTCGCCCTTGCCGGCCACCATGGCTGCGCGCTGCACCATGGCGGCCAGATCCACCACGTTCAGACCGTCCATCACCTGCTGGTACTCCCGCAGGAAGTCGGCGAGCTCCTGCCAGCCACCCAAGCCCCGCTCGGTGGCGGCGGCCTCGATGTCGGCGGGGGCCAGCAGCGACTCCTGCGCGCGGGAGAGGAACTGACGCACCTCGTCGGCGAACCCGCGGAGCTCCAACATGCGTCCGTACGCCGGCCATGCCGAGGGATCCTGGTCCGCCAGGAGCTCGCGCACCTTCGCGAACTGGTCGGCCGCCGACAGGATCTCGGGAGGCTCGTCGTAACCGAGATCAGCGCGCCGCTCGGTCACCACCGCCGAGGCCAGGCCGTGGATCGTCAGCACCCGGAGACTGGGCAGGGAGCCGTGGATCCGGTCCAGCAGCGCGGCCCGCGCCTCCTCCTTCGCCCGCTTGGACCGCACCACCAGAGCCACGCGCTCCGGGTCGGCGCCGCCCTCCAGCAGGCGGGCGAACCGCTCGCGGAGCACCGAGGACTTGCCGGTACCGGCGCCGCCGGTCACCAGCACCGCCCCGCCTTCGTGCGCCAGCACCGCGGCCTGCGCGGCGTCGGGTTCGAAGGAGGAGGGGGTCATCAGGCTCGGATGCTACCGGCCACCGCCGACATCCGTTGACCTACAGGTCGGGGCGGGGCGGCATGGGACCGGTGGCTGAGACGGGTCCCGTTGGAACGCCGGTCTGCCCATGGAGGTGCCGCTGGTACCACCGCTCGACGTCCTGCGGCGCGATCGATCCGACCAGCCGTCCGTCGTCCAGGACCATGCCCTCCTGGCCCCCGAGCAGATCCAGCACGTCGTCGAGGCCGTCGTCGACGCCCACCGCGCGTGCCGCCGCCAGCGGGACGATGCCATCCCGGGCGGGGCGGAGGGGATCACGTCCACCGATGCGCCTGGCCGATGCCATGGAGATCGTGCCGATCACGCGTTCGCCCTCCACCACCGGGAAGGCGTCCTGTTCACGCCCCCGCAGGTAGTCGCGCAGGACGTCGGCCAGACTCATCTCCGCCGGGACCGCGGACGGTGGGGGGCGCATGGCGTCGCGTGCATGTCCCTTCGCGAGCTCCGTCCGCAGGCTCAGGCGTTTCTCGGTGCCACGCGCGGTGGAGATCAGGATCCACGCGATGAACAGATACCACAGGCCTCCGCCGGAGTCGCCCCGCCCGAACATGGAGAGGCCGTACGCCGCGAAGCCGACGCCGACGATCATGCCGGCCCAACCGGCCACTCGCGTCCCCGTCGCCCTGTTGTCGGTGGCCGCCCACACCGCCGACTGCAGCACGCGTCCCCCGTCCAGCGGGTACCCCGGGATCGCGTTCAGTCCGGCCAGGAGCACGTTCACGTAACCGACGTAGCCGAACGCCTCCGCGATTGGCGCGTTCACGCCTGCCAGAGCACGAGAGACCACCCAGAACGCGCCACCCACCACCAGGGAGGTCGCGGGCCCCGCGGCCGAGACCAGGAACTCTCCCTTCGGCCCCTTGAGGTCAGCCTTCGTCTCCGTAGCTCCGCCCCAGAACAGCAGGGTGATACCGGCCACGGGCAGGTCGAACGCGCGTGCCACGCCGGCGTGTGCCAGCTCGTGGGCCACGATCGAGCCGAAGAACAGCACCGCGGACAGCAGCGCCAGCAGGAGCGCGGCGGTGTCGTCCACGACGACGGCCTGCGAGAAGTGCAGGTACAGGCTGTAGGTGAAGAGCAGCGCGATCCAGACGAAGGACGACGCCAGGTACAACGGGATCCCGCGGATCGTCGCGATCTTCCAGCGCGCGTTCACCCGACGAGCCTACCTCCGCCTCCGATGGGCGTCGGACGCACGAACGTGCCTTGCCGGGGGAGCAGGTCGGGCGAGATGCTGCGGAGGTGAGCGCTCGAGCGAGGTGGGCGACGCTGGCGGCCGTGATCGTGCTGCTCGTCGCCCTGGGCGGCGGATCCTTCGTGCTCTTCGGCCCTCGTCAGCAGCGCACCGGCGCGATCTTCACGCTGAGCGGTCCCCTGTCGGTCTGGCCGGAAGATCCGTTCAGCCCTGAGGACGCGGTGCGGGAGGCGCAGGATCGTGCCGACGCCGGGAGGGACGTCTGGCGTCGGAGCCCCACCGCGGTGGTGTCCCGGTTCGCCCGGAGCATCTTCGGGTGGGACCGCGTGGAGTTCGCAGGGGGCGGGGGCGTTGCCGGTGATGGTCCACAGACCTTCTCGATCAGGGCCGGCTGCGCGAGCGAAGGCATCTGCGCGCCGACGGATCCCCGATGGATCGACATCACCGTGGATCAGCTGGGTCTCCGGCGCCATGCAGGCGTCTGGAGCGTGATCGAGGCGATGAGCGATCGGCTCCCCCTTCCGGTCCAGGTGGGACAGTCGGTGATCGCGGGCGATGTGCTGACCTTCCACCTGGATCTCGCAGCGGGTGAACACGCAGCGGTCGGCATGCGGTTCGGGCAACGGCTGGGCGGCTCGACCTCCGCCGAGTGCCGCGACGGGTTCGAGGCCCGCAGCGACGTGACCGATGCGCAGCAGGAGCTCACCGTCCCCGATCCGATCTTTGCCAACGGGCCGTGCGCCGCGTCCGGCGCCGCCGGCTACGTCTTCGCATACATCACGCCGACGCTCACGGTGCAGACGGGCGACCCGCTGCTGGAATCGGCCTCCATCACCGATCTGTCGATCGTGCCGGTCCGGTTCTCGTCGTCGCCGATGAGCAGCCTCGCCCCCACATCGTCCCCGAGGAGCTAGGCCGTGGATGCGTCTGGCGAGGAGGGGTCCCCAAGCGTGAGGCCCAGCATGTCCGCCAGGTCGCGCGCGTTGCGAACCCCGTAGTCGCGGTAACAGTTGTTCATGAGCACGTGGGTCTCGCGGGCCTGCTCCGTCAGACGTTCCACCTTCGGCACCCACTCCTTCAGCTCCTGTTCCGTGTACAGGTACTGGAAGCGCGGCGTGGCAGTCTCGCTCTTGAGGTTCCAGTTGGCCGTGTTGCGGCCGTGGAAGCGCACCATCGCCAGGTCGTCGGCGGTGGCGGCGGCGACGGGAGGCAGGCTCGAGTCGAACCCCTGCGGCATGTCGACGCTCACGTAGGGGAGGTTGCGTGCGCGCAGGAAGTCGAGCGTTTCGTCCATGTTGTCCTCGCGCATCCAGCTCTTGTGGCGGAACTCGATGGCGACGCGGAAATCCGGAAGCCTCGCGGCGCACTCCTCGACGTAGGCCTTCGACGACTTCGAGATCACGAACCACTGCGGGAACTGGAACAGGACGGCGCCGAGCTTCCCGGCGGAGTGCAGCGGCATCAGTGCGTCGCGGAATCGCTGCCACACCTCGTCCACCACGGCGTCGGGGAGTTTGTCGCGGTAGATCCGCCGCGCACCTTGCGTCTCGTCGGGCAGCTCCGTCCTCAGGTCGGCGAAGAGGGACTCGGTCCGTGTCGGATGGTTGGTGAGCAGCGAGTACGCCTTGATGTTGAAGGTGAAGGTGGCGGGCGTCCGTTCGATCCACAGCTCCGCGTTCTTCACGCTGGGCGGGAAGTAGTACGTGGAGTCGACCTCCACCAGAGAGAACTGCGCGGCGTAGAACCGTAGGCGCTTCTCGGCCGTGCTGACGCCCTTCGGATAGAAGTCCGACTCCTTCACGAGGGTAGGGTCGGTCCAGCTGGACGTGCCGATCAGGATGGCGCCGCGCCCCACGACCTCGTCCCTAGGCGGGCGGGTCGGCGTCAGCAGGGGTGCCCTGCGGCTTCCTTCGCAGCGCCTTGTCCTTCGCCGTCGTGGCGACGGCCTTCGCTCGCAGCAGCAGCCGACGCGCCCAGACGTACTCGGTGGCCAGGATGCCGAGCCCCACGAAGATCAACGCCCATCCCGGCAGGATCGGCAGGACCAGTCCGGCCACACCGACCAGGAGGACGGCGACGCCGATGATGGTGACAGCGATCCGCTTCCCGCTGCGTGCGATGAAACGACCGAGGGCCTTGAACGGGACGAAGATCGCGTGGTCGTGCCAGGCGGCGATGCCGTGGTCGCCGACCTGGAGTTCGGAGACCACAGCGTCCGCGTCGCGCTCCTCGGGATCATCGCCCCAGATCTCATGTCGGTCTCGCATGCGTTCCGCAAGTCTCCCATGCCGTCGAGCCCAGGGTCTCGGCGGGTGCCCGCCGGGTCGGCGGCTTGCTGAGCGCTCGCAGGTCCCTTGAGGCCGCGGGTGACTCCGCGTGCGTGAAGGTCGTTCGGTACTGACACTTGTCACTCTTGCGAAACGTCCAGCCCCTCGACTACAACTACGATCCACAAACCTGAGCGGGGGGAGCGAGGGGGAAGGATGTCAACGGCCACTACTAAAGCCAACCCTTCAGGCGAAACCCTTCCCCTATCACGCACTCCTGAACCCCTGGGGTTTCGGCTCTTGTCTGTCGCTGTCGTTTTGGTCGCCGCGAGCATGTTGGTGGTCGCGTTCCGTGAAACTGAGGGAGTCTCAATCCGCCTGCAGACCCTCGGATGGGTCTTGCTCGTTAGTCTCGCAAGTCTTGTTCCAGTTCCAACCGGCCGCGGTGCTGAGCTTTCGATGGACCTTCCGGTGCTACTGGCAGCTGCCATCGTGTTTGAGCCCGCCGTGGCTGGGGCGATCGCCTTCCTTGGAGCCATGGACCCGCGCGAATGGAAGCGGGAAGGTTCACTGTGGATGTTCGCCTACAACCGGGCCCAAATAGCCTTGAGTGTGATTGTCGGTTCCCTGGGATTCCATCTGGTTGGAGCGAGGCTCGGCCTATGGCCATGGACAGCGTTGGCAGGCTTAGTGGCCTTAGGGATGGATTCCGTGGTCAATTACAGCTTGGTTGCGGCGGCATCTGCGCTCAGGCAGAGACGCGACTTCAAGACCTCTCTCATGAGCATGCGCTTCGGTGACCCTCGAGTGTTCATACCGACCTATGTGAGCTTCGGGTTTCTAGGTGTACTGGCTGCCGAGGCTCACGAGAGCATTGGCCTTATAGGCGTGGTTGCTTACGTCGGCCCAGTACTCCTCGCTCGGGAGGCCTTTGTCTATAGGAAGCAGATCGAATCGTTAGCGAGGGCGCTGGGCGCGCGAGGGGTCGCGATGCAGAGCGTTGACATGCAGATCGCTGAAGAGAGAAGGGATGAAAGGCTGGTGCTTGCCGGCGAGATTCACGACGAGGTTCTGCCGCCCCTGTTCAAGGTTCACCTCATGGGGCAGGTTCTCCGCCGAGATCTCGAGTCGGGACGGTTGCTAGATTTGGACGAGGACCTTCCCAAGTTGTTGCAAGCGACCCAGATCGCTCAAGATGCCATTCGCTTGGTTCTACGTGACCTCCGAGCGTCTTCCCTGGGTCCCTCAGGATTGACCTCAACCCTCGCGTTGCTGGCGAGGGACATCGAATCGGAAACGGACACGGCCGTTCAGCTTGAGATCGAAGAGGTAGAGGCTACGCCGCTGGCTCAGTTGCTGTTGTATCGCGTTGCTCGGGAAGCGCTGAGGAATTCCGTGAAGCACTCGTCTGCCGCTCACGTCGTTGTTCGGCTCTGGCAGGTGGGTGGACTCATTCGAATGGCCGTCGCGGACGACGGATTGGGGTTTGATCCAGCCGCGGTTGACACGGATGCCCATTTCGGCTTGCAGCTAATGCGCGAGAGGGTAGTGGCCTTTGGAGGGGATATCAGCATCGAGTCCCATCGAGGTGAAGGGACAACGATCGTCGTAGCCATAGCTAGGGATCCAGGCTAGTCCAAATACGAAAGCCCGGCTCCGTCGGAGCCGGGCTTCGTTCGACCCTTGCGTCGAGCTAGAAGCGGTAGTGCGCGCCACCGGCCAGTGCCACGGCCAGCAGAGATCCGAGCCCAACGGCGATACGCTTGACGAGTCGCATTTCGGTTCCCCCTCTCTCCAGGCCCTCCGGGCCTCTTCAAGTTTCAGATAGCCGACCCCACACGGGGGACGCTGAGAGCCACTATCAGGGGACCCCCGGTAGGGGGACAAGCCCGACATCCACCCTACGAACCCTGCTGTAGACAGGGTGGCCGCGTCTACGCCCTCCGTGTGGATGCTTCCGCTTGGTCTCCGACCGCGAGAAGATGTGCCCCACCCCTCCCTCGAAGGAAAGGTCCGCAGCGTGGCCCAATCTGCTTCCGCCCCCGCGATGTCGCTGAGGCGCTTCACGCCCTCCACGTTCCTGGGCCTGTCCGTGACGATTCCCACGATCGGTGGTCTGACGTACGCACTTATCGTCAGTGACAGGGTCTTGTCGCCAAGCCTTATCTGGTGGACTCTCCTGATCGCGGCCATCGAATACATGCCCGTGCAGGCCTGGTCGGGAGCCACTGTCAGCCTTGGCTACCCCCTCCTAATAGCCGTCGCCTTCACCTTCCCGTTCGAGGCAGCAGGCCTTGTAGCCTTTCTTGCTGCCTCCGACCCTCGGGAGGTCAACCGGGATGTGACGGTGATCCGAGCTCTCTTCAACAGATGCCAAGTCACGTTGGCAGTGCTGGTCGCCAGTATCGTGTTCCATGAACTATCAAGCGTGCGCGATCCGCTCTCCCACATGATCCCGGCCGCACTTGTAGCAACTGTCGCGGACTATGCGATAAGTCTCGGTCTCGTGGCGGCTGCCGTGTCCCTTGTCTACGGCGTAAAGCCGTTCACTGCACTGATGGAACTTCTTGGTCACGGTCAAGAGTTCCTCATCAGCTATGTAGGCCTGGGAGTCCTCGGCACGGTTCTCGCCAAGCTGTACTCGCTGCAGGGGGTCGGTCTTTGGTCGGTTGTTACCGTCATCGCTCCGTTGTTGTTCGCTCGACAGATGTTCTTCCGGTCCCAGGCGCTTGAGGAGGCGCACACGGAGCTCAAGGAGCGTGAGCAGA
>JBDUEF010000064.1:0-12357 GCA_040002535.1 Actinomycetota bacterium | reverse complement strand
GCTCGATCGGATCGAAGGGCTTGATGATGTAGTCGTCGGCGCCCGACTGCAGGCCCGTGACCTTGTCGGCGGACAGCGCCTTCGCCGTCAGCATGATGATGCTGGTGTTGGCGGTCTGAGGGTTCTTGCGCAGACGCGCCGCCACCTCGAAGCCGTCGATGCGAGGCATCATCACGTCCAGGAGCACCAGATCGGGGCGGAGCGCTCCCGCTTTCTCCAAGGCCTCCTCGCCGTCGGCGGCCACGGCCACCTCGTAGCCGGCCGAGCGAAGGTTCACCTCGACGAAGCGCGCGATGTCGGGATCGTCGTCCACGACAAGGATCGTCTCCGGCACCACCCACCTCCTCTCTCACTTCCGTCTGCCGGCTCCTCCACCGGACGTTGGACTGCAGCAGCGACTGGAATATAGCCGAGCCCGCCACCCCCACGTTGGAGAAAGCGTCGAGGGTCCCGGCCGGTGCTCGCGCTCCGACGCCCCCTCGGAGTCCTCATCGGCACGAACACCGTCGGACTCGAGGTGGCCGCGCTCCTTCCCGGCCCTTCGCAGGGCTCCAGGGGCGGCAGATGCCTCAGTCGCGCCGGCGGAAGGCGGCCGTGAACATGGCGTCGCTGCCGTGGCGATGGGGCCACAGCCGCACCCGCTCGGCCGGCCCATCAGGGCCCTCGATCGTCACCGGCTCCAGCTCAGGGCGGTGTGCCAGCAGGGCGTCGCACGCGGCGTCGGTCTCAGCACGAGGGAACGTGCAGACCGAATACACCAGCCGCCCGCCCGGTCGGAGCCGGTCGACGGCCGCCGCGGCGATCGCCACCTGCAGCCGCGCGAGGCCCGACAGGGAGGTCCGCTCCGCCCGCCACAGGAGTTCGGGCCGCCGGCGGGCGGAGCCCAGACCGCTGCACGGGGCGTCGACCAACACACGGTCGAAGGTCCCCCGTACCGCCGAGGTACGGGCATCCTGCGCGAGGACGCGCGCCCGAACGTGGAGACGGCTGGCGGTCGCGGCGACCACCGCTGCGCGCGAGGGGTGGATATCGCCCCCGACCGCCAGTCCCTCCTGGCCCACGAGGCACGCCATGTGTGCGAGCTTGCCCCCCGGCCCTGCGCACAGGTCCAGGACCCGCTCGCCGGGCTGCGGGTCCAGCGCCCCGACCACGAAGGCCGACGCCTGATCCTGCACCGCGAACGCGCCCTGCCCGAACCCGGGCAACCCCTCGGGGTCACCCCCTTCCAGCAGAAGGATGTCCGGATGCAGACTGCCGCGCAGCGGATGATGGCCTGCGGCCAGCAGATCTTGCTCCAGGTCCTGCACGGATCGCACGCACCGATTCGCTCGCAGGCTCAGGTCGGCGCGTGTGGCCAACGCCGCGGCGGCCTCCTCGGCGGCAGCCCCCAGCAGCCGTCGAAGCTCCCCCACAGCCCAAGGCGACATGCCGGTGCGGATCGAGACATCCTCATCGTCGGGTCCCTGCGGGAGCTCTGGCCGCTGACGGGCGATGCGGCGCAGGACGGCGTTCACGAACCCCCGCTCCCGGTCCGACACCAGCGCGACGGATTCCGAGACCGCTGCGTGATCGGGCACCCGCATGAACGCCAGCTGGTACGCGCCGACGCGGATCGCCGTCCGCGCGCCGGCGCTCATCCGTTCGGGGGGACGGCTGGCGGCACCCGCGATGATCCAGTCCAGGGTGAGGAGCCGCCGAAGCGTGCCATAGGCGAGTTCCGATGCGAACCCTCGATCCTGCGAGTCCAGGCCCGAGCGGCGCAGACCGGCGGGGATCGCGAGGTTCGAGTAGCCGCCCTGTTCGGTGACCCGACGAACCGCGTCGAACGCGGCCGTTCGCGCCTCGTCGGTCATGGGAGGTCCACCACCCTCATCGATGATGCCTCGCTCGACGAGCCGGTCATCCCAGCCGCTCGCCGACCGCGAGGTGCGCGCCGTGTAGCCACGCCCCCACCTCCATGTGTGGGCGGCCCTCGGGCCCCACCTTCAGGACCCGAACGGCGCCCTCCCCGGTCGCCACGTCGAACCAGTCGTCCCCGATCTGGAGGATCGTGCCCGGTTCACCGCCCCCGCCGGTGGACGAGGCGGTCAGGACCTTCAGCACCCTGTTCGAGCGGAGGGTGGAGGCTCCCGGTCGAGGCGACAACGCCCGGATCCTCGCGACGATCTCTGGTGCCACCCGGTTCCAGTCGATCTGCCGGTTCAGGGCCGTGAGCTTCGGCGCGTAGGTGGCGCCCGTCTCGCCCTGCGCCGAGGGCACAGCCCGCCCGGCAGCGAGGTCCGTGAGGGTTCGGGCGAGGAGCGCGCCACCCATCTCGCTCAGGCGGTCCCCGAGCCGACCGGCGTCCTCGCCCTCCTCCACGAGCGTCGGCTGCCGCGCCAGGATCGGGCCGGTGTCCAGCCCCTCGTCGATCAGGATGGTGGTGACGCCGGTCTCGGGGTCGCCGGCGAGCAGGGCGTGCTGAACCGGGCTCGCCCCCCGCCAGCGCGGGAGGAGCGAGAAGTGCAGGTTCACCGCTCCCAAGCGCGGGATATCCAACACCGCAGCGGGAAGGATCTCGCCGTAGGCGACCACCACCAGGACGTCCGGTGCGTGCTCGCGCAGGAGGCGCAGCCCTTCGCCGGCGCGCACCGACTCCACCTCGGCCGTCGGCAGCCCCATCGTGCGGGCGGTGTGCGCGACCGGCGTGGGCGACGGAGCCGCTCCGCGACGTCCGGGCCGGGGTGTACGGGTGATGACCAGACCCAGCTCCAACTCCGGCGCCGAGGCCACCGCCCGCATCGGAGGCACAGACCAGTTGTCGTTGCCGAGATAGGCGACGCGCAGGCTCATGGCCTACTCCCCGTCGTCGCGGCGCTTGCGAGGCTCGACGAGTCCCATCTCGATCTGCCGCAGCTCGGTCATCACGGCGCGGCGACCGGCGTCGTCGAGCCGGTCGACGTAGAGCACCCCGTGCAGGTGATCGGTCTCATGCTGGAAGATGCGCGCCAAGAGCCCCTCCGCCTCGATCTCCACCTGCCGGCCCTCGAGGTCGACGCCGCCGATCCTCACGCGTCCCGCCCGCGCCGTTGGGTAGTACGGGCCGGGGATCGACAGGCAACCCTCGTCGGACGTCAGCTCGCCGTCCAGCGGCGACAACGCCGGGTTGGCCAGGAAGGAGGGCCCAGTCTCCCCGTCATCGTAGGTGAACATCTGGAGGGAGAGCCCGACCTGCGGCCCCGCCAGGCCCACACCGTTGGCCGCGTACATCGTCTCCCACATCTCCTCGACCAGATCGCGGAGAGACCCGTCGAAACGCTCGACGGGCTTGGAGGGCTCCCGCAGAACAGGATCGCCCAAGGTGCGGATCTGCATCACCACGCGCGGAATCCTACAGGTGGGGTTCGGCCTCGACGCGCGTGATCACGCCGGCGACGGCCAGCCCGCGAGCGAGTGTCCCGAACCCGGCGAGGGCGGTCGGCTCGAGCGACAGCAGGCAGATCGTGGTCGCGTCCTCGACGGAGGATGCGATCAGCGTGATGGGATCGCAGACGGCGAGCCGATCCGCCAGCTCGGCGGTGCCCGCCACACGGAACACGGGCGCACCCACGGGGAAGCCGGCCGCTCGTCGGCGAACCGCCTCGTCGGCATGGAACCGGTCGGGGTTGCCGCGGACGAGCGCCTGCACGCCCGGGTCGTTCGCATGCGTCGATTGCACGATCGCGCGGCCGTGCGGGCGTGCCCAGCCCACCGCCTCCATCCACGTGACGAGGGCGCGCTCCCTGGCGCCGATGCCGGGCCGGCGCTCCGCCAGGTCCGCATCGAGGATGCCCACCAGGTCCAGATCGAGGGCGCCGAGATCCCGCACGAACTCGGGGCCTCCGACCAGGACCTCGCGATCCCTCGGCGCGCGCGGCCGGACGGGTCGCCGTACCGGCACCGGGGCGATGGACGTCGCCCACTCCTCCACCCGCTCCGCCCCCGCGCGCCGGATCCCGAAGTCGGCCTGGCCGCAGGACGCGCAGCGCCCCGGCGCCTCACAGACGATGCACCGCACGGCTCCGTCCTGCAATCGAAGGACGCCGCCACAGCCAGCGCAGGCCGCCGGCGCCCCGCAGGACCGGCAGACCTGCGCGATGCCGTACCCGGGCAGCGGGGCGTACAGGAACCCACGCGTCGTCTCGCGCAACGCCCGCACCAGACGGGGAGCGCGGCCCTCGGGCCCCGGCCTCACGACCTCGACGGGCGGCCAGCGCCGCGTGGCGGGAGCCACCTGCGCCAGGCCGAGGGCCGCCGTCTCGGACGAGGGGCAGACGGCCGACAGCACGCACACGGCATCGGCAAGGCGGGCGCGCTCCAGCGCCACGTCGCGCACGTGGTAGTACGGAGCTCGGTCCTCCCGGTGCGCAGCGTGCGACTCGCGGGCGACGAAGATCAGCCCCACCCCACCGAGAGGTGCGAACACCGACGGATGGGTTCCGATCACGACGTCGTGGCTGCCGTTGGCGATCGCGAGCCACGATCGATAGCGGGTCCTGCGGTCCCCGCCCAGCTGGACCGACACCCGCTCCCCGAGGGTCTCCGCGAGCAGGCGAGCCGTCGCCGGTACCGGCGAGGACTCCGGCACCAGGACGATCGCCCGGCGCCCGCCGGCGAGGCATGCGGTGACGGCCTGGAGCGCCACCATCGCCTCATCCTCCGGCGCCGGCCGCAGCACGAAGGCGCCGGCACCCGCTCGCACCGACCGGGCGAGCTCAGCTCCGCCCCGGTAACCGTCGATCGGACCGCCGGCGTCGGCGACCCGCGGATGCACCTGCGGGGGCGCGATCGCTCCCGCCGGTGCCTCTTCGGAGACGACCCGGGGCGGGTGCGAACGCGCGATCACCGTGGACAGCGGTGCCACGTACCGCAAGCTCACCCACCGCAACAGCTCCAGCGAGGCCTCGTCGAAGAACCGCATCGGAGACAGGACCGCGCGGATCGCGAGTGTCCGTGCGGGCACGTCATCGGTATCGCCCACCACCCACCCGCGCACCGACCGCCCGTGGAAGGGGATCTGTACGAGGGAACCGACGCCGGCGTCGATCTCATCGGGGAGCAGATACGTGAAGGGCCGGTCGAGCGAGAGGAGCGGGCGGTCGATGCAGACCGCGACCGGCCTACCCGACGGCGTTGCGGAGGTCGTCGGCGCGGTCGGTCGCCTCCCAGGGGAACTCTTTGCGACCGAAGTGCCCGTATGCGGCGGTCTCACGGTAGATCGGACGGCGAAGGTCGAGCGCGGCGATGATGGCGGCCGGCCGGAAGTCGAAGACCTCCCACAGCGCCGCCCGCAGCTTCTCGCGATCGCAGGTCTCGGTACCGAAGGTGTCGACCATGAGGGAGACGGGAGAGGCCGTGCCGATGGCGTACGCGACCTGGAGCTGGCAGCGGTCCGCCAGCCCGGCCGCCACGACGGTCTTCGCGACATGGCGAGCCATATAGGCGGCGGACCTGTCGACCTTGGTGGGGTCCTTCCCGCTGAACGCGCCACCCCCGTGGGGGGCGTAGCCGCCGTAGGTGTCCACGATGATCTTGCGGCCCGTGAGACCGGTGTCGGCCTTCGGTCCACCGATCTCGAAGCGGCCCGTCGGATTCACCAGGATGCGGGCGCCCTCCGCCTGGAGATCGGGGAACTCGCGGAGCACCGGATCGATCACCTCGGCCTCGATGTCGGGCTTCAGCAGCGTCTCGACGTCGACCTCCTCACGGTGCTGCGTGGAGATCAGCACCGTATCGACGCGCACGGGTATGCCGTTGCGATACTCGATGGACACCTGCGATTTCCCGTCGGGGCGCAGATACGGGACGACACCCGCGCGCCGGACGTCGGCGAGCCGTTTCGCGAGCCGATGGGCCAAGGCGATGGGCATGGGCATCAACTCCTCGGTCTCCCTGCATGCGAAGCCGAACATCATGCCTTGGTCGCCGGCGCCCAGGGTGTCGAGGTCGTCCCCGGAGTTGCCCTCGCGGTGCTCGACGGCGTCGTCCACCCCGCGCGCGATATCGCGTGACTGCTCTTGGATCGCGGTGATCACGCCACAGGTCTCGCCGTCGAGGCCGAACTTGGCGTCGGTGTAGCCGACCTCGATGATCTGGTTGCGGACGACCGACGGGATGTCCACCCACCCCTTGGTGGTGATCTCGCCCGCCACCATCACGAGTCCTGTGGTCACCAGCGTCTCGCATGCGACACGACTGGTGGGATCCTCGGCCAGCATGGCGTCGAGGACGGCGTCGGAGATCTGATCCGCCAGCTTGTCGGGATGCCCTTCGGTGACCGATTCCGACGAGAAGAGATGGCGCTCGGTCATGACGCGCGAAGTATACCGGCCTAGTCCGACAACAATCCGGCCACGCGATCGCAGATCGCCCTGGCCAGTTCGCGTTTCGTCCACACCTGCAGGGGCTCGTCTCGACCGTCACGCGCAAGGATCATGGCGTTGTTCGTGTCGGCGCCGAACCCCGTCCCTTCGCGCCCCACCTCGTTGACGACGATGAGATCCAGCCCCTTGTCCTCCAGCTTGCGCCGACCCGAGGCCTCCAGATCGGAGGTCTCGGCGGCGAATCCCACGAGGACGCCGCCATCCCGGCGCTCACCCAGCTCTCGCAGGATGTCGGGCGTGGGAACCAGCGAGAGCATCGGCGTGCCTGCGGCCTTCTTCAGCTTCCCCTCGGACTTGGTCGCCGGGCGGAAGTCGGCCACCGCAGCAGCCATCACCACCGCGTCCGCCTGGTCGACCTCTCGCAGCACCGCGGCACGCATCTGCTCCGCGGTGGTGACGTGCACGGCCTCCACGCCCGGGGGCGGACCCGCGGTCCCCGGCCCTAGCACCAGGTGCACCTCCGCGCCGCGGGCCACGGCCTCCGACGCCACCGCGATGCCCATCTTGCCGCTCGAACGGTTCCCGATGAATCGCACCGCGTCGAGCGGCTCATGGGTGGGACCGGCCGTGATCAGGAACCTGCGGCCCGCCAGATCTCCTCCCCCGGCGACCGTCGCCTCCACGGCAGCGACGATGTCGGCGGCGTCCGCAAGCCTGCCGACACCCTCGTCGCCGTGCGCCAGTGCACCGGACACGGGACCGACGAAGCGCACGCCCCGCTCCTGGAGGATGGTCACGTTGCCGCGGGTGGCCGGGTGCTCCCACATCCCGGTGTGCATGGCCGGTGCGATCACCAGCGGGCAGGCGGCCTCCAGCAGGGTCGCGGACAGCAGATCGTCGGCCAGGCCGTGTGCGAGCTTGGCGATGGAGTTGGCGGTGGCGGGGGCGAGCAGCGCCACGTCGGCGGCCCGTGCCAGCCCGACGTGCAGGACCCTGCCCGGTTCCTCCCACAGCGAGCTGTGGACGGGATGACCGGTGAGAGCGGCGAACGTGTCGGGCCCCACGAAGCGGGCGGCCGAGGCGGTCATGACCACCTGCACCTCGGCGCCGGCGGCAACGAGCTGACGGGCAACGGCGGCGACCTTGTAGGCCGCAACGCCTCCTGAGACGCCCAACATCACGGTGCGCCCGGACAGGGGGTGGGTGCCGTTCGCCGTCATGACGGCAGACCCGGGACGGCCACCGCAGGGCTCACGGGAGCGACCTACTCGGCGACGGGCTCCTCGGTACGCTCCGCATTGATCTTGGCCTCCGCGATCTCCTGCAACGCGATCGAGAGCGGCTTGTTCGTGAGGCCACCGGATTCGACCAGCGGCGGCACGAACTCACCGCGACCCTCCCCGAGCTGGCTGTAGTACGAGTTGATCTCGCGGGCACGTTTGGCGGCGAGGATCACGAGCGAGTACTTCGAGTCCACCTGCGCGAGCAGATCGTCGATCTTGGGTTCGATCATGCGGAAGGGTCCTTTGGGTCGTGGCGGGATGCATCGATGATAGCAGCGACCTGCGCAGACGCGCCCTCCAGCTCGTCATTGACGATCACGTGGTCGAACCAGTCCCCCTGCGCCATCTCCCATTCGGCCCGGGCCAACCGGCGCGACAGCTTGTCCTCGTCCTCGGTGGCGCGGGTACGGAGCCGCCGCGCGAGCTCCTCGAGGGAGGGCGGCACCAGCAGGATCAGGACGGGGTCCGCGACCTTCCGGCGCACGATCGCGGCACCCTGCACATCGATCTCCAGCACAGCATCGCGGCCCTCGCGACGCACATCCCTGATGGGGCGCTGCGGCGTCCCGGAGCGATGCCCGAAGATCTCCGCCCACTCCAGGAGCTCGTCCTCGGCGATCAGCCGATCGAACCCCTCCTCGTCGATGAAGAAGTAGTCGACCCCGTCGTGCTCCTCGGGCCGGGGACGCCGGGTGGTGACCGAGACCGACACGTACAGGCTCGGATCCATCGTGCGGAGTCGCCGGACGAGTGTGCCTTTGCCCACCCCCGAGGGGCCGGCGATCACGAAGAGCGAACCGCTGCCGGGAACCGGCCGCGCCTACCTCTTGGCGAAGCGGTCGAGCAGCAGCTCGCGCTGCTTCGCGCCCAGACCACGAACCCGCCTGCTGGAGGAGATGTCGAGCTCTTCCATCAGCTTCTGCGCGCGAACCTTGCCCACGCCCGGGAGCGATTCCAGGACGTTGGAGACCTTCATCTTGCCGACGGTGTCGTCACCCGACGTGGACAGCACGTCCCGCAGCGACTTCTTGCCGGCCTTGAGCTGGCCCTTCAGCTCGGCACGCCTCTTCCGTGCGATGGCGGCCTTCTCGAGGGCCTGCTGGCGCTGTTCCGGGGTCAGGGTGGGTAGAGCCATCACGCGCTCCTTCTGCTCGGAGGGTCTTGAGAACGGCGGGAGTATACGGCCGCGTTCGCAACAGGGACAACGCGGATCAGGCGTGCTGCCTGCGGCTTTCCGTGATAACGGGCGCGGACCACCGCGTGCCAGAGCGTCAGCGGATACCGCTGAGGATCCCGCGCGCGACACCGGATGGATCGTCGGCGCGCGTGATCGGACGGCCGATCACCAGGTAATCGGCGCCGGCCTCGATCGCCGCACGCGGCGTGAGCACGCGTACCTGGTCATCGCCGTTGGACCCTTCGGGTCGGATGCCGGGCACCACCAACGCGACGTTCTCACCCACCACCTGACGCACCTCCGCGACATCCTCGCCCGACACCACCAGGCCTCCCGCGCCCGCCGAGGTTGCCTCGAAGGCAAGGGATGTCGGGCTGGCGAGCGCCTCGCCGGCCACGCTCGACAGCACCGTGACGGCCAGCACGGTCGGCATCGTGGCGCCGGACTCCTCGGCGCCCTGCCTCGCACCTCGCACCGCGGCGCCCACCATGGCTGCACCACCGAGCGAGTGGACCGTCAACATCGCGACGCCCAACCGCGCGCAGTTGCGCGCCGCCCTCTCGACGGTCGTGGGGATGTCGTGCAGCTTCAGGTCGAGGAAGATCGGCGCGTGGACGGCGAGGCGCGCGACGGCGTCGGATCCATTGGCGGTGAACAGCTCCAGACCGATCTTCAGCAGCCCGGCCGTCCCCGCAAGACTGGTGGACAGGCGATCGGCCTCGTCGAGGTCGGACAGATCGATCGCCACGATCATCGGGTTCTGGGGACGGGGGATCACGAGCCCTCCTCCTGCGGAACGGGCGGCAGACGAAGACGGCCGCGGATGTCGGCCGGCGAGGCCAGCCCCTTGGCCCGCAGGTACGAGGCGATCTCCTGCGCGATGGTGACCGGTGCCGCCGGGTCCACCAGCGTCGCCGTTCCCACCTGCACGGCCCAGGCGCCGGCAAGGAGCAACTCTACGGCATCCTCGCCGGTGCGCACGCCGCCGCTGCCGAGGATCGGCACACCGGGCAGCCGCTGCGCGACCTCGTGGATGGCGCGGAGGGCGAGCGGCCGTATGGCGGGTCCCGACAACCATCCGGTGACCGCCCCGAGCTCCGGTCGCAGACGTGACGGATCCACGCCCAGCGCCGGCACGCCGTCGGTGAGCGTCAGGCCGTGCGCCCCGGCCCGGATGCAGCCCGCCGCGGTCTCGGCCAGCTCCGTCAGGAGCGGGGGCAGCTTGGCGAACACCGGCACCGTCGACATCCGCGCCACCGCACCGACGATCTCCGCGGCCCGGTCGGGTCGCGACGCGAGAACGGCCCTGCCCAGCTCCTCGTCGGGACCGGAGATGTTGGTCTCGATCGCCGTGACCCCGGGAGCCCCGTGCAGGAGGCTCGTCAGACGCACGAACTCCTCCATCGTCCCGCCCGCGATGGATACGAACACCGGTGCCCCCCCTCGAACCAGTCGCGGCAGCTCTTCCTGCAGGAAGACCTCGATCCCGGGGTTCTGTAGGCCGGTCGACCACACGATCCCCGAAGGTGTCTCGGCGATCCGGGGGGTGGGCGTGCCCTTGCGGGCGTGCAGCGTGATGCTCCGGCTCACCACGCCACCGAACTTGCGGAGATCGGTCAGCGCTCCGAGCTCCCGTCCGGTCCCGGCGCAGCCGGACGCAGCCACGACCGGCGTTGGCAGCAGCAGGCCGTTCAGGTCGACCGCGAGGGTCCGCCTCACCCCGGCCATGAACGCACCACCGGCAGCCCCTCGGGGGGCGTGGGGATCATGCTCGGCCCCTCGGAGAGCCACCTGTCCCACAGGACGCGAGCGGGGTTCAACACCGGTCCCTCCACGCAGGCGCGAAGGTTGTCGTACCCCGTGCCGTCCTTGCGCGCGACGGGCACCACGCACGAGAAGCACAGGCCGATACCGCAGCCGAACGTCTCCTCCACCGCCACCTGGGCAGGGATCTTCCGATCCCGGCAGAAGTGCGCGATCCGCTCCAGCGTGCGCACAGGCGCGGCCGCGTAGATGACCTCGGTGCCGCAGCGTTCGACCATCTCGGGCAGGGCGTCCAGGACGCCACCGCGATCCCCCGCCGAGCCGTCGGCCGTCATGATCATGATGGCCTGTGAGAGGCGTTTGCCCTCGATGGGCTTGAACACGCGGTCGAGGTCCTCCGCCCCCACGATCATGTCGACGCGCTTGTGCCGAGTCCTCAGCTCCTGCGCGAGGAAGTAGAGGGAGGCGGCTCCGTGCCCCTCGGCGATCAGCAGGCAGTTCGTGAGCCGGTTCGGGTACGCGAAGGACTTCCCCAGCGGGCCGATCACGTCCAGGAACTCGTGGGCCTTCGCCCGCGTGAGCCACTCCGTGCCCGGTCCCTCGCTCTGGATCGCGAACTCGAGGGTCCCGGCCCACCCGCCCCGGCGGGAGGACTGATGGATCGAGAAATGCCGGCGGAGCAGGAACTCGCGGGCCGGCGGCATCCCGACGGCGATGAACTGTCCCGGTCGGGCGCGCTCCGCGATCTCCGGCGCCACGAGCGTGAGGACGTGATAAGCGCCCAGGCGCCGCGTGGACAGGATCTCCGCTCGGACCCGCCTCACGATGCGCCCGCGTGGCCGACCGCCACCGTCTCGTCCATCTCCAGAGAGATCTGGATCGGCGCCGCGGCGGCAGCAGCCGTGGCCGCGGCGTGATACTCCTGGATCGTTCGCGGCTCGGTCGTTCCGCCGCGCAGCGCCTCGATCCCTCGGACGGCGGCGAACACGCCGGGCAGCGTCGTGATGCACGGCACACCCGCCGCCGCAGCCGCGGTCCGGATGAAGTAGCCGTCGCTGCGGGCGCCCCGACCGAACGGCGTGTTCACGATCAGGTCCACCTGTCCGGCGTGGATCAGGTCCACCACCGACGTGCCGCCCTCGCTCACCTTCCGCACGCGCCGCACCGGGATGCCCGCGCGGTGCAGCACACCCGCGGTTCCCCCCGTGGCCAGCAGGCGAAAGCCGAGGTCCGCAAGGCGTGTGGCCGGGAAGACGACCGAACGCTTGTCGCGGTTCGCCACGCTGATGAACACGGTGCCGGAGGTCGGCACCGACGATCCTGCGGCCATCAGCGCCTTCGCCAGCGCCACACCCGGATCGGCGTCGATGCCCATGACCTCTCCGGTCGAGCGCATCTCCGGCCCCAGGATCGTGTCGACGCCGGGGAACCTGCCGAAGGGCAGCACGGCCGCCTTCACGCTCGTGTAGGGCAGATGGCGGTACCGCCGGGCATCCGACGGCAGGAGCCCGTCGGCACGGAGCTGAGCGATCGTGCGCCCCGCCAGGACCAGCGTGGCGACCTTGGCGAGCGATGTCCCGATCACCTTCGAGACGAACGGCACCGTGCGCGAGGCGCGCGGATTCGCCTCCAGGACCCAGATGCGCTCGTCCTTCACGGCGAGCTGCAGGTTCAGCAGACCGCGCACGCCGAGGCGGTGCGCGATCCTGCGGGTGATCTCCTCCACCTCGTCGAGCTCCTCGTCGGACAGGGTCGGCGGCGGGATCGCGCACGACGAGTCGCCGGAGTGCAC
>JBDUEF010000063.1:0-12569 GCA_040002535.1 Actinomycetota bacterium | reverse complement strand
CCTCCATGACGTTCCCCGGTTCGTCGGAGGCCACCAGCAGGTCGACGTCCCCGATGGTCTCGCGCATCCGGCGGAGCGAGCCGGCGTACGCGGCGCGCCGAACCTGCGGGATCGCCCGCAGCCGCTCGAGCAGGAGCTCGGCCAGCTCGAGCGCCACGTTCACCTGTACGCGGCCTCCCTCCTCCTGCACGCGCCGGACGCCAGCGATGATGTTGTCCTCGGTCTTCTTCGAGAACCCCTTCAGCGCCGCCAGCGTGCCGTCCTGCGCAGCTGCCACCAGGTCGTCCACGTCGTCGATGCCCAGCTCCTGGTAGACCTGCATCGCCTTCTTCGGGCCGAACCCGGGGATCGCGGTCATCTCTCGCACGCCGCCGGGGATCTTCGAGCGGAGCTCCTCCAGCTCCGGCACGGCGCCGGACCGCAGGTGCTGCACGATCTTGTCGGCGATCGAGCGGCCGACGTTGGGGATAGCCAGGATCCCCTTCTCATCGAGCTCCGACAGATCGGCGTGATAGCCACCGACCGACCGTGCCGCCTTCTCGTAGGCGCGAGGCTTGAACGGATCGGTCGACACGATCGACAGGAGGTCGGCGAACTCCAGCAGCATCGCCTCGACGGAGTCGTTCGCGCGGGCCACGGCCCTACGCGAGGCCGAGCAGGCGCAGCAGCAGCGCCTTCGCGGTGTGGGTCCGATTCTCCGCCTGGTCCCACACGGCCGAGTGCGGGCCGTCGATCACCTCGTCGGTGATCTCCTGTCCCCGGTGCGCCGGCAGGCAGTGGAGCACGACGACCTCGGCGGCGGCGACGTCCACGAGCTTCTGGCTCAACTGGTAGGCGGGGAAGACCAGGGCACGCTCGTCGGCCTCGGCCTCCTGACCCATGCTGGCCCACACGTCGGTGTACAGGACGTCCGCACCGGTGGCGGCCTCCACCGGATCGTGCAGGATCTCGATACCGCCGCCGGTCTGTGCCGTGATCTCCTCGGCACGATGCACCACCTGCGGGATCGGCTCGAAGCCGGGCGGGGTGGCACAGCGCACCGTCATGCCGGAGAGCGCGCCGCCGATCAGCAGGGAGTGCGCCACGTTGTTGCCGTCGCCCAGGTACACCATGGTCCGCCCCGCCAGCGACCCGAGCCGCTCCTGCACCGTGAGCAGATCGGCCAGCGCCTGGCATGGATGCTCGAAATCCGACAGGGAGTTCACCACCGGCACCGATGCGGCGCGCGCCAGCACCTCCAGACGCTCCTGCTCGAAGGTGCGGAGCACGATCGCGTCCACGTATCGGGACAGGACCCGACCGGTGTCCTCGATGGTCTCCCCGCGCCCGAGCTGGAGGTCGGTGGCGTTCAACACCACCGCGTGGCCGCCGCTGGAAGCGACCGCCACCTCGAACGAGACCCGGGTCCGCGTCGAGGGCTTCTCGAAGATCAGTGCGACGGATCGGCCCCGCAGATGCTCGGCGTAGGCCGCCGGGTCGGCCTTCACGCTCGCCGCGAGGCGCAGGAGGTCAGCCAGCTCCTCCGCGGAGAGATCATCGACGCCAAGGAAGTCCTCGTTCACCGCGCGGAGTGTACCGGCTGCGATCGTGCGGCGTGAAGCCACGCGAGGGCTCAACCGGCGCGCAACGTGGCGCCGAACTCGTTCGCCAGTCGCGCCTCGACCGCCGCCACCACGCGGCCGGCCTCCTCGGCGGTCAGCGTGCGCTCGGGCGTGCGCAGCTCGACGGCGAAGGCCAAGCTCTTGGTCCCCTCCGCGAGGGGCGCACCCCGGTGGACGTCGAAGAGGACACAGCTGCCGAGGAGATCACCCGCCGCATCCTGCAGGGCCTCCTGCACGCGGCCGGCCGGCGCCGTCTCCGGCACCACGAAGGCAAGATCGCGGCGGACGGGCGGGAACCGCGGCACCTCCGCCAGCGTGAAACGCGACCGGGCGGCGGCCTCCATGAGCGCCTGCACGTCGAGCTCGGCGACCGCGACGCGATCATCGAGGTCCAACCCCGCGGATACGCGGGGATGGAGCTCACCAGCCATCCCGATCACCCTGTCCTCGATCAGCACCGTGGCGGACCTGCCGGGATGCAGCGGCGGCCCCGGCGTGTCGCCCAGCGACCAGGGGTCGATGCCGAGCTCCTCCATCACCGTCGCCACGAGCCCCGTCGCGTCCAGGGCATCGAACGCCCGGGGCACGGCGTCCCACGTCTGCGTCGAGGAGCCCTGCAGCAGGAACGCCACCTTCGTTCGTTCCACGACGGGGTCAGCGGCTGCGAATACGGTGCCCACCTCGAAGAGCGCCAGCGACCGCACGCCGCGCGCGCGGTTCCGTGCCGCCGCATGCAGCAGGCCGGGGGCCAGCTGGGTGCGCAGGAACGCCTCCTCCACCTGGAGGGGGTTCGCGATCCGGATCGCGGCGGTTCCCGGGCTCAGCGCCAGATCCTCGTCCGATGCGAAGGGGAACAAGCTCAGTTCCTGCAGACCCGCCCCCAACATGACCTGCCGGAGCCGGCGCACGAAGGCGTAGGCCGGTGGCACGCCACCCGCCTGGTGGACCGTAGGCACGGTGGAACCGATCCGGTCGTAGCCCTGAACCCGCGCAACCTCCTCGATCAGGTCGACCTCGTGCTCGATGTCGACCCGATACCCCGGGACCTCCACATCCGTGCCCGCCTGCCCTGCGGCTCGCGTCGTCATCCCGAGCGTCTCGAAGACCTTCTCGGTATCGCCGGTGCTCACGTCGTACCCCAGGAGTGCGGATGCGCGGGACGGGCGCATCGACACCCACCTCCGGGATGGAACCTGGCCGGCCTCCGCCACGCCCGACACGACCCGGCCCCCCGCCCACCGCGCGATCAGCTCGGCGCATCTGGCGCCGGCGCGAGCCGATCCCTCCGGATCGGTTCCCCGCTCGAACCGGTGGGAGGCCTCGCTGTGCAGATCCAGCCGGCGGGCGGTCCGAAGGACCCCGGTGCGCGTGAAGTAGGCGCTCTCCAGGAGGATGTCGGTCGTGGCCTCCGACACCTCGGCGTCGGCGCCACCCATCACCCCCGCGATGGCCACCGGCCGGGCGAGGTCGCAGATCAGGAGGTCGTCTCCCGTCAGCATCCGCTCGACGTCGTCGAGGGTGGTGAGCCGCTCTCCTTCATCGGCGCGGCGCACGATGATCCCCGGCCCGTCCAGGCGCGACAGATCGAACGCGTGGATCGGCTGACCCAGCTCCAGCATGGCGTAGTTCGTCGCGTCGACGACCGCCGAGATCGGTCGCATCCCGGCCGCGCTCAGGCGGGCCTGCACGCGCAGAGGCGATGGCGTCGGGCGAACCCCTCGGATCACGCGTGCCAGATAGTGGGGGCAGCGCTCGACGTCCCGGAGCTCGATCGTGGCCACCGCGCTCGCATCCTCCTCCCCCTCCTCCGCCGGCTCCTGGGGTTCGCCCGTGGGGTCACGGAGTGAGACACCGGTGGCGGCCGCCACCTCACGTGCCACACCGAAGACCGACAGGAAATCCGGCCGGTTCGGCTCCACCTCGATGTCCAGGACGGCATCGTCCAGATCCAGCGCGGCTCGCAGGTCATCCCCGGGCGCCATGCCGTCGTCGTTCAGCAGCAGGATGCCCGTGTGATCGGCGGACAGCGCCAGCTCGCTGGGCGAGCAGAGCATGCCGTGGGACACGACACCGCGAAGCTCTCTGGCGCCCAGCGGGTCGGGCAGGACGGGCACGCGCGCCCCCGGCGGCGCCCACGGCACCAGGTCGCCCGGCGCCATGTTCCGCACGCCCACCACCACCTGGTGCGAGCCGGTCCCGTCGTCCACGCTCGCCACGCACAGCTTGTCGGACCGCGGGTGGTCCACCACCTCCACGACGCGAGCGACCACGACGCCCTGCAGGTGCTGCCACGGTCGAAGAACCGCCTCGACCTTCACACCGCGGGCGGTGATCATCTCCGCCAACTCGTCGGCATCCATGTCGGTGGGCGCGAACTCGCGGAGCCACGACAGGGGCACCTTCACGCGGTCGCTCCCCACTGGGAGAGGAAGCGGACGTCGCCGTCGAACAACATGCGGATGTCGGGGATCCCGTAGCGGAGCAGGGCCACACGGTCGATCCCCATACCGAACGCGAAGCCCGTGTACCGTTCGCTGTCGTAGCCGCAGTTCTCCAGGACCGCCGGATGCACCATCCCGCACCCCAGGAGCTCGATCCACCCACTACCGCACACGCGGCACCCGCTGCCGTCGCAGGCGAAACACGACACGCCGATCTCGGCCCCCGGCTCCACGAACGGGAAGTACGCAGGCCCGAATCGGACCCGGCGGTCCGCGCCGAACAGCTCCTTCACCGCCGCCTCCAGGACGCCCTTCATGTCGGCGAACGTGATGCCCTCGTCCACGGCAAGCGCCTCGACCTGATGGAAGACCGGCGAGTGGGTGGCGTCGGAAGTCTCGCGCCGGTAGACGCGGCCGGGCGCCACGACGTAGACGGGCGGAGGCTGGGCCTGCATGGTGCGGACCTGAACGGCAGAGGTCTCGGTGCGCAGGAGCAGCTCCGGGTGGCCCGGTACCGCCACGTACAGCGAGTCCTTCATGGTGCGCGCCGGATGATCCGGCGGGATGTTCAGGGCCTGGAAGTTGTGCCAGTCGTCCTCGATCTCGGGGCCCTCCGCGACCCGGAAGCCCAGGCGCTGGAAGATATCGACGATCTCGTACTCCACCAGCGTGAGCGGGTGCAGGGACCCGCGCCGAGCTCGCCGACCCGGGAGGGTGAGGTCGAGTCGATCGGCCTCGAGCAGTGCCTCCTCCGCGTGGTGACGGAGCGACGCCAGGCGTTCGGCGTGCGCCGCCTGCAGCGTGGTCCGGACCGCGTTGGCCGAACGGCCGACGGTTCGGCGGTCCTCCTCCCCCATGGCGCGAAGCGACCGCTGGATCTCGCCGAGCCGGGAGCGCCGGCCCATCACGGAGATCTGCGCAGCCTCCAGGGCATCCAGATCGGCGGCGCGGGCGAGGGCCGTCACGCCCCGGTCGCGCTCCTCCTCGAGCGCCCGGAGCGCCTCCGCACGGTCCATGGACGCGGAGTCTACAGGGGCCCTGCAGACCCCCCGTGGGGAGGTCGTGCGATGCTCGGCGAGACGGGAAGCTCCAGATGGAACACCAGGCGACCGTCATCCACCTCGGCCCACGTGCGGCCGCCCTGGACGCCGACGACACCCCGTGCCACGAAAAGACCGATCTTGCTGCCCGCGCCGGTGCCGGGATTGCGGGGCACGAACAGGCTCTCGGCACCGGCCGAGTCGACCTCGGAACCGGCGCGGGACAGGCGCATGCGCAGGAGGGACCCGTCGCGCTCCGCCTCCACCCTGACGTCGCCCTCCCGCGCCCACCACACCGACGCCTCGACGAACGCCAGCAGGGTGGTGCGCAGCCGGGATGGGTCGACCATGACCGTTCCCACATCGCCGCGCCAGTCCAGCGCGGGATGATCGGGATCTCGACGCAGATGCTCGCCCATGTCCTCAACGAGACGCGCCACGTCGACCTGTTCGGCGAACAGCTCCAGGTTCCCGGCGACAACGCGCGCGGCGTCCACGAGCTGGCGCACGATCGTGTCCATCCGATCGGCGTCATACACGATCCCCTGCAGCATCATCACCCGCTGCTCATCGGACATGGCATCCCAGCGCTTCTCCAGCGCGTAGCCGAACCCCTTCATCGCCGTCAGCGGTGAGCGGATGTCGTGCGCAGACGCGGCCACGATCGTCTCCAGCGCCTCACGGGAACCCTGTCGGCGACGCCGCGCCCACTCGAACAGGCAGACAGTCGCGGCCGCCGCAAGGTTCAGGGACTCGGCCCGGCCGTCGTGTGGGACCCGCACCACTGCGTCGGCCTGCCGGATGACCTCTGGCGGCAGGCCGTGTGCCTCGTTGCCGAACACGAACGCGATCGGACCCCACAGATCCTCCGAGTAGATGTCAGCGGCGCCGTCGGCGGCCATGGCCAAGATCCGGGCTCCCTCGGCCCGCAGGTGCTCGATGGTGTGAGCGGCCGTCACATCCCGGACAACGGGCAGGTGGAAGACGGAGCCGGCGGACGCCCGCACCGTCTTCGGGTTGTAGACGTCCACGGACGTCTCGGTGAACACCACGCCTGTGGCACCGGCAGCGTCGGCCGAGCGCAGGACCGTGCCCGCGTTGCCGGGGTCCCGAACCTCGTGCAGCACCGCCACGCACCCGTCCGCCGGCAGAGCATCGAGGCCGATGTCGAGATGGGGCACCACCCCCACCAGACCTTGGGGCGTCACCGTCGACGTGAGCTTGCCCATCACGTCCTCACTGACGAGGTACACCTCGACACCCGAGCGTTCCGCCTGGACCACCAGAGGGTGCATGGCATCCACGGCGAACAGGCTCTCGAGGATCCCGTCGTGGGCGAGCGCCTCACGAACGGCCTGGGGTCCCTCAGCGAGGAATCGTCCATGCTCCTCGCGGGATGCGTGCCTCTTCAACCGGATCGCCCGGGCGACCTTGGGATCCCGTACGGACGTGATCAAACGCCCCCCTCGACGACCGAAAGCGGGAGTCTCAGAGGACGAGTGATGCCCATGGTCCGTGCACCTCGGCTAGGCGGCGGCGGTGGTGGCCTGCTTCGCCGCCTCCACGAGCTGGCCGAAGGCCTGGGGATCGTGGACCGCCAGCTCCGCGAGGATCTTGCGGTCGACCTCGACACCCGCGGCCTTCAGGCCGTGCATGAAGACGGAGTAGGAGATGCCGTGGGGGCGCACCCCCGCGTTGATCCTGGTGATCCAGAGCCGCCGGAACTGGGCCTTCTTGTCCCGGCGGTCGCGGTAGGCGTACACGCCGGAGTGCTGGACCTGCTCCTTCGCCATCCGGTAGCGCTTCCGTCGCACGCCGGTGTATCCCTTGGCGGCCTCCAGGATCTCGCGGCGCTTCTTCTTGGCATGGACGGAACGCTTCACTCTAGCCATGGATTCACTTCCCCAGGAGTCGGCGGATGTTCGTGCGCTCGGCGGTCACTTCGGCCATGCCCTCGATCCGGCGCCGACGGCTGCCCGACTTCTTCGTCAGCATGTGGTTGCCCGTCGCCTTGCGGTGCAGGACCTTCCCATTGCGGGTGATACGGAACCGCTTCGAGGTGGCGCTGTGTGTCTTCTGCTTCGGCATGTGTCCTATCCTTCGGTGGCAACTGGGGCAGGGGGGGTGGCGGGAGCCGGTTCGGCGGGGGCGGCGTGATCAGGCTCTTTCCTCTTCGTCGGGGCGATCACCATGATCATGTTGCGGCCATCCTGCTTGGGCGGGGCGTCCACGACGGCGACCTCGGCGAGATCCACGACCAGTCGGTCCAGGATCTTTCGGCCGAGCTCCGTGTGCGCCATCTCACGGCCGCGGAACATGATAGTGACCTTCACGCGCTGACCCGCCCTCAGGAACCGCTCCACGTGGCCCTTCTTCGTGGCGTAGTCGTGCGGGTCGATCTTCGGGCGGAACTTTATCTCCTTGACGTCGATCCTGGACTGCTTCTTGCGGGCCTCCTTCTGCCGGATGTCCCGCTCGTACTTGTACTTGCCGTAGTCCATGATCCGGCACACCGGCGGATTGGCCTGCGGAGCCACCTCCACCAGGTCCAGGTCCAGGTCCCTGGCCTGCCGGAGCGCATCTTGGACATCAACGATCCCGATCTGCGACCCGTCGGCTCCCACCAGGCGGACCTGGGGAGACCTGATCCTGTCGTTCACGCGTGGATCTTGAGAGACCCCGCATCACCTCCGACGAAAAAGATGCACCGGACCGGCCGGCGCATGGATGAACTTCGGTCGAACACGCTCAGGTCAGTATAGAGGGCGTGCCGGGCGGGTGTCGACGCCCACCCTGGCCCATCTCGCCTCACCAATCAGCCTCCAGCGGACGACCGTAGGGGTCCTCCAGGCGCTGGGTGTCGTCCTCGGTCGTGTAGCCGTAGGCGATCTCCAGCACCCGACCACGCGTCGAACCGTGGTTGGCGATCCGGTGGGTCTCCTCGGCCGGGACCATGAACTCCTCCCCCGGTTGGGCAGGTACCTCGCGATTGCCGATCTGGATCAGGAGACCGGGATCCAGCACGATCCACGTCTCATCGCGCATGCGGTGATAGTGGACGCTCGTCTCCTGATCGGGCTCCACCGTGATGACGCGGACGGAGGAGGGCTGGTTGAGGGCGTAGGTCGATACCTTGCCCCAGGGTTTGTCGATGATCATGGGGACGTCTCCTTCGGCAGATCGTCCAGCAGCGATGCCATGGCGAGTGCGGCCAGGGCGGCCTCCCATCCCTTGTTGCCGTGGGCGCCCCCGGCGCGAGCCTCGGCCTGGGCGAGGTCCTCGGTCGCCAGCACCTCGAAGATCACCGGAACGCCGCTGGTCCGGCTGACCTCGCCGATGCCGCGGGCCGTCTCGCCGGCCACCAGCTCGAAGTGCGCGGTGTCGCCGCGGATCACCGCGCCGAGGCAGATGATCGCGTCGTACTCACCGGAGCGCGCCAAGCGACCGGCGGCGAGCGGGATCTCGAAGGCGCCGGGCACCCATGCGACGTCGACATCTTCGTCAGCGACGCCTTGATGGTGCAGGGCGTCCAGCGCGCCCTGCACCAACCGGCGGGTGACCGCCTCGTTGAACCGTGCCGCGACGATCGCGAGCCGTCGGCCGCCCCCCGTGGGCGCGCCTTCGAACGTGGTCACGCGCCCTCCTCCGCCGGCAGACCCTCCAGGAGATGTCCCATCTTCTCCCGCTTCGTGCGCAGGTACTCGAGGTTCTGCGGGGTGGGCTCCGTCTCGATCGGCAGGCGCTCATCGATCGTCAGCCCGTGCCCCTCGAGTCCGGCGCGCTTGTGGGGGTTGTTGGTGAGCAGCCGCATCGTGCGCACGCCCAGGTCCACCAGGATCTGCGCGCCGATCCCGTATTCGCGTTGATCGGCTGGGAAGCCCAGATCGAGGTTCGCCTCCACCGTGTCACGGCCCTTGTCCTGCAGCTCGTAGGCGCGAAGCTTGTGCGTGAGGCCGATCGCGCGCCCCTCGTGCCCGCGGACGTACAGAACCACGCCCCTGCCCTCCTTCCCGATCATCGCCATCGCGCGCTCGAGCTGCGCCCCGCAGTCGCAGCGGAGTGATCCGAACACGTCACCGGTCAGGCACTCCGAGTGGACCCTCGTCAGCACCCCGGCGCCGTCGCCGATGTCGCCCAGCACCAGCGCCACGTGCGTGCGTCCGTCCACGGTGCTCTCGTACGCGTAGGAGCGGAAGTCACCGTATGGCGTCGGGATCATCGCCTCCGCCAGGCGGGCCACCAGCACCTCGCGGGTGCGCCGGTACTGGATCAGATCGGCGATCGAGATGAGCTTCATTTCGTGTTCGCGAGCCACGCGGATCAGCTCGGGGAGGCGCGCCATGGTCCCGTCCGAGTTCATCACCTCGCAGATGACCCCAGCGGGGAACATCCCCGCGATGGTCGCCAGGTCCACGGCGGCCTCGGTATGGCCGGCGCGGCGGAGCACCCCACCCTCCTTCGCCCGGAGCGGGAATACGTGCCCGGGCTTCTGGTAGTCCTGCGGTTTGACCGCAGGGTCGGTGACGGATCTGGCGGTGACGGCCCGATCGAACGCACTGGTGCCCGTGGTGATCTGCGGGCGGTAGTCGATGGAGACGGTGAAGGCGGTCTCGTCGCTCGACCCGTCGGAGACCATCTGCTGGATCCCCAGCTCGTCCAGGCGCCAGGCGACGACCGGCAGGCAGACGATGCCCCGTCCGTGGGTGACCATGAAATTGATGTCCTCGGGCGTCACCGACTCCGCCGCCATGATGAAGTCGCCCTCGTTCTCCCGGTCGGCGTCGTCGACCACCAGCACCATCCTGCCCTCCCGGAGGTCGGCGACCGCCTCCTCGATCGTGGCGAAAGTGGTCTCGTTCGGGCCGGCGTCGGCGGGGTCGTGCTGCACCGTCTCGTTCATGCTGGGCTCCTTCCGAGCAGTCGCTCCACGTACTTCGCGAGCACGTCGACCTCGATGTTGACGGCATCACCCGGACGGGCGCTGCCGAGTGTCGTCACCTGCAGCGTGTGTGGGATCAGGGCCAGGACCACACCGTCGGCGGTCAGCGCCGCCACTGTGAGACTGACGCCGTCGATCGTGATGGACCCCTTCTGCACCACGTACCGGAGGAGGTGGGCGGGGATGCGGACCGTGACCTGAGCGCCCCCCGTCGGGTCCGGTTCCACAGCGGCGACCTCGCCGACGCCATCCACGTGCCCCTGCACGAGGTGGCCCCCGAGCCGCGTCGCCATCGTCGCGGGCCGCTCGAGGTTCACGGGATGTCCCGCGTCCAGATGCCGCAGGCTCGAGCGTTCCAGGGTCTCGGGCGACAGATCGAAGGTGAGCGCGTCGTCGGCCCGCTCCACCACCGTGAGGCACACGCCGTTGACCGCGATCGAGGCGCCGATCTGGCTGCCGCTCGGAACCGTGCGGCAGCTCACCACGATCTGGTGGCCGGTCGTGGCGCGCACCTGTCCTCGCTCCTCAACGATGCCGGTGAACATCGCCCTCCCATCGCAGATCCTCGCCGAGGCGATCCATCGATCTCGGCGTCAGCCGGAGCGCCGCCGCGATCGGCGCGAACCCGGCCCCCTCCACCGCGCTCGGCGCCTGGGTGCCCCCCAACAGGATGGGAGCGAGGTAGAAGACGACACGGTCAACCACCCCGTCGCGGATCGCGCTCCACGCCAGCGTCGGGCCCCCTTCCAGCAGCACTCCCTGCACGTCACGCTTGCCGAGCGCTGCGACGAGCGCCGGGAGCGACACACCGCCCGTCGCGTCTGCCTCGCACACCTGCACCTCGGCACCGGCCGCCTCCCAGTCGGAGCGGCTGTGGTCGGGCGATCGCTCGGTGGTGGCCACCAAGGTCGGCTCCGGACCCTCGAAGAGATGTCCCGTAGCGGGCAGCCGGCCGGAGGCGCTCACCACCACGCGAAGGGGAGCCGACGCCGAGGCGAACCGCGGATCCCGGACCGTCAGCGCGGGGTCGTCGGCGACCGCGGTGCCGGCACCCACGACGATCGCGTCGGCCCAGGCCCGTAGGCGCTGCACATCGGCGCGAGCCTCCTCGCCGGTGATCCATCGCGACGATCCGTCGCGCGCCGCCGACCTCCCGTCCAGCGACATCGCCATCTTGAGCGTCACGGCCGGCAGACCGGTCCGGACGTGCGTGAGGAAGGCGGCGTTCTGCCACTCGGCCTCCTCGCGGAGCAGGCCCACGGCCACCTCGATGCCGGCCGCTCGGAGCTCGGCGATGCCGGGCTCCGCCGGTCCCAGGTGCGGGTCGGACGCCGCCACCACCACGCGGGCCACGCCAGCCTCGATCACGGCGCGGGTGCAGGGCGGGGTCCGACCGTAACGATCGCAGGGCTCGAGGCTCGAGAACAGGGTCGACCCGCGGGCGCGCGAGCCGGCCTGCCCCAGAGCGACCACCTCCGCGTGCGCCGTGCCGGGGCCTTCATGCCATCCCTCACCGACGACGACGCCGCCCCGGATCACGAGCGCTCCCACCAGGGGGTTCGGGGACACGCGGCCCCAGCCTCGCTCCGCGAGATGCAAGGCCCTGCGCATCTGTCGTGCCTCGTCCACCGCTCTTCCCTTCCGGAGCGGCGGTGGGAACGCACGAGCCAAGCGGCGGCGCACGGCAGCGCCGACCGCGTCGCTCGTCTCCTCCCATCCCGACTTTCACGGTCGGTCCCGGGATCTCACCGGGTCAACCCTCGCGTGGCTCGCGAGGGGTCGCGGACTATCACCGCCGGTGGGGAATCACACCCCGCCCCGAAGACGAACTTCGTGCTCCAAGTATAGGCGGGGTCGCGCATGAGGGGTCAACCGTCGGAAGATCCGGCGGCCGGCGCTACGGCATGCGGCGGTCGACGGCATAGGAGGAGCCGCCGTCGCGCTTGGCGAACTGCTTCATCTCCGTGGCGACGGCGACCGCCTCGCCGTAGTGGGCGAAGGCCCGCCGGGCCGTGGTGGCGATGCCGATGGAGATAGCGACGAGCGGGATGTCCTGCATCACGCCCTTGCGATCCTCCATATGCACCGAGCCCTGCGCCATCTCCTCGGCCTCGTAGAACTGGTCGAGGCCGGAGTCGAAGCGTTCGCAGATCCGCTTGGCGATGTCCTCGGCGACCTCGGTGCGCACGACGGCGACGAAGTCATCTCCGCCGACATGCCCCACGAAGCTCTCCGCGCCGGCGAACTCCACCACGGCATCCTGGATCGTGCGAGCCGTGGACTGGATCACCCGGTCCCCCCGCACGAAGCCCTTCTGGTCGTTGTAGGTCTTGAAGTTGTCGAGGTCGCAGTAGAGCACCGCGAACGGTCGCGCATCGCGCACCTGATGTTCGATCTCCTCCTGGATCCGGATGTTGCCCGGCAGACCGGTGAGCGGCGATAGGTTGCGCATCTCCTTGGCACGCCGGAGCGTGCCCTTGACGCGCGCAAGGAGCTCGATCGGATCGAAGGGCTTGATGATGTAGTCGTCGGCGCCCGACTGCAGGCC
>JBDUEF010000062.1:0-12719 GCA_040002535.1 Actinomycetota bacterium | reverse complement strand
CCCGCCGCCTACATCGGCATGCTCGGGCCCGCGGCGCGCAGCGAGCGACTGGTGAAGGAACTCGCCGAGGAGGGGTGGGCGATCGATCCGCAGCGACGAGATCGCTTCCACGGTCCGGCGGGGCTGGATCTGGGCGCCGAGGGACCGGAGGAGATCGCGCAGTCCATCCTGGCGGAGATCGTGGCGGTGCGGCGAGGACGCCACGGCGGCTTCCTGACGGAACGCCCGGGGCCGATCCACGACCGTCCACGTCCGGGTGCCGAGGCGCGGTAGGGTCGCCCTCGGCGCCGGTAGTACGCTCCGGCCGTGCTGATCGAGAACGAGTTCCGCGCCACGGCGCCGGTCGAGGAGCTCTGGGCCTTCCTGCTGAACGTCGAGCGGATCGCGCCCTGCATGCCGGGCGCGCAGCTCACCGAGACCGTCGACGACCGGACGTGGAAAGGCACGGTCTCCATGAAGTTCGGACCCGTCGCCATGACGTTCGCCGGCACCGTGGTGATGCAGGAGCGCGACGACGACGCCCACCGGGTGGTGCTGTCGGCCAAGGGCATGGAGCAGAAGGGAAAGGGTGCGGCGAACGCCTCCGTGACCTCCTGGCTGGAACCCGACGGCGAGGGCGCCTCCGTCGTGAAGATGCGCGCCGACATCTCGCTCACCGGCGCGGTCGCCCAGCTCTCCCGCGGCCTGCTCCCCGAGGTCTCGAAGAAGCTGACCCAACAGTTCGCGGACTGCCTCGAGCAGACATTGGCAGCGTCGGACGAACCACGCTCGGTGGCGTCGACCGAGGGGGTCGAGCCGATCTCGGCGGCGGCCGTGGCGAAGCCGGTGGGCGGTATCGGCCTGGGTCTGTCGGCGATCTGGGCGATCGTGAAGAGCTTCTTCCGGCGCCTCGTCGGCGGCGGATCGCGCTCGGCGTGATCTCCGGCATCGTGCTGGCCGCCGGCAGCGGCACACGTTTCGGCGGGACCAAGCAGCTCGAGGTGGTGGACGGGAAGCCGCTCGCGCAGCACGCGATCGATGCCGCCGCCGCCGCCGGGCTCGACGAGATTTTGGTCGTGACCGGCCACGATGCCGAGGCCGTCGAGTCCGCGCTCACGCTGCCGGCGTGCGCGCGCTTCATCCGGAACACGAACTACCGGGACGGGCAGGCGACCTCGCTGGCCGCCGCGTTCCACGACATCGCCCCGGATTCCGAGGCTGCCGTGGTGCTGATGGCCGACCAGCCCGGCATCACGCCCGACGTCATCGCGGCCCTCGTCGAGCGCTTCCGAGCGACCAGGAAGCAGATCGTGAGGGCCGCATACCGCGACGGGCCCGGACCGTCGCTGCTGTCACGAGAGATCTACGCCGAGGCCGGTCACCTCCGCGGCGACGTCGGCGCTCGTGTCTTGATGGCCTCTCATCCCGAGTGGGTGGAGGACGTCCCGGTCGACGCCGACGTTCCGCCGGACGTGGACACACGGGCGGACCTATCTAGTCTGTAACAGACTAGTCTGCGTCGCGGCGCGGGCGGTACATCTGCCGCTCTGGGTCCGGCTCGGCGAAGCCGAACTTCCGGTACAGCTCGTGCGCGTCCGTCGTGCCGAGGTGCCAGGGCAGGTCGCGCTGCGGGCCGTTCTCGACCGCCTCGCGGACGAGCTCCGTGCCGAGCCCGCGACCCCGATGCTCGGGCAGCACGAACACGTCGCACAGGAACGCGTAGGCGGTGCCGTCGCTCGACACCCGGGAGTAGCCCACCATCTCGTCCCCGCGGTACACGCCCACGACGCGCGCGGCCTCGGTCACCAGGCGTTCGATCGTCGCTCGCGGGCGGCCCTTCGCCCAGTACGACTCCTCGCTGAGGTAGCGGACGACGACGTCCGGGTCGACCCGAGCCACGTCGTCGTCGAGCTCGTAGCCGTCCGGCAGCTCGCGGCGCATCAGCAGGTCAGTCCCAGGCGGCGGTGCTGCAGTGCCGGCAGCCGGGTGCGGATCTCGCGAAGCTCGGTCAGGTCGAGGTCGGCGGTGACCACGCCATCGCCCTCCTCGGGCGCCTCCACCACCACGCGTCCCCACGGGTCCACGATCATGCTGTGGCCGTGCGAGCGGCGGTTCGATCCCTCACGCCCGAACGCGCCCCACTGCGCGGGCGCCACGACGAAGCACTGGTTCTCGATCGCGCGGGCGCGCAGCAGCACCTCCCAGTGCGCCGCACCGGTCGTGTGCTGGAACTGCGACGGCACGAGGAGCACCTCGGCGCCCAGCACCATCAGGCCGCGGTACAGCTCCGGGAACCGGAGGTCGTAGCAGATCGACAGGCCCAGGCGCGCCTGTTCGGTCGGGTGGGTGACGAGCTGCTCCCCCGGCGTGAACGTGTCGGACTCGCGGATCGGCGCTTGGTCGGGCAGCTCGACGTCGTACAGATGGATCTTCCGGTAGATGGCTGCGAGCTCGCCGGCGCGGTCGAACAGGACGCTGGTGTTGAAGATCAGGCCGTCGTGGGCCTCGAGCACGCTGCCGCCCAGCACCCATATCTCCCGGTCCCGCGCGACGGCGGACAGCCGCTCGGTGGTCGGCCCCGGCACCGGCTCGGCGGCGGCAGCCCGCCCCGACGAGCGCCCCAGATACGTGAAGACCTCGGGCAGGGCGGCGAGGTCGGCTCCGTCGTCGGCTGCCTGATGCAGCAGCTGCTCGGCCGTGGCGACGTTCGCCTCCACGTCCTCGCCGCTGCGCATCTGGCAGACCGATGCCCGCATGACGGGCATCCTACGGGGCGGCCAGTGCGGCCCGGATCGCGTCCAGCGACGCCGGGTTCTCCACGCTGGAAAGGTCGCCGAGGTCCTCGCCCACCGCGGTGGCGCGGATCGCGCGGCGGACGATCTTCGCGCTGCGCGTCTTCGGCAGCTCCGGCGCGAACACGACGCGCCCGGGCATGAAGGAGCGCCCCAGGTGGTCTGCCACCAGCCGCCGCAGCTCCTTGGCCAGGTCGCCGCTCGCCTCGGCATCGGGGCGCAGCACGACCACGCACCAGATCGTCTCGCCCTTCACCTCGTGCGGCACGCCGATCGCGGCGGACTCCATGACGGCGGGGTGCGAGGCCAGGACCGACTCCACCTCAGCCGGACCCAGGCGCTTGCCGGCGACGCTCAGCGTGTCGTCGGAGCGGCCGTGCAGGAACCAGGAGCCGTCCTCGTCGATGCTCGCCCAATCGCCGTGCACCCACACATCGGGCCACCGGCTCCAATAGGTTTCCAGGTAGCGCTTGGGATCGCCCCAGATACCGCGCGTCATGGAGGGCCACGGCTGTCGGCACACCAGCTCGCCGACCTCGCCGCGCGGCACCGGACCGCCGTCGGGGCCCCACACATCGACGTCCATGCCGAGCGCCGGACCGCGCAGGGTCCCGGTCTTCAAGGGCGTGATCGGGTGCGGCGACAGGAAGCACGCGCCGACCTCCGTGCCGCCCGAGAGGTTGATGATCGGCAGGCGGTCGCCGCCGACCTCGCGCGAGAGCCAGCGGTACGGGTCGGGGTTCCACGGCTCACCGGTCGACGCCAGGATCCGCAACGACGAGAGGTCGTGTTCGTGGACGTACGCCGCGCCGTACGGGATGAGCGCGCGGATCAGCGTGGGCGAGACGCCGAGCGTCGTCACGCCGTGGCGCGCCACCGTCTCCCAGAGGCGGCCCGGTCCCGGGTGGGTGGGCGCGCCCTCGGTGAGCAGGACGGTGGCGCCGAGCGCCAGGGCGCCAACGATCTCGAACGGCCCCATGATCCACCCGAGGTCGGTCACCCAGTGCAGGATCTCGCCGGGGTGCAGGTCCACCTGGTACGCGACCTCCTCCGCGATCTTCACCAGGAAGCCGGCATGCACGTGCAGGACGCCCTTCGGCCGCCCGGTCGTCCCGCTGGTGTAGCCGATGAACAGCGGGTGCTCGCTGTCCAGCCGCTCGGTCTCGAACCGGTCGGGTTGCCCCGCCAGCAGCTCGTCCCAGTCCACGTGGCGCTCGTCGGCTGTATCTCCCGCACGGGCTGTTCCACCATCTGGGACGGCCATCCCGGTATGTGGAACATCCCCAGCAGCGACCCCCGAGGACCCCCGCGCAGCCCACAGCCGCCGCCACGTCACGATCCGCTCCACGCAGCCGGCGGCGTCGGCGGCGGCCACGGCCGTCGCTCGCATCGGCACCGCCGAACCCTTGCGCAATGAGCCGTCGGCGGTGATCAGCACGCGGCAGCCCGCGTCGGCGAGCCGGGCCGCCACGGCGTCGGGCCCGAACCCGCTGAAGATCGGCACCCAGATCGCGCCGATCTTCGAGCACGCCATCACGGCGGCAACGGTCTCGATCGCCATCGGCAGGAAGATGCCGACGGTGTCCTTCGGCCCCACGCCGAGCGAACGCAGGCCGTTCGCCAGGCGGTCGGTGAGCCTCCGCAGCTCCGCGTACGTGACGCGGCGCACCTCGCCGTCCTCGGCCTCCCAGATCACGGCGACGGCATCGGGCGTGCGCTCCGCCCACACGTCCACGCACTGATGCGCAACGTTCACCCTGGCACCGGTGAACCAGGTGGCCCACGCCGGCCCCCGCGAACGATCAACCACCTGCCGGTACGGCTCGTAGAACCCGATGTCCAGATCGCGAACCACCGCGTCCCAGAACCACCCGATGTCGTCGGTCGACCGCCGGACCAGCTCGTCGTAGGTCTCGATGCCGTGGGCGCGCATGAAGCGGGTGACGTTCGCCCGCTCCACGTACTCGGGCGACGGCGTCCAGACGACGTCGTTCACGCCCCCACGGTACCCGGCGGAGCATGCCTCAGGCGTTCCGCGGTATAACCCTTCGGATGGAACCGCGTGTTGGCATCGTGGGGGCCGGGTGGTCGGGATTCGCGCCCACCTCTGAGGGCATCTCCTACAAGGAGCTGATGTTCGAGGCCGCCAGTGCCGCCTACGCCGACGCCGGCCTGGACCCCCGGACCCAGATCGACTCCTTCGTGTGCTCCTCGGAGGACTTCGAGGAGGGCACCAGCATCTTCGACGAGTACGTGCCCGACCAGCTCGGCGCCGTGCAGCGCCCCGTGCAGACCGTGGCGAGCGACGGCCTGTTCGCGCTGGCCACCGGCGTGATGCTCATCCGGAGCGGCCTGGCGCGGCGCGTAACGGTGGAATCGCACTCGAAGGCTTCGGAGGTCGTCTCGCACGGCAGGGTCGAACGCATGGCGCTGGACCCGGTCCTGAATCGCCCGCTCGGCATGCCGGCGGCCGCGGTGGCGGGGCTGGAGATGCGCCGCTTCCTGCATGTGAGCGGCTGGAGCCAGGGGGATTGCGCCGCGGTCGCCACCAGGAACCGCGATCACGCTCGCGACAACCCGAGGGCGTCCTACGCCGACCTCGTGGACGGCTCCCCCACCTTCGAACCGCTGACGGCCGACCAGACCGCCGAGAGCGCCGACGGCTGCGTGGTGCTGGTGCTGGCGGCCGAGGAGGTGGCCGGCGACGGCGCCGTCTGGGTGGACGGGATCGGGTGGAGCCAGGACGCCCCCTCCCTGGAGAGCCGCGACTGGGACCGTGCGGCTGCGGCCATGCGCGCCGCCGAGGCGGCCTACGCCCGGGCGAGCCTGGCGCCCTCAGCCGTGGATCTAGCGGAGGTCGACGACACGTTCGCCTTCAAACAGCTCCAGCACCTCGACGCCCTGGGCCTGCAGGCGCTGGATCCGGCGCGCGTGAACCGCAGCGGCGGCGCCCTGGGTGAGGGATACCTCCACGAGGCGAACGGGCTCGCGCGCGCGCTGGCCGCCGTCGAGCACCTCCGCCGGGGCGACGGCGCCACGGCGGTCGTGCAGTCCTGGCGCGGCGTGCCCAGCAGCTCGGCCGCCGTCGCCGTGCTGCGGACGGGGGCGGCGTAGATGGCGAAGCGGGTGGCGGTGATCGGGGCCGGCATGACGCGGTTCGTGCGCCGCGCGCAAGAGACGGGCAAGGAGCTCAGCTGGATCGCGGCGAGCGCGGCGCTGCAGAACGCCGGCATCGGCCTCGACCGGATCGACGCGGTCTGCATGGGCACGGCGCCCGACGCGTTCGACGGCGTGCACCGCAAGGGCGACTACCTGGCCGACGGCTCAGGCGCGTTCGGCAAGCCCTACATCCGAACCTACGTCGGCGGCGGCACCGGCGTGTTCGTGCCGATCCAGGGCTACTACACGATCGCGTCCGGGATGGCCGACGTCGTGCTCGTCGTCGCCGAGGAGAAGATGTCGAGCTGCCAGCCGCACCCGCAGGGCGCGTTCCTCACGATCTTCGACAACATCATCGAACGGCCGCTGGGCCCGAACCTGCTGTGGATCTTCGCGCTGGAGATGCGCCGCTACATGGAGGCCTACGGCCTGGACAAGCGCGACATCGCGGCGGTGGCGGTGAAGAACAAGCGAAACGCCGCCGGCCATCCGTCGGCGCTGCTTGGGCAGGCCGACATCACGATCGAGGACGTGCTGAACAGCGAGGTCCTGGCCGACCCGGTGCAGCGCCTCGACGTCTCCCCGATCAGCGACGGCGCCGTCGCGCTGGTGCTGGCCAGCGAGGACGTGGCCAGCTCGCTGACCGACGCCCCGGTGTGGATCCAGGGCGTCGGCTGGAACCTGGACACCACCTATTGGACGAACCGCGACCTGGCGTACCCGCAGTACGTGGAGAACGCCGCGCGCATGGCCTACGACATGGCCGGCGTCACCGAGCCGCGCAAGCAGATCCACGTCGCCGAGCCGTACGACCCGTTCGACTACAAGGAGCTGCATCACCTGGAGGGCCTGCTGCTCTTCGACAAGGGGAAGGCGCCCGAGGCGGCGGCGGCCGGCGTCACCCAGCGCGACGGCGACCTCCCCTGCTGTCCCAGCGGTGGCCTGCTCGGCGTCGGCAACCCGATCGCGGCGGCGGGCCTGATGAAGGTGGCGGAGCTGTTCTGGCAGCTCCGGGGCGAGGCTGGCGCGCGACAGGTGCCGGGCACACCGGAGCGCGGCGTCGCGCAGGCGTGGGGCGACCTGATGCAGGTGGGCACCGTGGTGGTGATGGGCACCGAGGGCGGCCCGGCGACCACCGCCACCCGCGAATCACAGCCGCCCCCGTCCCCGCGGGCGACGCCGCTCTCGGACACGCAGTTCCGCGAGGCGCCGGGCGCGGTGGACGACGTCCTGGACGCCACCTACCGCTGGGACGCCGGCGAGGCGATGGGCGCCTTCCTGGAGGGGATGTCCGAGGGCCGGATCATGGCGACGGTCTGCGAGCGGTGCGCGCGCACGCTGGTGCCGCCGCGCATGTTCTGCGAGCGCTGCTTCCGCCCGACGGACCGGTGGACCCAGGTGCCCGATACCGGCAGCGTGCAGACCTTCTCGATCTGCCACGTGCGGTGGGACATGGTGCCGCTGGACCCGCCCGAGATCCCCGCGGTGATCCGCCTCGACGACACCAGCGAGGGCGGGTTCCTGCACAAGCTCGGCGAGGTGGCACCCGGCGACGTCCGCATCGGCATGGAGGTCGAGGCCGTGTGGAAGGACGCCTCGGAGCGGCAAGGATCGATCCTGGACATCGCGTACTTCCGACCGCGGGGAGGTGGGAGCTGATGGCGCGCGTGATCGCCGGCGACCTGCCGGTCCGGTTCCGCTACACGCCCGGCGTGGGCGCCACCGCGTTCTTCGAGGCGCTCCGCGACCGCGGCGTGCTGCTGGGGTCGCGGTGCACGAGCTGCGAGATGACCTACCTGCCCGCCCGGCTGTTCTGCGAGCGGTGCTTCGCCGAGCTCGGGGCCGACACGGAGTGCGGCCCCGGCGGCACCCTGGAGTCGTTCACGGTCGCGCACCAGGGGATCGACGCCGAGCCGCTGCCCGAGCCGATCACCTGGGCCACCGTGAAGCTCGACGGCGCCGACACGGTGATGGTGCACCGGCTGCTCGACACGACCGCGCCCGAGATCGGCATGCGCGTCCGCGCCGTGGTCCGCGAGCGACGGACGGCCTCGATCGCCGACCTCGAGGGCTTCGCCTCAGAGTAGCTACGGGTCGCCGGTCGTTCGGGACTCGTGATGGGTTCGGAAGAGCACGCTCACCCACGATCGGTAGGGGCGCCACCTCTCCGCGATCTCGGCCAGCTTCTCGACCGGAGGCACGTCGTCGAAACCGTATGCCTCCGCCATGGCCTGGTGGAGCCGGCGCTCGTTCTGGGGGAAGTGGTCGGGGTCACCCGCCCCGCGAACGAGGATCAGCTCTGCGGAGAACGGGCCGATCCCAGGGAGGCCGTTCAGCTGAGAGAGGACCTCTTCACGAGGACGCGATCTGAGCCGCTCGGCGTCGAGCTCACCGGCACGCGCCGCCCGGGCGACGGCGTGAAGCTGCTCGACCTTGCGTCCGAACAGTCCACGGAAGGTGCGTATCGACGCAAGGCTCTTCGGCGCGGGGAACGCGTGCAGGAGCTCCCCGTGGACCTCGACCGACCCGCCGCGCTTCTCGGAAATGCGCTGCTTGAGAGCGGCGGCCTGCGCGATCCGGATCCGATGGCCGATGATCGTCCATGCCGCGGCCTCGTAGGCAGACCAGAACAGCACGGGCCGCAGCCCCGGGTACGCGCGTTGGAGCCGCCCCACGACCCGATCGCGCCGGCCGACGGCCGCGAACCCGGATCCGTCGACGTCCAGGGACAGGCTGCGGGCGATCTGGGCGCGGACGGCCGTCGGATCCGCGTTCCCGAACGTGTCGGCGACCACGGACCTGTCCGTCTGGCGGACGCACGCCCCGACGGTCTGCCAGGTGCCCTCCAGCGGGAACGACAGGTGCAGGTGACCCGGCGTCCGTCCTTCGTACGCGGCGGGCGCGAACCCCTCGAGGAAGTGAGTGCTGGCCTCGAGCGAGAAGGGGCCCTTCGGCGTGATTCGGAAGCTCCCCATCGCTCCCATCAAAGTACCCTGCACGCGATGGACTTCGACCTCACCGATGAGCAGCGAGAGTTCCGCGACGTCGTGCACCGGTTCGCCGAGGAGGTGGTCGCGCCCCGTGCCGACGAGGCCGACCGCGCCGCCGAGCTGCCGATGGACGTGGTGACGCGGATGGCCGAGCTCGGCCTGTTCGGCCTGCCCTTCCCCGAGGAGCACGGCGGGTCGGACGCGGACACGGTCACGGTGTGCCTGGCGATCGAGGAGCTCGGCCGCGTCGACCAGTCGATCGGCATCACGCTGTCGGCGGCCGTCGGTCTGGGCGGCACCATGGTGCACCGGTTCGGCACCCCAGAGCAGCAGGAGCGGTGGCTCGGTCCGATCGCGCGCGGCGAGATCCTGGCGTCATTCGCGCTGACCGAGCCCGGCGGCGGTACGGACGCGGCGGCGGCCCGCACCACCGCGCGCCTGGAGGACGGCGAGTGGGTGATCGACGGCACGAAGGCGTTCATCACGAACTGCGGAACCTCGATCAGCGGGCTGCACGTGGTGGCGGCGGTCACCGAGGCAGGCGGCGGCACGTACGGGCTGTCGACCTTCCTCGTTCCGGCCGACACGCCGGGCATCACGGTGGCGCCGGCCTATCGGAAGATGGGTTGGCACGCCAGTGACACGCACGAGCTGGTGTTCGAGGGCTGCCGGGTCCCGGAGGATGCGCTCTTGGGCGAGCGTGGCCGCGGCTTCCCCCAGTGCCTGTCGGTCCTCACCGACGGCCGGATCTCGGTGGCGGCCCTGGCCGTCGGGTGCGCACAGGCCTGCCTGGACCTCAGCGTGCGGTACGCGTCCGAGCGCGAGGCGTTCGGACGCACGATCGGCAGCACCCAGGCGATCCAGTCGAAGCTGGCCGACATGCAGGCGGCCACCGCGGCCGCGCGGCTGCTCACCTACCGCGCCGCGTGGCTGAAGGATCAGGGCCGTCCGCACACCGCGGAGGCCGCGATGGCGAAGCTCGTGGCCGGCACGTCGGCCGTCGACTGCGCCCGCGAGGCCGTGCAGATTCACGGCGGCGCAGGCTTCATGGAGGAGTCCCCGGTGGCGCGGTTCTATCGCGACGCGAAGGTGCTGGAGATCGGCGAGGGCACCAGCGAGATCCTGCGGCTGATCTTGGCGCGCGAGCTGGGCCTGCCGAACGCGATCGGCTGAGGCGCGAGATGCCGGCCGGCGCCTACAGCGTCCTCCGCGAGGACGGATCGGTGGACGGGACCGAGGACTTCCGATGTGCGCCCGGCCCCATGGGGTGGCGGTATTTCAGCGAGGTCGACACGGCCGAGCCCGTCCCGCATCACGAGACGATCGACGTGGCGGTGGACGCCTCCTGGCGCCCCGTCCGCCTGCGGATCGACACCGGTGCGCACCACCTGCTGCTCGAGGCCGACGGCGACCGGCTCGCCGGATGGCGCGACGGCCAGCCGATCGAGATACCGTGGCATCCCGACATGCATGTGGACTACCTCTCGCCGGCGTTCAACGCCATCACGTGCCAGCGCCTGCATGCCACCAGCGACATCGAGGTGGTGTTCGTCGATCCGTACACGCTGGAGCCGCACGTCGTGCACCAGCGGTACGAGCTGCGTGCCGACGAGGACGTCGAGACGCCTGTCGGCGTGTTCGCGGCAACGAGGTGGACCTTCACCGCTCTCGACGATGGCTGGACCTCGGAGCTGTGGTGCGCACAGGACGTGGTGGTCGGCTACGAGCGGCTCTTCCGTCTGGAACGCTACGAGGCGGGGGCCAGTGGCCCCCGCCCCGTGTGACGCAGACGTCTCTCGTTGCTCAGCCGACCTTGTGGGCCTCGACCTCGACCTCGATATCGACCTTCTTGCTGACCAGGAAGCCGCCGGTCTCCACGGCCATGTTCCACGTCATGTCCCAGTCCTCGCGCTCGACCGTGGTCTTCGCGGAGGCGGCGAACAGCGGGTTGCCCTCCATGTCCGGTCCCCAGCCCAGGTACTCGCCCTTGAAGGTCACCGGGTTGGTGATGTCCTTGATCGTGAGGTCGCCGTCGAGCTCGAACGTGTCGTCGCCCGTCACGCGCACGGCGGTGCTGCGGAAGGAGAAGGTCGGGTGGGTCTCCAGGTCGAAGAAGTCCCCGCTCTTCAGGTGGGTGTCGCGCTGCTCCATATGCGTCGTGACGCTGGAGGCCACGACCTCCACCTGCACCGAGCCCGCCTCGGGGGTCTCGCCCACCTCGACGGTCCCGGTGAACTCGGTGAACCGGCCTCGCACCTTGCTGATCATGTGCCGGGCCACGAACTCGATCGTGCTGTGGGTCGGGTCCAGCTCGTACGTGCCGGCGGGCGGCAACGTGGTGGTCGTCTCTACCTGGGCCATGCTTCCCCTCCCTCTCGATCCTGGCCGACCTTGGCGGCGGCCTCGTACCTCTTCTGCGAACGATTCCTGAGGTACTCTGTATTCCAGAGTAACAGCCTTCGTGCAACCTCGCAGGTGGGGAGCGCGCGGCCGATCCCGGATCGAGAGGCGCTACAGATGGCCACAGCAGAATCGCCGATGTGCCCGCACTTCCAGCGGGCGGCCGAACTCGTCGGCAAGCGCTGGAACCCACAGGTCGTCCGGGCGCTGCAGACGGGCGCCACGCGCTTCGGCGAGCTCCGCAACGCGATCCCGCAGATCTCCGACGCGCTGCTCTCGGAGCGGCTGAAGGAGCTCGAGGCCGAGGGGATCGTGACGCGCACCGTCATCCCCGACACGCCAGTGCGCATCGAATACACCCTCACGGAACGCGGTCGCGACCTCACGAACGTGATGGACGAGCTCGGCAGGTGGGCCGAGCGCTGGGCCACCGCCTGAGGCTGGCCTCAGAGCGCGATCGCGCCGCCCAGCGGTAGCAGGGCCGCCGCGCCGAACGCCACCAGCGACGGCACCCAGGCTCGGGCGCCGGTCGGGTCGCCGGCGGCCCATGCCCCCTGCCACGCGATGGCGCAGAGGGTGCCGGCGACAAGCAGCGGCAGGCCGATCGAGAACACGCCGATGATGCCCAGACACAGGAGCCCGCCGGCGGCGGCCGCGAACAGCAGCAGACGCATCGCCAAGGTCAGATCGGGTGTCGACGCCACGCCGGCCGCCGCTCCCGCCAGGAAGATGGTGGTGGCGAAGAAGATCACCGTCGGCCAGTCGACCGGCTCCTGCACCGCGATGATGCCCAGGTAGAGCAGGTCCGTGCCCACCGCCAGCACGCCCGCCGCCGTGCCCAGGCGCGACCGTGTGACCGCCGGCCCCACCGCGTGATCGCTCATCCATCCCCTCTCGTGACGCTGCTCCATGGCGAGATCCGCTCAGGCTCGGATGACCTGACCGCCCTTCATCACGAACGTGACGCGCTCGAGCTCGGTGATGTCCTCCAGCGGATCGGCGTCCACCGCGATCAGGTCGGCGAACATCCCGGCTTCGATCGAGCCGACCCGGTCCTGCCAGCCCAGGAGCTCCGCAGACACCGTGGTGGCGCTGCGGATCGCCTGGATCGACGTCATGCCGTGCGTCACCATCTTCGCCATCTGGCGCCCGGCGAAGGCGTGCGGGTAGACGCCCGAGTCGGTGCCATAGGCGATCTTCACGCCCGCCTTCACCGCCTTCTCGAACCCCTCGCGCTGCGCCTGCGTGGTCTCGTCGTTCTTCCGCAGCGAGCTCTCCGACCAATGTTCCCGGCGGCCCATCTCTGCGATCCAGTCCCCGTCGTAGATATCGGCGACCAGGTACGTGCCGTGCTCGGCCATCAGGTCGATCGCCTCGTCGTCCATCAGCGAGCCGTGCT